>NZ_JBEXSR010000005.1:0-366361 GCF_040613735.1 Streptomyces sp. NPDC006235
GCGCTGGGGAGCAGCGCGGCGGACACGGCGGCGGGGGGAGCGGCGTCCGCGCCAGGGGGGGGTGGCACGGACGCCGCGTTCGTGGGGGCCGCCCGCTCGGTACGGCCCCGGCCCGCCGCGCGGCGCGCGGTGTCGGGGACCGGCCGCGGCGTGGGGCCCGCCGGTGTGACGGGGCGCAGCAGCGGTCCCTCGGGCTCGACCGGCCGGGCGGGACTCATCCCGGTCTCGGCCGGTGCGGGGGCCTGCTCGGTCCGTACGACCGTCCGCTCCCGCTCGGTGCGGACGACCTCGCGGGCCGCCGGGCGTGCCAGGTCCGGCCGGGCGGCGGCGGCCGGGGCGGCGACGGGCCACAGCGGCTCGGTGCCGTCCGGGTCGGGCGCACCGTTGCGTACCGCCTCGACCCGTTCGAACGGTCCGGCCAGCCGGGGCCGTACGCGCACCACGCCGGGGCGCCGCGCGGCGGGTGCCGCGTGCCGGGCGAGCAGCCGGTCGAGGAAGTCGGGCTCCGGGCGATCGTCCCCAGTGGACTCAGACATCCGCACACAGCTCCAGGTAGTAGCGGCGCCGCAGCGGGCTGAGCGCCAGGATCTCCGGCTCGCTCCAGCCGTAGGCGGTGGCGAGCAGATGGACGTCGAGCAGGAGGTCCCGGGCCCAGGCGTCCAGTTCGGTCCACAGGTAGGAGGCGATGTCCAGCTCGGCCCGGGTGGCCTCCCCGCACTCGGGGCAGGCGACGTTGAGCGTGACGTCGCCGCCCGGGTCCGCGGCCCGGGCCGCCTCGGCGATCCGGCGCTGTACGGCGACGGGCAAGGTGTCCGCGGACACGGGCTGCCCGTCGCGTACGGCGGTGACCACGCACCGGGACAGCAGGGCCCGGCGTGGGTCGGTGTCCCGGGCCGCCGCCGTCAGGTCGGCGACGGCGGGCACCCGGAACTCGACCTCCCAGCCGTCCTCGGCGACCCGCACCAGCGGATCGCCCCGGTCGGCCAGGGTGCGGGCGAACTCCCCGGCGTCCAGCTCGAACTCCATGTCCGCGCCGCACGCCGCGCACTCCAGGCGCACCTGCATGCGCTCGCCGAACAGGGCCCGGCGCAGGGCGAACAGGTCCGCCTCGCGCTGCCCCACCGGCAGTGACAGCAGTGCCTCCCGGTCGCCGCCCAGGTCCGGCCGGGCGGCCCCGTGCAGCAGCAGGGCCCGCCCGGCCGGGGCCCGGTCAAGACCGGTCTCCCAGGTGGCCAGGAACTCGGCCGCCTGTGTGATGGCCATGCCTCCCCCAGTGCCTGTGTCTCAGCAGCTTCAGTACGTGCCCGAAGGGGCGCGGGGAACTGCGCGACAAGCCACGACGCACCCGCGGACGAACAACAACCCCACCGGCGGCGCTCCCCAGCGGAGCGCTACGCCGGGTTCAGGAAGGAGGGCTCCTCCGGCTCGGGCACCTCGTAGTCCCGCTCCCAGCCCTCGCACTCGAGCTTCAGCGACTGGATGGCCACCGCGTTGGCGTTGGCGTCCAGTTCGCCGAGGACCTGGTACTCACTCGGCCAGGTCCGGTACAGCTTGTGCGAGACGGCGACCTGGCCGGCCTCATTGAGGACCTGGATCACGATGTCCTTGCGGAAGTCCGCGAGGGACACCTCGGAGCCGAGGCCCGCGCCGACCTGCCAGACCTTGTTGGCCCAGCGGTCGAACTCGGGGTCGTGCGTGACGCCGCGCTCCAGGGTGATGCCCTCGAACTCGGAGCGGCCCGGCGACTTGCGCGGGGAGGACGGGTCACCGCCGTGGCGGTGCTTGACGACCTCCGTCGTCCGCTTCAGCGGACTGATCTTGCTGATACCCGCGACCGTCCGACCGTCCCACAGGACCAGGAACTTGAAGTTCTTGTACGGGTCGAAACGATGGGCGTTGACCGTGAACTCTGCCATCGAAAATGTCCTCAAGGGTTCCTAGGAGCGTTCCTCAGAGCGCGAACTGCCCGGACGTCTGCTGGATCTTGACGACCACGAACTCGGCCGGGCGGACCGGCGCGATGCCGACCAGGACGTTGACGATGCCGTTCTCGATGTCCTCGGTGGTCGTGGTGTCGCTGTCGCACTTGACGAAGTAGGCGTCGCGGGGCGTGCCGCCCTTGAAGGCGCCCTGGCGGAAGAGGGTGTGCAGGTACGAGGAGGCGGCGAGCCGGATCTGCTGCCACAGGTTCTCGTCGTTGGGCTCGAACACCACCCACTGCAGGCCCCGCTGGAGGCTCTCCTCGACGTGCAGGGCGAGCCGCCGCACCGGCACGTACTTCCACTCGCTGTCGAGGGCGTCGGAGCCCTCCAGCGTGCGCGCTCCCCAGACCACCGGGCCGGTCACCGGGAAGGTGCGCAGGCAGTTGACGCCGAGCGGGTTGAGCAGGCCGGTCTCGCGGTCGGTGAGGTTGACCGTGAGGGAGTGCACGCCGGCGAGCCGGGCCTCGGTGCCGGCCGGGGCCTTCCACACGCCGCGTTCGGAGTCCGTACGGGCGATGACTCCGGCGACGGCGCCGGACGGCGGGAAGGAGCGCAGCCGGCCGGTGAGGGGGTCGGTGAGCTGGAGGTGCGGGAAGTACAGGCCGGCGTGGTTGCCGCGTACGGCCTCGAAGGCGGCGAGCCCGGCCCGGGCGGTGTCGACGGTGACCCAGGTGCCCGGCGCGTCGACCAGCAGGAAGATGCGCCGTTCCTGGCACAGCCGCTGGGCGGCCGAGACGACGGTGACGGCGTCCTCGGTCTTCTCGTAGGCGGCGAGTTCGGGCAGCACGAGGAGGTTGACGTCGGCGACGCCGCGCAGCGCCTGGATGCCGGACTTGTCGGCCTCGGAGCCGATGAGGTCGCGCGGTCCGGGCGCCTCGCCGTCCTCGCCGCCCTCCAGCGGGAAGACGGGCGGGTTGACCGAGGCCTCCAGGCCCAGGTCGTTGGCGCACTCGCCGAGGAAGCGGACGACGTCCTCGGGGTCGGTGGAGCCCGCGACGACCTGGACGCGCCGGCCGAAGGCGGTGACCTCGGCGCCCGCGAAGGCGTGCTTGCCGGGCGCGTCGGGCAGGGCGCGCAGCTTGCGCTCCAGCAGCAGCGCCAGCTCGGTGACGGAGTGCGGGGCCTCGCCGTCGCAGTCGGGGTCGTAGAGCGTGAACTCCCGCTCGACGTCACCGATCTTGACGGTGAGGTCCACGGCGAGGTCGGGCAGTTCGTGTCCGAAGGGCTTGGAGACGGTGCCGGACGGGTCGGGCCGGCCCTCGCCGACGACCTCGACGCGGATCAGCCGGGAGGCGGCGTTGACGACGGTCTGCACGTAACGGCCGTGGGACGGGTCGGTGGACAGGCCGGTGTAGCTCTCGCGGGCCTCGCCCTTGGCGTCGTGGACGCGCAGGTTGAAGGTCTCGTCGGGGCGGGGCGTGTCGTAGTCGACGGCGACGCGCAGACCGTTGCCCCACACGCCGGGTTCCTTGGCGTGCACCGCGAGGACGTCGCACTCGCTGTGGCCCTCGGTGGACTCCAGCGTGACGCAGGCGGCCTTGCCGCTGCCGGCCTTGGCGACGCGGACGATCACGGCGACGGTGCCGCCGTTGCCGAAGAACTGGTGAACGGCGTAGCCGACGGCGCTCTGGGCGCTCAGTCCCCCGAAGCGGCGCTCGAACTCGGTGAAGCTGGTGACGCGGACCGGCTCGTTCAGCGGGCCGCGGCGGGTGTGGCCCACGAAGGCGGTCACCGAAGTGGTCAGGGTCGAGATGGTGCGGGTGCTGCTGGGAAGCTCTTCGACGTAGACGCCGGGATACGTCGGCTTGGCGGCGCTCACTGCACTCATCGGCATTCCCCCTCCTAATCCCTGTCTCGGGCACCGGATGAAGGCACCAAGAGAGGTGAGGGAGAGACGTGCCGGCCATGCGCGAGGACTCGGTCCCCGCCCGTCGGCGGTGGACACGCGCGCACCTCATCAGTTCCCCCGTCAGTACCCGTGCGGTTCGGTCGCACGGGTCAAGCAGCGCGCTTGTGACTCCTGATGCTCAAGTGCTCAACCCACCTTGATGCGTTCGGAGTTGACCGAACAAGGCGCGTTCTGGCCAGCACAGTGGGAGGTTCTGTGAAGGCAAAATTCCGCGATCCGCACATCACGCCCGCGCGCCCTCGTGGACTGGTCCACACCTCCCGCACAGTGGCGGTGATCGCCGGGCGGAGAGCATGCCTAGGAGACCCCGCATTTCCGGCACCGGCGTCTCGTCCGCCCGGCGCGCTCCCCGGCTCCTCCTCCAGTCGTCCATCTCTCGATGGCCGGTTTCAGCGGGGCGGCATGGACGCGCACGGAGTTGATCGATGCCTTACGGGATCCACCTGCGGGTGCCCCCTTTCGACCGGGACATGCCCGACCGAAACGCCAGACCGCGCCACCCCTTCCAGCGCGTAGAAATATCTACGAGCATGGCCCGTGCCGGACCGGCACGCGGAGCCCGAGGCTCCGCGGGTCACCGGCCCGTGTCCAGCGGGCGCCCGTCGGGGGCGTCGGCCGACTGTGCCTGGGGTGGCCATGCAGAGCGTGATGTGGAAGCAAGCCGTCGAGTGGCTCGCCGCGGCCGCCAGGGACCCCCAGGAGTGCAAGCGGGAGTGGGACTACGGCACGGGGACCGTGCTCGTGGAGGCGGGGCGGTACTGGGACGTGCTCAGCGTCCCCGACCGGCTCGGCCTGCTCGCCCTGGACTATCTGTGGCGCGACCCCTTGAAGGTGCCCGGCCCCACCCTGGTGGACAGCGCGGCACGCAGGGTGGGCTTCTTCCTGCCGCCCGACCCCGTCAGCGAGTGGGTCGGTTCCGGAGTCCGGCACGTCGGCCGGGGCTCCTGGGTCGCCGTGCCGCCGCCGTACCGGCCCGCCGGTCGCCTGGAATGGCTCGTCCCGCCGGACGGCACGGGCAGCCTGCACGCGCCCGGCAGGCTGGAATCGGCCCTGCGGGAGGCCACCGAGACCCTCGCCGTACTGGCACCGGTCAGCGCGGAGCACGCGGTGGCCGACTGCTGGTGAGGCGCGCGCCGTCGAGGGCGGCCGTCCCCGGGTGCCGGCCGACGGCCCATGTGGTGACGGCGGCCCACGTCTCGCTCGCGGACGGCGCCGCGAAGGAGACCCACTGGCCGTCACGATGCTCCGGGACGGCGTGGCCCCTGGCCTGCCATTCGGCGACGAGCGCCGCGTAGATGGGCGGATGCCCCCTGTATCCGCTGGTGAGTTCGGCGAACGACCGGGGAGCGGCGTCGTTCCCGGCAGGACGCCGCGCCGTCTCAGTACTGTCCATGCCCGGGCAACGCGACGCGGCGCACCGGTGGTACGCGGGCCGGGCCCCGTCCGTCGGGTCGAGTGAACCCGTCACCCGTACGGCGGCATGCGAGCATCGGACAAACATCCAGTCAGGCGGTCGCCCGTTCAGGGCGGGGTCGTTCCCGGGCCCTGCGCTCTCTGTCGGTTCCACGCATTCCGCCACTCTCCTCGACCCCGCCCCTCCGCATCCGGTAACACTGACCTCAGACCGCGGACCGGGCCGGCACCGTGCCTGGAACCGGGTCCTCCCGGTACGACGTACGACGGCAGGGAGAGGCCATGTCACAGCGCCCTGACCTCCGGCAGCAAAGAGCCGTGCTGGAGCACGAGTGGTCCCGCTGGGTGCCGCGGCTGAGCGTCGCGGGCGCACGGCCGGGCGGCAGCGCGGCGCTGCGCCACGAGGTGACCGAGTCCTGGGCGCGTTCCCTGAGCAGCGTGGACCCCGGGCGGGACAGCGCCCCGGTCACCGACGGCGGCCCCGTCCACCAGCGCTGGACGTCCTCACCGCTGTACCGGCCCGTCTCGGGCCTGGCCGGGGAACTGCGCAGCATCGCCGAGGACGCCGGGTTCGTCACGGCGGTCACCGACGAGTCCGGCACCATCCTGTGGACCTGCGGCGGCCCGGCCATGCGCCGCCGGGCCGAGCGCGTCAACTTCGCGCCGGGCGGCCGGTGGGACGAGCAGGCCATGGGCACCAACGCCCTGTCCCTCGCCCTGCGCACCGGCCGTCCCAGCTCCGTCTTCTCGGCCGAGCACCTGGTGTCGGCCCTGCACGGCTGGGTCTGCTACTGCGCCCCGGTCCACGACCCGGACGGGCGCGTCCTCGGCGTACTGGACCTGTCGACCACCTGGGACCGCTCGCACCCCCTGGCCATGTCCACCGTACGCACGCTGGTGTCCACCATCGAGGCCCGCCTCACCACGGAACAGCCGCGTCCAGGACAGCTGCGGCTCACCTGCCTCGGCACGGAGCAAGCCGTGCCGGCCGCGCGGGAGGGACGCCCGCTCCCCCTGCGCCCGCGCCAGGTGGAGATCCTCACCCTGCTCGCGCTCGAACCCGACGGCTTCTCCCCCGAGCGGCTGCGCGCCGCCCTGTACGGCGACCGGCCGGTCACCGCGTCCACCTTCAAGGCGGAGATCTCCCACCTGCGCCGCGCCCTCGGCGGCGGTGTCTCGCCCCGCCGCTACGCCCTGACGACCCCGGTCTCCTGCGACGCCGCCGACGTCCTGCGCGCCTTGGAGCAGGGCGACACCGATACCGCCCTGCGCCTCTACGGCGGCCCGCTGCTCCCCCGCTCCGAAGCCCCCGGCATCGAGGAGTGGCGCACCCGCCTCGAAGTGGCCGTACGCGAGGCCGTCCTGGCGAGCACCCGCCCGGAACACGCCCTGCGCTACGGCGGACGGGCCCCGTACGACGCGGAGATCCACGAACACGCGCTGCGTCTGCTCGGCCGGGACGACACCCGCCGCGCGATCGCGCGGGGCCGCCTGACCGCGGCCCGGCGCGACTGACGGCACGGCGCGGCGTACGGCACGTCACGGCGCCAACCTTGCGCCAACCTCCCGCGAGCACAGTGAGGTCGTCACGACGGCGTGAACCGTCACCCGCCCGTCATCTCACCGAGGAGAGCCGCCATGGTGTACGCGCAGCCCGGAACGGACGGCAGCATCGTCACCTTCGCCCGCCGCTACGACAACTTCATCGGCGGCGACTGGGTCGCCCCCGTGGAGGGTCGCTACTTCGAGAACCCGACCCCCGTGACCGGCAAGGTCTTCTGCGAGGTGGCCCGCTCCTCCGCGGCCGACGTCGACCTGGCCCTGGACGCCGCGCACCGGGCGGCCGACCAGTGGGGCCGCACCTCCACCGCCGAACGGGCGCGCGTGCTCAACAGGATCGCGGACCGCATCGAGGAGAACCTGGAGAAGATCGCGGTCGCCGAGGCCTGGGAGAACGGCAAGCCGGTCCGCGAGACGCTGGCCGCCGACATCCCGCTGGCCGTGGACCACTTCCGGTACTTCGCCGGCGTCGTCCGCGCGCAGGAGGGCAGCATCGCGGAGATCGACGCCGACACCGTCGCGTACCACTTCCACGAGCCGCTGGGCGTGGTCGGCCAGATCATCCCGTGGAACTTCCCGATCCTCATGGCCACGTGGAAACTGGCCCCCGCGCTGGCCGCCGGCAACTGCGTCGTCATCAAACCGGCAGAGCAGACCCCGGTCAGCCTCCTCTACGTCATGGAGCTGATCGCCGACCTGCTCCCGCCGGGCGTGGTCAACGTGGTCAACGGCTTCGGTGTGGAGGCGGGCAAGCCCCTGGCCTCCAGCCCGCGTGTGGCCAAGGTGGCGTTCACCGGCGAGACGACGACCGGCCGCCTCATCATGCAGTACGCGAGCGAGAACATCATCCCCGTCACGCTCGAACTGGGCGGCAAGAGCCCGAACATCTTCCTGCCCGACGTGATGGCCGCCGACGACGACTTCCTGGACAAGGCGGTCGAGGGCTTCGTGATGTTCGCCCTGAACCAGGGCGAGGTCTGCACCTGCCCGTCCCGGGCCCTGATCCCCTCGTCGATCTACGACGACTTCATGGCCCGCTGCGTCGAGCGCACCCGGGCCATTCGGGGCGGCGACCCGCTGGACCCGGACACCATGATCGGCGCGCAGGCGAGCAACGACCAGTACGAGAAGATCCTCTCCTACCTCGACATCGGCAGGAAGGAAGGCGCCGAACTGGTCACGGGCGGCACCCCCCGTGCGGTCCCGGGCCTTGAAGGCGGCTACTACATCGAGCCGACGATCTTCCGCGGCACCAACGACATGCGGATCTTCCAGGAGGAGATCTTCGGCCCGGTGGTCTCGGTGACGACGTACGACTCCGTCGACGAGGCCCTGAAGATCGCCAACGACACGCTGTACGGCCTCGGCGCGGGCGTCTGGACCCGCGACGGCAACACCGCCTACCGCCTGGGGCGCGAGATCAAGGCGGGCCGGGTGTGGACCAACTGCTACCACGCGTACCCGGCGCACGCGGCGTTCGGCGGCTACAAGAAGTCGGGCATCGGGCGCGAGACGCACAAGATGATGCTCGACCACTACCAGCAGACCAAGAACCTTCTTTGTTCTTACAGCCCTCAGAAGCTCGGCTTCTTCTAGAGCTTGAGTGGGGTTGCCTGGAGGCACTGGTGAACTCGGCGTCGGCGAAGTGCCCGCCGTTGTCGCTGAGGACCGCGACATGGATGGTGTTCGCCGGATCATGCCCTCACGCACCACTGTGCAGATGGGCGGCCCAGAGGGACGGGGTGTTCTCGGCGTTCGCGCGGCGTCGCAGGAGCGCCTTGTGGAGGGCGAGCGCGGCGTTGCGCGCATCGGGTTCCAGCGCAGTGTAGACGTCCGTCGCGATACGGACCGCCGCCCCGTCCCCGATCTCCCAGAGCGTGCCGATGGCGTGCCGGTAGCCGGCCAGCTGAAAGGCCGATACGAGTTGGATGGCCTCGTCCGCCAGGGCCGTTCCGGTGCGCGCGGTGGAACAGGCGGAGAGGAACGCCAGTTCCGCGTGCCCGAGCCGAAGGCGCGCCACATCCGTCACCGTGAAGGGGCGCTCGGCATGGTCGTACAAGAGGAGTCGGCTCCTGGAGGGGTTCTGTGCATCACTGACGCCATGGCAGCTGAAGTGTGCCCAGGGAAAGCGCGGCAACGCGCTCAGCACCGCGACATGGAGATTCTCCGCTCCTTCGCGAATCTCCGCTCGCGTCCCGAACCTCTCCGTCAGCAGACGGGCTTCGCGCCGGGCGCCGGGGATGTTCGCCTCGGCGGGGGTGCGGGGCATGACCACGGCGAACACACGGCCCGCCCAGCTCGGTTGTCCCTGTTCGGCAGGTCGGCGTGCGTGCAGGAGTGCCCTGATGGTCGGCGTGTACGAGGAGACCGTCCTGTCCATCACCGTCAGGGGCACGGCGTCGGACCGCGTGCGGTGGTACCCGGCGGCGTGCAGGGGCAGCAGTGAGAGCAGTCCGGTCGGGCACCACCAGAGCCTGCTGACCGGGCCGGTCGCCGAACCCTCCGGGATGGCGGCTGCAACGATGTCGGCGGCCTCGAGCACAGGGCCCGCCACCGTGTCCCACAGCCAGCCCAGCATGTCGAGGAGCCGTTGTTCCCGGTCCTCGTCATCGGACGTGAGGAGTGCTGTGACCCACTGCCTCACCGATTCGGGTGTCAGCCGTGGCAGGGAAACATGCCTGATGCCTTCCGGCTTGACGACGAGCGCGTCGGATCGGATGTGATGCACATTCACCATGGCGATCGGTCCGTGGACAGCGGCGGCCGTGATCTCTTCCAGAGACAGAGGTTTGAGGAAGTTCCTGAATCCGGGGACTTCCCGGATCCGTTCCAGAATCTGATCCCATGCCCCCGCGAGATGGTGACGGTGGTCGGCGAGATCGGTACCCGTGCCGGACCAATGCTCCCGGCCTCCCGTGTCCAGTGCGCGGCACAGTGTCGCGAACTCGGCAGCCAGCGCCTCGTCCCGTTCCCGCAGCGCGGTGAGATCGGTACGTGCGTCCAGCGCCCTGGACAGCAGAACGCCACGGCCCTGCTCCAGCATCACGGCGGCCGCACCGACGTCACCGGCCTGCAGGGCCACTGCGGCGGCGGTGGACGCGAGTCCGGACTGGGCGGCGAGCTGCTCCTCCTGGTCCTTGCGCAACAACTCGATCCCTGCCAGCCGCGGAAGGAGTTCCACGGCCGTGGCGGCGGCGTCGAGGGCGTCCGGCCAGTCGCGGTGTGCGATCGAGGTGTCCCGCCAGTGCCGGGCGGCCCTGAGCCGCACGGACGTCGTCGCCGCGGTGATGTTCGCGGCCTGACGGAAGGCCGGGCGCCCGTCGCGTCCGGTCCGTTCCCGTACCTCGCCCAGGCCCACCAGGGCGGCGGCCCGTGCCGGATCCGCGGGCCCGAGCAGTTCCAGCGCACGCTCATAGGTGTGTGCCGCAGTGTCGGGCTCGCGCACGCGAAGACCGTGGGCGAGGCTGTTCAGTGCCGCGGCCTGTTCCCTCGGGATGCCCTGGGTCTGATCGCAGGCGAGTCGCGCGAGCCGGAGTGCCTCGTCGAGATCGTCGCCGTCGTGGCGGTGTTCGTGCCGGCGCCGAAGGGCGATGCCCAGTTGGTGCGCGAGCAGAGCCGTCTGGTTGCCTGCCGACCCGAGCTCCCGTGCGGTCCTTCCGAGGGCGATGGCCCTGTCCAGATCGCGTGGATCCCCCGCCAGATCGTGGCGTATGCGCAAGGCCATCAGCAGCCCGTAGAGGTACCGCGTGTGGCGCCGCTCGCCCGGGTGCGACAGCCGCACGGCCTTCTCGCCCACGTCGATCGCCTCGTCGAGGGTCCCCGGGTCGCCGGTCCGCTCGAAGCGGGCTTGCAGCGCGAGGGAAAGCCGTTCGAGCATCTCGGCGCGTTCGGGCTGCGCCGGCTCGGCGGCAGCGAGGGCTCTGCGGGAGTGCACTGTCGACTCGTCTAGATGTTCCGCTGTGCCGGTCCGTTCGTACTGGGCCAGGTGGAGCGCCGCCAGGGACGACCGGTACGCAGCGTACGAGGCCCCGTCGGAGCCGTCCGTGGCCAGCAGGTGTTCCAGCTGTTCCTTGGCCTCGCGGGCGTCGCGCTCGTCGGCAATGGCCTCGTACCTGAGTCGGAGGCACTCGGCGAGCAGGCTCCGGTGGCTTCGGCCGACAGGGTCCCCTTCAGGCGATGGCGCGTGGACGCGACAGATCGCGATGGCCTCGCTGAGGTCACCCATGGACCTGAACTCGTCGAAGCGCTGCTCCAGGGCCGACGCCAGAGCAAGGGAGGCCTTGCGTCGGAGAAGGCCGTCCTCGGGTGCGGAACTGACCGCGTTCCTCGCTTCCGCCACGGCTTGGTCCACGGCTTCCCTGCCCCCGCCGGCCCTGAACATCCAGGCACAGGCGAGCGAGACACGGATGAGGATTTCGGCCCGGCCCGGGTGGGTCTCGCCGAGGCCGTCCAGGCACTGTTGCGCCAGGCGCAGTGCCTGCCGGGCCATGCCGGCGTCTCCTCGTGCAGCCGCGCCGTGCAGGAGGTGGTCGATCGCCTGGACGCGCACCTCGAGCGGCGGTTGCGTGCTGGGGAGGCGCCTGCGGGACGCGAGAAGGTGGTCCCGTACGAGTGCGGGCAGCCCGCCGTCGGACAGCACGGCCTCTCCGGCAGCCTCGAAGCAGCTCAAGGCGGAGTCCAGGTCCGCGTTGCCCGCCGGGTCCGCAGGCGCTGCGCGGTAGCGGGCCCAGTGATACCAGCCCAGCAGTTGGGCGACGTCCGGCGGAAGCGGATGCGCCGCCGCCAGGGTTCTCGCCGCCTCCCGGACCTCGTCGTCCGGTCGGGCGACGCCGGCGGCTTGGGATCGAAATTGTTGGACGAACGAGGCCAACACGGCGAGATGCCGGGGATCAGGAGTCGTCGTCATCGAGAGGTATGGCCGTGTCGTCGATGATCATCCCTCGTCCTGGGCCCGCCTTGACGAGTGACGCGGCGAGGTCGAGACCGAACTGGTCGGCGAGGTCGAGCAGCTTCATCACCTGCTCCACGCTCGCCCCGAGCCGGTCGTCCCCTTGCTTTCGGGCGTGGGCGTACATCCCGCTGAGCACCGGGTTGCGGGCGGGATTCCGCACGGCCGGATGTGTGCGTACGTATTCGGCCTGGTCGTCCACCGTGGGAAGACGCACCAAGGTCGTCAGCATGACCTGCAGATCGTGGAAGTCCATGGGCTCCCTCTCTTGTCCCATCCACTCGTGTCCCCTCCGCTCCCGCCTCACCCGTCGCGCGCCGTGGGGATGGTCGTCCCCGGCGACGTCGCCCGGATACCGCATCATCATGGCCATGCTCAGGGCGTCGTGGAGGGCGGGGAGCAGCGATGTGTGCGCTCGTGAGCCGGTCCGGTTTGGGCGCCCTCGCCGTGATGAGCGGTCAGTAGCTGTCCGTCGTAGACCCCCGGCCCCCCGCGTCCACGACCTGCTGAGCAGCTTGCGCACACCCGCTTCTTTCCAGGGCGAAGGCCAGTGCCGCGCCCGACGACGCCATCTCGGGGCCGGGCTCGAGGCCGGAACGCCGGGCGCTCTCGGCGCCTCGCTCGGCACAGGCCGCCGCCTCGCCCACGTCGCCGAGCAGCAGGAGCAGCCGGGACTGGTTCCACAGTTCTTCGGCATGTCGCAACCGGTCCTGTGGGGTGTGGCGTTCGGCGAGGCCGTCGCAGATGGTCCGGGTGTCCGCCAGGTCCCCGGCGGCGTCGACGATGATCCGTGCGAGGTGGCGCAGCAGGTCTTTCGACTGGTAAGGGCTGAACGTCTCCATGAGTGAGTCGACGATCTTGGGCATCGATCCCCAGTGGTCGGTGTCGAAGTCCGCCACGAGCTCTCCGCCCGACTGTGTGTAAGTGAGAGTCAGCCGGCCTTTGACCGCGGACCCACCGAAGGCCGAGGCCGTTCGTTCCCGCTGTGTGAAGATGCCCTGCACCTGGGCGGACCCGCTCTTGCCCGACTTGGTCACGGTGCCTGTCACCAGGGGTGCCAGGACCACCAGGTCGCAGACGTAGTGATGGCGCCGATGGAGCGGCCCCACCCCGTGGTCAAGGGTGAATTCGTCTCGTACCGGAGCGAGCGATCGCCGCCGGCCGGTGTTCGGGCTCAGCCCGTCAGCCGCCAGATGGCCCATGCCATCGCCAGTGCCAGTGTGACGGCCAGGATGAGGAGCTGCGGCGTGCGGTACCTGCTGGCGTCCCGGCGGCCCACCGGGATTGGTGCTTTTCCCCCGCTCACCGCCGTCGCGGCGGCGGAGCCTTGCGAGAGGCTCACCACTCGTCCCATGTCGCTGTCGTCCAGCAGGACGGCCACTTCCAGGGACAGCGCCCGGGCCATCCGCCATGCGCCCTCGGTGGTTCCGAGGGCATGGGTGGTGAAGGCGATGCCGGGCCGGGAGTCCTGGAGCAGGCGCTGTGCCCGGATACGGAACGCCTCTCGCGCTCCTGGGTCCTGGATTCCGCCCGCCCAGGAACCGCGCCGGTCTTTGCCTCCGGCTGTGTCGTCCGGTGCCGCGGAGGCCCCTGCACGCACCGCGGCGAGCAGACGGCGCTCGACCTCCTGCGGGGAGCCGTCGTAGGACGGACTGTCCGCGCTCCCGGTACCCGCGAGCCAGGCGTCGACATAGTCCGCGTCGAAGCCTTCGTCGAGGGCTCGGCCCAGTCGCTCCCGTGCCTCGTCCTCGAGACCGCACCGGACCAGCCAGGTGGCGAGTCCCGGATCGTCGTGCACCTCGTCCACGACGACGGTGTAGCGGATCCGGGTTCCGATCACATCCCGCCGCTGCGACGGGATCCCGCTCAACAGCAGCCCTGTCGTCCGCCGGTCCCGGCGGCTCACGACGAGCTCCTCGGCATCCAGGAAGAGCCAGCTGCCGATGGTCTCCCACCACCGGTCGGGCGGCGACTGGCCGAGGAAGCCGTAGTCCATCCTCCGCAGCGTGCCCCGCGTCATCACGTAGGCGTGCATCCCCGGCTCACCACACTTCCACTCGGGGATCGGCCGGGGTCGCGGCGATCCTGCGCAGTGCCCCGGCCAGCTGTTCCCTGTGCAGTTCGGCCTGCGTCAAGGTCCGCCGACTGTCGAGCCGGGTCATCCTGTTGGCCCGGGCCTCACCGGAGAGGTAGAAGTCGACCGCTCCCCAGAAGCCCTTCCTCTCGGCCTTGCGTGCCAGGGCCGTGTCGTACGTGGAGCGGGCGAGGACCGCCCGCTGCCGTTCCGCGCGATCCTGGCCGGAGATCACACACCGGCACAGTTCCTGAATCACGGTGCCCGCGGCCTTCACCTTCACCTTGGGCGGAATCTCACGGAAGCGGTAGTGGCCCTGGAAATCCAAAGTGGCCTCTCCCTCGGCGCCGGTCTTTTCGATCCACTGGCCTTCCATCAGGTCCACGCAGCCATAGGTGTCGACGGGGGCGTAGATCACCCGGATCGTGCGGTGCTTGGACTCCTCCTGCACGATGTCGAGCATCGGCCGGTACTTCTCCCGCACCAATTGCCTCAGCCGTGCCGCGTCACGGCCCTTTCCGCCGTTGTCGTCGAAGTACTTCTCGCACTTCAGCGGGGCGATCACCAGCACGGCCGGTTCGTCGCGGTGAGCGGGGAGGTTGCGTGCCCGGGCCCACTTGCGGGCCATCGCCTCGACGTCCTCGAAGCCGAGCAGATCGGCCACCGCACGGCGCTGGGCGGGGGTGACCGCCTCCATCAGCACGGCCGCCTCCACCGGTACCAGGAGCATGAGGCTCTCGGTGATGTGGGCCTCGCAGTCCGGCCAGCTCTCCTTCGCCTTGGGCCTGCTGCTGCGCTCCGCGGGATCCAGCCATGTCCCGGGGTAGTCGAGGATGCTGAACGGGATGCCGGGCAGGCTGTCGCCCGCGGCCCTGAGCCCCACCTCGTAGAGCTGTATGTCCTGGCTCCCGCCGAGAGAGGCGGCGTCGAACTCGCGTGCCTCGATGGCCCGTCGCAGGTCCTTGCGGTTCCTGCGCACCTTCATCTCGGTCTGCTCGTCCAGGATGAGGCTGATCTCCGAGCCGGACAGCATGGTTTCGGTCTCAGCGAGGATGGCGGTGATCAGGGTGGTCTTGCCGACCCTGCTCGGACCCACCATCGACGCCTTGAAAGACGGCGTCATCGCCCAGTCCTCTCTGTCGCGATGCGCGGACGGTCGTCGGCGATCAAGGTCCGCAGCTCGGCGGCCAGCCGGTGCACCTTGCGCAGCCCCTCCATCACGGCCTGCGGCCCGGTTCCCTCGTCCGGCCACAACCGGTCATGGAAGGCGGCCGCGAGGCGCCGGAACTCGGCTTCGGAGGAGTCGGAGCGCACGAAGGCGTCCTCGAACTGCTCGCCGTAGGCGAAGAGCACCTGAGCCGTCGTGCCCGGCTCCTGTGCCAGGACCGCCTGGGCGTCGTACGCGGCCTGGCGGGCCAACTGGCTGACGCGGGCGAACAGTTCGGCGGCTCCCTCGGCCGTTCGCGGCACCGCGAGAAGGGTGGTGGCCGCGTTGCCGTCGCGGGGGTCGTCCTCCTCGGGGAACAGCACGTCCAGGGCGCGGCGCAGGCGGGGCAGCACCCGTGTGCGGTAGTCGAGGCGGACGTCGAGCGCGAAGTCCAGCGTCTCGGCCAGCGACGGACAGGGATCGGGCGCATCCCGAAGAGCCTCTGCCATGGCGGCCATCAGGTCCTGAGGGCGTGGTCCGTGACCGTCGGTCAGGCGCACCATCCGGGTGCCCAGCCCGGCCACCAGGCCGGCCCAGTACTCGTCGCGGCGCTGGAGCAGCAGATCGTCGACCGCGGAGAACCGGCGGGCCATCTCCACACGTACCCGGTTCAGCTCGGCGGACGCGAAGGGCAGGGATGCCCGGTCGACCCGGAAGCGGCTCAGTGCCCGTTCCTGCCATGCCTCCGGGCCCTCGCCGAAGCCGCCGAGTATCCACTCGCGGACCTCGGCGTGCACCTCGGCGACCCGCTCGAAGAACTCCTCGTCCTCGTAGTCCTTGTCGGCGCGCCCGCGCAGCCCTTCCACCCAGACCTGCAGCGACGCCGCGACCTGAGCACGGAGCGCTTCGGCGCGGGCGATCATCTGCTCCGTCAGGGTGGGAACGGCGAGCGTGCGGAGCGTCTTCGACAACTCGGCCAGGTCGGACCCGATCCGCTCCCCGCGGTCACGGCAGACGGCGATGGCGTCCTCGATGACCACTTCGTCCATACGCGGCAGTGCCGTCGCGAGGTGGTCGAGGACGGGATGCAGCACCTGTTCCCGGACGGCGTCCCCATCGGCTCCGTCCGCCAGGATCACCCAGTAACCGCGGTCCCCGGCGGCGGCGTTGAGGCGGTCACGGAGATCGTCGTGGAGAGCCTTGACGTTCTCCGGAAGGCAGGCGCCGGTGTTGACCAGAACCAGCGTAAAGTCCCGTACGTCGGCCACCGCGCAGGCCCGGCCGATCAGTTGCAGTGCGTCGGCGTCCTCCTTGGCCCACATGGCGTTGGTGTCCGTGGGGCGTTTGACCACGATGGCGAAGTCGATGTCGTTGCGCAGGCCGGCCAGGTGGTGTTCCTCGGCGTCGGGGGTGAGCTCGCCGAGTCCCGGCAGATCGACCAGCCCCAGCGCGGTGACG
This sequence comes from Streptomyces sp. NPDC006235, assembly GCF_040613735.1. Taxonomy (NCBI): domain Bacteria; kingdom Bacillati; phylum Actinomycetota; class Actinomycetes; order Kitasatosporales; family Streptomycetaceae; genus Streptomyces; species Streptomyces sp. NPDC006235. The sequence continues at coordinate 16,492 of NZ_JBEXSR010000005.1, forward strand.
TCCTCGATCGGGAAGGCGCACGTGATGGTCGCGTCGCGAACCGCCAGATAGGGCCGCCGATCGGGCTCCGCGTCGGCCTCCGGATAGGCGACCCAGTCGCGGATGTCCGCCAGATCCACGGTGCGGATCTCGCCGGTGAGGTAGGCGCGGTACGACGGCAGCGCCTGCTGGGCCTCACGCAGGCGTGCCAGCATCGGCCCCAGCGTGGGCCGGGCCGAACCCTCCGCGGCTTCATCGTCGATCACTCGCGGATAGGGGTGACGGGCGAAGGCCGACAGATCCCTCGGCGCCGGGCCGAGGCCCAGTTCTGCATGGTAGGGAGCGATCACCTCGTCCAGGAACGACCGTTCCGTGTGCATCGTCAGACGCGCTCCACGGTCCGTGAGGGAGTGGTAGATCTTGCTGCGGACAGCCGTGACGGGCTGTCCCCGGCCGCTGGGTATCTGCCGGTCGTCCAGTCCCGACAGGGACTGGAGCAAGGTGCTCTTCCCGTTTCTGGCCCGGCCGCTCACGCCGAGGTTGACCGTCTCCCGGTTGACCCTGCTGCGTACGGTGCTCAGGGTGTCCAGGCACTCCGCTGCCGCCTTGGCCATCCCCGCGGGATCGAGCGATGCGAGGAGGCCGGCAGCCGTGCTGCCCGGCTCGGTCGCCCGGATACCGGCGACCGCGTCGCCCAATTCCTCGGTCACCCTCAGGATGTGCCGCCATCGGTCCAACTGGGCGTCGACGGCCGGAAGATGTTCACGCCGCCTGCGCAGCACCGCATCAAGGCGCCCCCCGTTGTCACTCACTCAACAACCCCCTGGTGCCCCACTCTTGCCCCCCGGAACCGCCGTCAGGCGCGCCTGTCCCCCACGAACGTGACGTACCCCGGGAGTTCGATTCGAATGGCCAAACTACCCAAGAAGCCGGGCATCTGATCGTGATTTCAGCGCTTTTTTTCTTCCTGGCCGATCATTACTTCACAACACTCTAAAAGTGATCTCCAGAAGCGCCAAAAGCGACTCAACCGAGCAGCTCCTTTACCCAAAGCGCTTTTCATCAGTCAAACAAACGAGCCCTCACACCAAGCCTGACGTAGCGACCCTGCTCGGCGTAACCGGTGGCGCTCTGGTACCCATGGGCGTCGCCGGCGGTGGCTCGCCTCGACGACGAATCCCCGTGCGGTGATCCGGACGTCGACTACAACAACGCCTTCATGCGTGACGAAGTCCTGTTCCTCGGAGACGGGGACAGTAGATTCGGCCAACAGCCGCAGAGCCTGCCGCCGGCGACTGGCCAACGCGTCGTGGTCGAGCCGCAGGCCGAGGGCGAGATGCCCGCTCACTTAGATGGCCTGGGCGTGCTCGAACTCCCGGTACGGCGAGGGCTCGAACCGCCAACGCCGCAGTGACCGGCGGCATGGAACGCAGCGGTGCGGCAACCGCCTCGAGTTCGTCCACCGACCTGGACTCGCGGTCCCTCACCGCCACGTACAGCTCCACGAGCAATGGCTTCAGAGCCGTCTCCACGTACTCGTCGTCCGACAAAGGCGGACGGCGTCACTGCTTCGCGCCCGGTCAGGCCCCGGCGTGCACAAAGGCTGCCCACAGAAACGGGGCCTGCGGCATCCGGTCGCGCAGCTTGCGCACTGCCCGGTGCAGGGCGAACGGGGCCCGGTCGCTGTCGAAGACTCCTTCTTCGTTCCGTATCTGCGTATAGAAGCGGTCCGCGATCTGCACCGCCCTGGCGTCGCTGATCTCCCACTGGGTGCCGACGACATGCGGGAATCCGGCCAGCTGGAACGCGGACACCAGGTGGATCGCCTCGTCGGCGAGCTGCAGAGAGCCACCGAAAGCGGTCCGGCACGCCGACAGATAGGCCAGCTGAGCCCGATCGAGGCGTACGGGTGCGAGTCCGGCGACGGTGAACGGGGCCGTCTCGTGATCCAGCAGGAACAGCCGGCTGCTGGACGGGTCGTCGGCGCGGGCCTCACCGTGGCAGGAGAAGTGCGCCACGGTGCAGTCGGGCAGTTGTGCCAGCACATTGTCCCGGGTCGGGAGACGGTCTCCGTCCCCGTTTCCGTTCCCCGTCGCGTCCGGGGAGAGAACGACCGGTCGCGGCAGATGGCTGCTGATCTTCTCGACCTCCTGGCGAACCTTGTGCAGCGGGGGTGCGCCGGGTGTGACGGGCATGGCGACGATCAGCGACCGGTCTTCCTCGACGACCGTTCCCGCCCCGGCCGCCCCGACAGCCGTCGCCGAGGCCGTTGCACGCTGCGTCTCCCGCCGGCGCCGGGCATGGCTCAGCGCCCGGATGGTGGGCGTGTGGGAGGAGACCACACGGTCCATGACCGTGCGCCGTCCCTGGCCCGAGGGCCCGCCTGGCGGATCGCCGTGGTGACCGGCCGCGTGCACCGGCAGCAGTCCCAGCACTCCGCCGGTCGCCCACCACACCCGGGGCCACGGCCTGCCGGGCGCTGGTTCAGCGGTGTGGCCCAGCGCTTCCAGGACCGGCCCGGTCGCATGGTCCCAGAGCCATTCCAGGACACCTCGAAGCGTCTTCTGAGCCTCCTGGAGCTGCTGCCGGGACGCCTCCGCGCCCCCGGCGACCGCCAGGGACCGGTGGAAGACGCGGATCTGCTCCAGCAGGTCGTCCCAGGTGAGCCGGGGCAGCGGGAGGGCTGTGACGTCCGTGCCGTGGAGGAGCAGGGCGTCGCTGCGGTAGCGGCTGACGGCGAAGGTGACGACCGCACCCTCCCGGGCCTCGTCGAGGAGGTCGGAGAGGGCGGGAGGACGGGCGAACGAGGCGAAGCCGTCCAGCTCACGGATACCGGCGAGGAGATCGGTGAGGCCGGCCGCCCAGCGGCGGCGGTCGGCCGGGGTACCGGACTGCCCCTCCAGCAGGGCCCGCAGCCGGGTGAACCGCTCCGCCAGATCCGCATGCCGCTCACGGAGTTCGGTCAGGTCGCCCCGCACGTCCAGGGCCTGGCTGAGAAGGACGGCCCGCCCGGACTCCAGCAACCGCAGCGCCTGCACGGCCCGTTCTCCGCCTTCCTCCCCGGACGGGCCGGCCAGGGCGAGGGAGGCTGCCTCGCCCGCCAGCCCGGCGGTTCGGCCGAGTTCGTACTGCTGATCGCCTCGCTCCTGCTGCCCGGGAGCCACCTGAGGAAGCAGCCGGACGGCGAGTTCCAACAGATCGGCGGCGCGCCCGGGATCAACGGACACGGTCAGGTCGGCTGCGCTGCGAGCGGCGTAGACGCGCAGCGAGGGCGCGGCTGTCTCCGTCCGGGCGGCATCGGTGAAGACCGAGACGGCTTCACGGAGATCGTCGTCCGCCGTTGTGCCGGCCGTCTTCGACGGGCCCGTCGCCGGTTCCCCGCCGTCCGCGGCGCTGTCCCCGAATCCGCCGTCCTGCCGCGTCCTCAGATGGCGCAGACGGAGCGCGAGTCCGAGATTGGAGGAGACACCGGCCCTGTCGGGGTGGTCCGGGGGCAGTAGGCCGGCGGCCTCCCGGCCTTTCTCGATGGCCTCGTCCAGGTCGGTGACATCGCCCCGCCCCTCGAACCGCTTGCGCAGGGCCAGACCGAGATTGGACAACCGGGCGGCCCGCTCGGCGTGATCGGAGGGTGTGCGGGACAGGGATTCCCGGCTCGCGTCGATCGACTCGTCGATGTACTGCGCGCCGCGTTCCCGGCGATCTCCGTCCCCGTCTCCGGTCTCCTCGCGTGCTCCTTCCCGGTTCGCTTCCTGGAAGAGCTCGTACCGTGTCCGCAGCACGAGGCCGAGGTTGGACAGGAAGCCGGCGCGTTCCGGGTGGTCCGCCGGGGTGAGGTGAACCGCCTCTCGCGCGGCGTCGACTGCGTCCTGCATGTCGCTTTCCCGGGCGTCCGATGCACCGCGCCCGGTTCGTCGGCGGAGCGCCACGGCGAGGCCGTTGAGCATGGTGGCCCGGTCGGGGTGGTCGGCGGGGACACGGTCCACGGCCGCTCGGGCCGTGCGGACCGCCTCGTCGAGGTCGCCGGACATACCGTCCCTGGCGAACCGGACAGCCTGGGCGATGCCGAGGTTGGTGAGCACGGCGGGGTGGTCGGGGTGCCCTTCAGGAGTGCGGGCCACGGCCTCTTCAGCGGCCTGGATCGCGTCTTCCAGATCTGCCGGCCGACCACCGTGCTCATACCGTTTACGGAGCGCCTGTCCGAGGTTGGAATGACGGCGGGCCAGCGCGGGATGGTCGGCCGGGGTGAGACGGGTCGCCTCCCACGCGGCGTCGACTGCGGCGTCCAGGTCTGTGAGGTCTGCCCGGGTGTCGAAGCGCTGCAGGTGGGAGGTCGCCAGGTTGGTCAGCATGACGTCCCGGTCGGGATGGTCGCCCGGGGCCACGTCGAGGATGCGGCGCCACCGGCGGACGGCTCGATCGGGAAGGCCCGGGTCGACGGAGCGGAGGGTCTGTTCCAGCAGGACCGTGGCCTCCACGACCGCCCGGTGGATCAGCAGGGGGCGGAGCGGGTCGGGGAGAGGGGTCACGCCGGCGAGCAGGCAGGGGGTGAACATGTCTGCAGCAGCGTCGAGTTCCCGTTCCTCCGCGGGTCGGTCGTCGGCGATGGCACGGTAGCGGTACCAATGGAGCCAACCGAGGCGGCAACGGGCGGTGAGTGCGGCCTTCCTGTCTGCGTCGCCGCCGCCCTCGCCGCCCTCCTCTGATTCGTCGGCGATGCGATCCTCGTCCTCGTCACTGTGCGCGTCCAGCAGGCCGGCCAGCCGGAGTGCCTCGTCCCGTGCGCCCGGCTCCAGGACGGGGGCGAGATCCCGTGCTTCGGCCACCCTGCGGAGCCGTTCCGCCACCGCCGCGCTCAGCTCGTCCCGTGTCAACGCGTCCCACCCCTCTGTGCGATGTCCTGTCCCCGGTCCCCTACGGGGGCCGGTGGTTCAGCCCTCGCCGACCAGGACGAAAGCCGCCCAATGAGACGGCCGTTCGCTGTACGTGGCGCGCGTCCGGCGCAGGCCGACGGACGCGGCGAACCTGTTGAGTTCGGCTGTGTCGGCGTCGCGCAGCCAGGCCTGGGCCCGGCCCAGTGCCACCGCGGGTGGCATCGGCAGCTCGTCCTGTTCCGGCGCGCCGAGCAGGTGGAAGGCGTAGAACCTGGCGATCAGCAACGCCGTGGAGCGGTCGTTGACCTCCCACAGACTTCCGACGACGCCGGCTGCTCCGGACTGCACCAGCCCGGCCGGCAGACCGATGCCCTCGTCGGGCAGTCGCGCCATGTCGGTCACCGCCGTCCGGCAGGCGGAGGCCACGACGAGCCGGGTGCCGGCGAGGGCTTGGCCGTCCAGGAGTTCACGAAGAGTGAGGCGGTCGCCGTCGGCGAGTTCCAGACAGGACGCGACCGGGTCGGTCGCGTCGTAGTAGCCGTGCCCGGCGAAGTGCAGATGGGTCGCCGTCGGCAGCGCCCGAAGCAGGTTGTCCTTTGTGGCGTCGGCCCCCGTCAAGGCCTCACCGGGATCGGTGAACAGCCCGCGCACCGCGTCGAGTTCGGATCCGGCCCAGGGAAGTGGCGGGTCGCACGGATGGGGCTCGGCAACTCCCAGCAGCCTGGTCCCGCCGTGCGGAGGCTCCGTGCTCGTGGCCCGGGCGGCGATGAGTACGCGTGCGGAAGGCGTGTACGACACGGCGACGTCGTCGAACAGGCAGCGCGTCGTTCCCTCCACCGAAATGCGGGCGGCGTGGACGGGCAGGACACCGAGAACGCCGGTGGTCACCAGGACGGCACGGCTGACGTCCAGGGAGCGCAGCCGCTTCGCGAGAGGAGCCATCAGCCGGGTGCCCAGCAGGTCGAGCAGCTGCAGGAGATCCTCGTCCTCCCCCAGCGACGGGTGGGCGGCGAGCGCAACGAGCAACTCCGGTTCGGACAACGGCGCCTGTACAACGTCGATACGGATTCCGGACGCCTCCGTCGTCCCCTGGACGAGGAGGGCCACGCTGCCGTGCCGTGACGTGACGAGGTAGACCAGCGGTGGTCCGTCGGCCGCGGCCCGGCGCACGGCCGCCATCGGTGCCGACCGCAGGAAGTCGTGGAAGCCGGGCAGGGCCCGAATGGCTTCGGTGGCCGCGGTGAGCTGCGCCTGTGCGTCCGTCATCGCGGCGCGCAGGCGTCGCGGGGTGCCGGACTCCGCCGTGCCCGGGCCGGCGTGCCAGCGGGCCTCCACCGTCCGCACGCGCTGCACAGCTGCGCGGAAGTCCGCTACGGCGTCGGCGTGTTCCCGGCTCAAGGCGTCCAGTCCGACGCGGTCACGCTGCAGTCTGTCGCCCAGGTCCCGGGCCCGGCTCTGCTCCAGGACGGCCACCGCGCGCTCGGGGCGGCCGGCACGAACCAGGGCGTGGGCCGCCTCCCTGGGAAGGTCAGCGGTCTGGACGAGTTCTGCCTCCTTGCCGCCCGGCAGCACGGTGATCCGGTAGAGGTTCTCGGCCGCTTCGAGGGCCTGCTCGTAGGCGTCGGCTGCCGCGGACCAGGTCCCGGCCTCGGCGTGTGCGTCGCCCAGCAGACCCCAGGCGCGACGGGCATGGGCGGGCGCGGTCGCCGACGGCACGACCGACACGACCTCGCCGAGGAGCCGCACCGCCTTGGTGACCCGGTCAACCCTGTCCTCAGGGCTGAGGGACGTCAGCCAGGCCCTGGCCAACTCGGTGGCGGACTCGGCCCACTCCACGGGCACCGTGTCCGGCGTGCGTGTCTCGAGGCTGCTTTCCAGCAGTTGGATGGCACGTTCGTAGTCGGGGCGGTCCCCGCGGCGCAGGGTGGCGGCCAGGTTGTAACGGGCGCGTGCCGCTTCGTGGCGGTCGCCTTGTGCTTCGTACGTCTCCAGCGCCGTTGTGTGCAGCCGGATCGCGGTGCCGAGTTCCTCGGCTGTGACCTCGGGGCGCTGGACGAGGGTGTTGGCCAGGTTGTCCGCGATGGCGGCGTGCATGAGGGGATCCTCGTCCGCGGGGGCCAGTTCGAGGCCGCGCCGGTACCAGGTCACCGCCTCGTCGAGGGCGGCTGTGCCGCTCCGGACGGCGGTGTTGGCCAGGGCGTCGGCGATGGCAGTCGCGGCGTTCGCCATGTCGAGCGGGAGCCGCAACTCCTCGTAGAGCGCGAAAGCCTGCTGTGCGTGGTGCAGGGCCGTGCTCTGGTTGGCATCGTGGTCGCCCTGGAGCCGCATCCGGTAGCAGCGGCTCAGGTTCACCAGCGCGTGGGCGCGGGCGGCACCGCGAAGTTCAGGCGCCTCCACTGCCCGTTGGAGGTGGCGTCGGCCGAGTTCCAGGGCGTCGGGGTCCGCGGCGAGCGCCGGTTCGGACAGGACGAGGCCGATGTTGCTCTGCGCGATCGCCCAACGGTCCGGGAAGTCCTCCCGGTTGAACACGGTCAGGGCCGCTATGTGGCGGTGCAGCGCCCTGCGCAGGTTGCGGGTCCGGTCGTCCGGGCATTCCCAGTAGCAGTTCGCCAGGTTGGCGATGGCTGCCGCCCACTCCTCAGGGCTGGTGGACCGGCGGAAGCAGGTGAGGGCGGCACGGAGGGCACGCTGTGCCCGGGCGACGTTCTCGGCCTTGTTCCCGTGGGGGCGGGAACGCCAGGCCGATCCCAGGAAGGCCTGGACCGCCGCCCACTTGTCCCGGCTCTCCGGCCGGTTCAGCAGGCGCGTCGCCTCCTCGGCGAGCCGGATCGAGTGATCGTGGCTCTCGGGGTCACCGCCGGCGCCCGAGGCGTAGAGCTGGGCAAGTTCGGCGAGGAGGAGACCGTGCGCTCCCGGATGGTGGTCGGCGGGGACGAGGGCGAGCGCCTCGGCGAGCAGGGCGCAGCGCCGATCGAGGCGGTCCGTGAGCAGCCTGCGCCGCAGCAGTTCGGACAGTTCGGGCGGCAGCCGGTCGGCGTCGTCCCCGGCAACTCTGCACAGTTCCGCCCAGTCGATCCGGTACCACTCGGCCAGAGCGCCGTCGGGGAGTGCCGAGAGGTGATCCAGTGCCGCGTCCAGTCCGCCTTCTCCTGTCCGCCCGCCCGTCGCGTCCGGAGCCGAACCGACCGCGTCCCGCCGGTTGACGAGCATCTGCAACGCCAGTCCGCCGAGCAGCGCGGGATGACCGGCGACGGCCGCGTCCCGTTCCTCCTTCGTCTCGGCGGTGAGCAGAACGGCCAGCGCTTCTTCCGCCTCCAGAACGGCGTTGAATTCCTCCAGGTCGGGGGCGGGCACACCGGTGGTGCGCGCCCTGTCCAGGGCTCCGCGTGCGGCGGCCCGGGCGGCGGGCGTGTCTCCGCGCCGCCGGTGCAGGCGTGCGGCGGTGCCCAGCGCCTCTGCCGCGTCGGAGGCGGCGCCTTCGGTGTCGAACATCTCCACAGCGACCTGCAGGGTGCGCAGTGCCTCCTCGTCCGCCCCCGCCTCGGCCTGGGCCGCTGCGACGAGCCGAAGGGACCGTGCCTCGTTCAGCCGGTCGCCCATGTCGTGGAAGAGGCGCCGGGCCCGGGCCGAGTAGTCGGCCGCCTGGTCCGGATCGCCGAGCGCCTGCAGCAGCGGAGCCAGATCGCCCGACGTCCGCGCCTCGCCGCGCGGATGGCGGGCGGTGCGGTAGGCCAGCGCCGCCTGCTGCAGCAGGGCCGCGGCCTGGGCCAGGTCACCACGCCGGTGGTGAAGTTGCCCGAGGTGGGCCAGGGCAGAGGCGCGGACCGCCTGGTCATCCAGGTCGGCGGCGAGGTCGGCGACCTCCTGGAACAGCCGCTCGGCGTCGACGTCCCGGCCCCGACGCTGGAGCGCGATCCCCAGGCTCTGGAGCAGGTCCATACGCACCCAGTCGGCTCCGAGACGCGCGGCGCCCTCGATGCCGAGCCGACTGGTCGTCTCCAGGCCAGCCCAGTCCTGTACGGCGATCAGGAAGTGCACCAGGTGCTGGACCAGTGCGACGGTCCGCTCGTCGTCTCCCGCGCCGACCGACGACTCCAGTCGCTCCGACAGCGCCGCTCTGGCGGAGGAGAACCAGGCGAGGGCGGCGCCGCGCCCGTGTCCGTCCTGTGCGGCGGGCCCGTTCAGCCTGCCCGCCATCTCTGCGAGCAGGTCCGGCTCCCCCGTGTTCGTGTCCATGCCCCTCCCCCGGGTCGGCGATCACCGTCGTTCCGTTGTTCGGACCCACGCACGGGAACCGGAGCGGCTGCCCCGACGTATAGATCTGTGTCGTGACGGATACGCTAAGTGAAGCGTACGGGGTCGAGGGGGATCGGTGACCGGTCGGCAGATGATCGACGACGAGACGCGGACCGACGTGGTCGAGGTCCTCGGCGACCTGCTCGAATGGCAGCTCGCACCCCAGCGTTGGGACCGCGTGCAGGCCCTTGTCGAAGCACTCGCCGAGGCCCTGGCGGCCGGTGACGGCGACAGCGTACGCGCCGTCACCGCCGAGCTCGAGCTGTCCGGGCCGGTGCGGATCACCAGGATCGGCGCCGACCCGGTGATTGCGGCCCCGCCCCACACCCGGGATCAGGCAAATCATCTGGTCCACTCGCTCGGCGTCCCGCCGCCGCAGGATGCGAAGCCTGGTGGCGGCACCGTCACCCCGGGAGGTGACGATGACGACGGACCCGGCCAGGACTCCCATTGATCAGGAACTCGTCGTCCACCTCTACACAGCACTTGACGGACCGCAGGCCGCACAAGGGTACGAACTGATCCGCCGCATCTGGGAGCGCTGCCGGGACGAGCTCGGCATGGACCAGCCGATCGCCGGCACGGGCCTGCCGGCCACGCTGCCGCCCGACCCCGGGTCCCTCGTTCCGGGAAGGCCCGCGGCGGCCCAGGAGCACCCCACGGCAGACTTCCAGGCGGTCGTGCGGCGCGAGCACGACGTGGTCAACCTGTCGGTCGCGCTGGCCGCACCGCTGGGGGCCACCTCCAGGCGCCTGCGCATCGGCTCGGCGTCGCCCCCCGGCTGGGTGGAGTTCGACCGGTGGTGGGCCGGGCTGACGGCCGACGGCACCGAAGCGGTGCTGGGCGAGACGCGTGTGTACCAGGCGAAGTTCGTAGGCACGGACGTCCCGCCGCTCGACCTCGCGGCAGCCGAGGTCCGCCGGGCCCTTCCCGACGGCGACAACGCTCCGTACTGGTGGCAGCGGGGCTGGACCACCGAGCAGGGCTTCGCCGTGTGGGAGCTGTCTCCGGACGACAGCGGGGCCCGACGACGCATCGTCGTACTGGCCTCACAGGACCAGGACGCACAGCTCAGCGCCTGGACGTGGAGCCAGGGGCAGCCCGACATGCCACCCTTGTGCCGCTACTCCCTGCACGCGGCGAAGCTGCGTTACCAGGCGCGGGTGCGGGACGACGGAGATGTGATCGGCACGCTGATCCGGCAGGTCGTCGAACGCACCGATCGGCTGCCCGAGTTGTCTCGCCGACTCCCAGCCGACGCCCCCGCGGAACTCGGTGCGCTGCGCGACGACGAGGTTCGTCTGGCTCTGGTCCACGCCAATGTACGGGACATGCTGCAGACCGTACACATGGCTGTCGACAACATGACCAAGGCCCAGGTCGCCTTCTTCCCCACCGACCGGGAACTCGCCGAGTGGCTGCCCCGCCAACTCGGCAACGACGCCGACTACCTGGCGAGCGCCCGGCTGCGCGCCGAGGATCTGCGCCGCCTGCTCGGCCCCGCAGCCGATGCGGCCGGCCCTCCGCCCGGCGGCGCCACCCGACCAGAACCGTCCCAGCCGGACGGCGATTCCGTCCGCTCGTCGGCGACGCCGGACAGACCCCGCTCTGCCCGCCCCTGTGTCGGCGGCGCCTCAGGGACCGTCGAACTCCGCATGGGGTTCGCCGTGGACATCGAGGGATACAGTCGCCGTACTTCCCTGGACCAGAGTGATCTTCAGGACCGGCTCGCCCTTCTCGTCCGGCAGGTTCTCGGAGGGCTGGGCATCTCCCTGGAGGAAACCGACCACCAAGGGACGGGAGACGGGATGAACGTCTTCCTCCCGGCCGGGGCGGAACTGCACCGGGCGCTGCCCCACGTACTCCGTTCCTGGCAGGACCAACTCGGTGCCGACAACCGCCGCTTCCGCGACCGGATGCGCCTGCGCCTCGCCACCGTCGTAGGACCGGTCGGAATCGCCGCCGTCGGCTACTCGGGCAGCACCATCGTCAAGGTCAGCCGCATGCTCGACAGCGCGGTGCTGCGCACTGCTCTCCGGGACAATCCGCAGGTCGACTACGCCGCCTTGGTCTCCGAACCCCTCCACGAGTACGTCGTCGGGGAAGGCCATCCGGGGCTGGCTCCGGAGGAGTTCCGGCGTGTACTGGTCGAGTTCAAGGAGTACAAGGCACACGCGTGGCTGTGGCTTCCCGCCTGATGTCGGACGTATCACCGAGGCACGAAGGGACCAACATGGCGCGCAGAACGCGACGTCCCCAGACGTCCGTACCGCGGACTCCGCTGCCGCAAGCGTCCGCGGTGGACAACGCCTGGCGGACGCTCCAGATCGTCACCGACTGGATCAAGCATGCCGAAGCCAAGGCGGCGGTGACGCTCACCGCGGCGGGAGTCATCGGCGGCATCCTGTACAGCCTGGTCAGCACCGCGCCCGCTCGCAGCCTTCCCTTCGACCTCGCCGCGTCCCTGTGCGCTCTGCTGACCGCGGGCTCGGCGATGGCCACCGGCATGGCCGTGCGCCCGCGGAGGAAGAACATCGGACAACCACCCAACCTGCTGTTCTTCGAACACGTGGCCCGCGCCTACCGTTCCCCTGAGGACGGGTACACCGAGGCGCTCTCACGCCTCCTGGTGGACGATAGGACACTGACCGCCGCCGTCGCCGAACAGATCTGGGCCAATGCGCACGTCGCCCGCCGAAAGTACTTCTGGAGCGGTGTCGGTACCATCCTGCTGCTGCTTGCCCTCGCGGCCGTGGCCCTGACCGCAGCCCTCAGTGTGCTCGGCGATGCGACGTGAGCTGATCGCCAGGACGGCATCACGACGTCGAAGCGTGCCCTGCCGGGAGCCAGGAGTGGAGCCAGGACCATCCTGGCTCCACTCCGTCGTGCGGGCGTGTCACTGGAACTGGGCGAAGAACCTCCAGATCTCCGCCTTGGTCCAGGTGGTGACGCCGCTCTCGCCGGAGGAGCCGTCGACCGGACCGGGTATGTGGCCTCCGTCGAACGCGGCCCATTGGACCGGGTATCCGGCACGGCAGCCCGAGTAGGTGGTGGTGATGTGCGTTCGGCTGCCCGGGGCGGGCTCGCGCGGGCTTTGGGCAGCGCAGCCGTTGTTGGCGACGAACTTGTCGCGCAGGGACCGTCCTTGCCCGATGTTGAGGACGTTGTCGCTGATGCCGTGGATTCCGAAGTAGGCGATGGGCTGGGTGCCGCCGCTGCACCCGCTGATCTGGGCGCCGGAGATGACCGCCACGGCCCGGAAGACGTTCGCCCGGCTGCATGCGAGTGCGTAGCTCATACCGCCGCCCCAGCTGAATCCCGTGGCGAAGCGCTGTGCCGGGTTGACGCAGAGGCCGCTCTCGATGCGCCGGATCATGTCGTCGACGAAGGTGACGTCCTCACCACCCGAATTGGCCCAGCCGTTGCCGAGGCCCTGGGGGGCGACGAGGATGGCGCTGTTGTTCGACTGTTCCTGTTGGCCGTAGTAGGACCAGGCGCTGCCGCTCGTGCCGCCCGAGGCGACGTCGCCGGCGGTTCCGCCCCGCCAGTGGAACGCGAAGATCAGCCGGTAGCGGTGGCTGTTGTCGTAGTTGGCGGGAACCCTCAGGATGAAGCTGCGGCTCTTGCCGCCGCTCTGAATCGTGTGCGTGCCGCTCGTCAGAGTCGGGGCGCTGCCGCATCCGCCGCCACCGCCACCGGACGACAGCTTGACCATCTGCCATTGCTGGTTGGCGCCGCCCCAGTCGGAGTACTGGACGACGTTGCCGCCGTCGGCGGTGGAGGCGCCCTGCACCTCCACGGCCTTGCCGCTGGTGCGGTTGACCAGCCGGACGTGGCCCGCGTCGGAGTCGGCCAGGCGGAACTGCTGGTTGGCCCCGTTGTGGTCGGCCCACTGCTGGATCGCGGCGCCGTCCGCGGTCGAGGCGCCGGCCACGTCCAGAACCTTGCCCGAATGCCGGGCCTTGAGGCGGTAGAAGCCGCCGCCGGAGTCCACGAACTGCCACTGCTGGTGGGTTCCGTCGTTGCGCGTCCACTGGTTGATCCGCGCGCCGTCGGCGGTGGACGCGCCGGAGACCTCCAGCACCTTGCCGCTGTTGCGGTTGACCAGGACGTACCAGGCATTGGGGTCCACCGTCGCCGCCTCGGCGGGCGCCGGATTCACCACGGCCAGCATGCCGACCGCGAGAGTCGCGGCCACCACGGCGGCGACCCGGGACCACCAGCGCTGTCTGGGCGGAGGGGCGGGGGAAGCCGCACCGTAGGTCTTCATCGACTCAGCCTTTCGTCTGTGGCAGGTCCCATCAGGTGCGGGTCCAGCGCTGGTTGCTGCCGTTCGAGCAGGAGTAGAGCTGGATCAGGGTGCCGTTGGCGGTGCCGGCTCCGACGGCGTCGAGGCACAGGCCGGACTGGACGCCGACGATGGATCCGTCGGAGTTGAGGCGCCATTTCTGGTTGTCGCCGCCCCAGCAGCTGTAGATCTGGACCTTGGTGCCGTTGCCGGTGCCGGCGGCGTCCAGGCACTTGTTGCCGTAGACCCTGAGCTCGCCGGCGGCGGTGTGCGTCCACTGCTGGTTGGTTCCGTTGTTGCAGTCCCACAGCTGGAGCTGGGTGCCGTCGGTGGTGCTGGTGCCGGGCACGTCCAGGCAGCGGCCCGAGCCGACGCCCTTGATCGGCCCGCCGTCCGGAGGGGGCGTGGTGGAGCCGCCGTTGAGTGCGTTGAGGACGGCGGTGTAGGCGGGCTTCTTGCTGCCGTTGTCGTGGAACAGCAGCGGCGTGTGCTCCCGTCGCCAGGAGTCGCTGTCGCGTACACCCCAGACGGTGATGCCGAGGCAGCGCGGGACGGCCAGGCAGTCGTTGGTCACGTTGGCGTAGGTCGTGGGCGAGGCGCCCTGGATGTCGAGCTCGGTGATGGCCACGTCGACGCCGAGGGCGGCGAAGCTCTGCAGCGTGGTGCGGAAGTTGCTGTTGTACGGGCTGTCGTTGTTGAAGTGGGATTGGAAGCCGACGCAGTCGATCGGCACGCCGCGCTGCTTGAAGTCGCGGACCATGCGGTACATGGCCTGGGTCTTGGCCCAGGTCCAGTTCTCGACGTTGTAGTCGTTGTAGCAGAGCTTGGCGGCCGGGTCGGCGGCGCGGGCGGTGCGGAAGGCGACCTCGATCCAGTCGTTGCCGGTGCGTTGAAGGTTGGAGTCGCGCCGGGCTCCCGAACTGCCGTCCTCGAAGGCCTCGTTCACGACGTCCCACTGGGTGATCTTGCCCTTGTAGTGGGCCATCACGCCGTTGATGTGGTTGATCATCGCCTGGCGCAGCGCGTTGCCGCTGAGGCTGCGCATCCAGCCGGGCTGCTGGGAGTGCCAGGCCAAGGTGTGGCCGCGCACCTGCTTGCCGTTCTGCACCGCCCAGTTGTAGACGCGGTCACCGGCGGAGAAGTCGAAGCGGCCCGGCTGCGGTTCGGTGGCGTCGATCTTCATCTCGTTCTCGGCCGTCACCGAGTTGAACTCACGGCTCGCGATCGAGGTGTACGCCGAGTCGCCCAGCCTGCCCGAGGCGATGGCGGTGCCGAAGTAGCGGCCGCTCTGCGCCGCCGCGGCACCGAGCGTGCTCTCGGCGGCGTGTGCGGGCGGCGGCGCGACCAGTGCGGTGACCACACCGAGGACACCGACGACCAGCGCCAGCAGCAGGCCGCGGATCTTCCGGCGGACAGCGGGTCTGGGAAGGGCATACGAGCCCATGACTGTGCCTCCAAGGGAGAAATCAAGGAAGGACTGGAGCACGGGGGAAGTGGCGCCTGTCGTGCAGCACAGATTGCTCAGGGCCGACGTGGTTCGATATCTCGAACCACGGCCGGTTTCTCAGACCGGATGATTGAGGGATTGACGATGCATCGTCAATACTCCTCACAGAAGAAGTTTCGATTTCCCACCCGAAACATTCGAGGGCGAGTGGAGCGCTGTTTGTAGACAGTTCGGCGACAGGCCTTGACCTAAGGGCCTCTCATTCCTAGCTTGTGGCGTCACGGCTTCCGGGAATTCTTCGAAACATTTCGAGATGGTCCTCGGGGTCCCCTCACCCCCCGCCCCCAAAGGAGTGCCCCTGATGCGTCTGAGACGCTTACTCGCCGTCCTCGCGCCTCTGCTGCTCGTGGCCACCTTCCTCGGTGCCCAGCCCGCCGCCGCGGCGACCGTAGACCCCAACGCCTCGTACGTGCTGGTCAACCGCAACAGCGGCAAGGCCCTGGACGTCTACAACATGGCGACCGGCGACGGCGCCCGCATCACCCAGTGGACGAGGAACGACCAGAGCCAGCAGCAGTGGCAGTTCGTCGATTCCGGGGGCGGCTACTACCGCATCAAGTCCCGCCACTCGGGCAAGGTGCTGGACGTCCACAACTGGTCCACCGCGAACGGCGGCTCGATCGTCCAGTGGGCCGACCAGAACGCCACCAACCAGCAGTGGCGGCTGGCCGACAGCTCGGACGGCTACGTGCGGCTCATCTCGCGCCACAGCAGCAAGGCCCTCGAAGTGCAAGGCGGCTCCACCGCCGACAACGCGAACATCGTCCAGTACGACGACTGGGGCGGCACCAACCAGCAGTGGCAGCTCGTCAAGGTCGGCAGCGGCACTCCCGGCACGTGCGATCTTCCGTCGACCTACCGCTGGACTTCTACGGGCGCGCTGGCGCAGCCCAGGGCCGGGTGGGCCTCGCTCAAGGACTTCACCGTCGCCCCCTACAACGGCAAGCATCTCGTCTACGCGACGACGCACGGCACCGCGGGCACGGGAGAGGGTTGGGGTTCGATGAACTTCGGCCTGTTCACCAACTGGCCGGAGATGGCCTCGGCCGGCCAGAACAAGATGTCGGCTTCCACCGTCGCGCCCACGCTCTTCTACTTCGCGCCGAAGAACATCTGGGTGCTCGCTTACCAGTGGGGCGGTGGGAGCGCCTTCTCCTACCGCACGTCGAGCGACCCCACCAACCCCAATGGCTGGTCGGCACAGAAGGTGCTCTTCTCCGGAAGCATCACCGGCTCCGGCACCGGCCCCATCGACCAGACGCTCATCGCCGACGGCCAGAACATGTATCTGTTCTTCGCCGGTGACAACGGCAAGATCTACCGGGCCAGCATGCCGATCGGGAACTTCCCGGGCAGTTTCGGCTCGAGCTACACAACGATCATGAGCGATACGGCGGACAACCTGTTCGAAGCCCCGCAGGTCTACAAGCTCCAGGGCCAGAACCGCTACCTCATGATCGTCGAGGCGAGGGGCTCGCAGGGCCGCTACTTCCGCTCGTTCACGGCCACCAGCCTGAACGGCTCATGGACACCCCAGGCCGCGACCGAGAGCAATCCCTTCGCCGGCAAGGCCAACAGCGGCGCCACCTGGACCAACGACATCAGCCACGGCGAACTGATCCGCACCAGCGCCGATCAGACCTTCACCGTCGATCCCTGCAACCTGCAGTTCCTCTACCAGGGACGCAACCCCAACATCGGCGGCGACTACAGCCAGTGGCCCTACCGTCCGGGTCTGCTGACACTGCGGCGCTGACGGCGTGACACGAGTCCGGTTCCGGTAGGGAACCGGCGTGGCGGGCTCGGCGGAGGCCGAGCCCGCCCTCGTCACGCGACCACGTCAGCTCCCATACGGCGACGGAGCGCGAGGCCTGGCCGGCACATCCGCGACCCGGAACTTACCGGTGAGCTACTCGCCGAAGAAGCTGGGCTTCTTCTAGACGCCCGAGAACGCGGCTTGGTTCTTGCCTGCGGTTTTGGCTCGGTACAGGGCGATGTCAGCGTCCCTCAGCGCTTCTGCCGGCGTGGTCGGCCTGGTGATGCTCCGTGCTCCGATGCTTGTTGTCACGTGAATCGAATGGCCATGGGGGAGGGTGAAGGAGTCCTTGAAGGAGTCGAGGATCCGCAGGGTGTAGTCGTGCAGCGCGCTCGCGCCCAGGCCTTCCACGAGCAGTGCGAATTCGTCCCCGCCGAGCCTGGCCACGATGTCCTGCTCGCGGACCCTGCCTGTCAGCCGCCGTGCGACGCCAATGAGCAGTTCGTCGCCGGACGGGTGCCCCAGCGTGTCGTTGACCTCCTTGAAGCCGTCGAGATCGAGCATCAGCAGTCCGGCGGGAGAAGAGAGAGAGCACCGGCCGAGAACGGACTCCAGGCGCGCGTCCAGCAGCGCTCGATTGGCCAGACCCGTCAAGGGGTCGTGGGTCGCCTGATGGCTCAGCTGCTTCTGGAGCTCTTCCTGCTCTCGCAGTGATGCCGCGAGGTCGTGGGCCTGCGTCCGCGCTTCGGTGGCCCTGCTCTGTGCGTACTGGGCCAGGAACGCGATGCGCAGCACCAACAGCAGCGAAAGGGTCGCCAGCATGCCGACGATCACCGTGACGTTCACGGGCTGGTACCGAATACCCCCGACGTTGGCCACCACGATCAACGGCCCCATCAGGATGAGCGCGATCAGGATCGACAGTCGTTTCCGGGGCATGCTCTCCTTACCGTCCGACAGTTGTGCCGAACGGCCGACCGACGGGTGCAGCGCCGCAGCCCCCAGCAGGAGGGACGAGAGCATCCACCCCACTTCGGACACGTCCTCCGCGATCGCGGTCCCGGTCGTCGCCATCGTTCCGTAGTAGAGGCCGTCGGCGGCGAGGAGGGCCAGCAGCCATCCGATGCACAGAAGAAACGACGGAGTGCGCTTGCCGGTGGTGAGCATCAGCCGTGCGGCCACGGACAACAGCACCAGGTCGGCGACGGGATAGGCGATGGACACCGCGAGCGGCCACGCGGACAGCTCGCTGCGCAGGTAGGGGGCGATGATGAACGCCCACGACAGAATGCAGAACCCCAGCGTGACGATTCCCGCGTCCAGCAGTCCCGCCCAGTGCAGACGGCCTGCTTGCTGCCGGGCCAACGTCACCAGGCCCGCGGCGAACAACAGGTAGCTGCCCAGGTACAGCATGTCGGCCACACCCGGGAACGGAACGTCTGCGTCGCGGACCTGGTACATGCCCCAGATCGCGTCCGCCACCGTGTACGGTGCCATGGCCGCCGCGAAGAGACACCACGGAACGAACGATGGGGGCCTGTTCCTGGCGAGCCCCACTGCTATCGCGAAGACGACCGAGGCGGCTACGAGCACGGGCAGCATGTAACGCGCTGGGGAGGAAGTGACCAGATACATGACGATGATCGCGGTCCCTGCCGCCGCATACGCCCAGACCGCCGCATCACGGCGGGCGGGCGACAGGACTTGACCCTTGCCCACAGGTTCTCCTTCCCTCCTCCGGCCCGTACGCGCCCGGGCGGCGGTGTGCGGGCGGCTCTTCAACCAGGTTCATTGGCCGGGAGTTTGGGAGCGGAGCGTCTCGAGAATGCGACAGGTGCGGTCTAGTTCGTCCTGGAGGCGGGGAGCGGTCTCGGCCAGTGAGGCCGGGCGTCCGGCACGCGCCTGCCCTTCCAGCTCCTGGCAGCGGGCGGCGAGGCCCTCGGCGCCCATGTTGCCGGCGGCGCCTCTGAGGCTGTGTGCCTGATCTGCGATCTCCTGCGTGTCGTGGCGGTCGAGCGCGTGGAAGAGCGCGCTGGTCATCTCGGGGGCCCGCACGAGGAAGTGGTCCACCAGCCTGTCCACCAGTTCGTGCTCGGCCGGTGTGCCGGCGCCGCGCAGTTCGTCCAGCCGTCGCTCGATGGATGCGCGCAGGTCCTCGTTGTCCGCCTGTGGGTCGGCAGGGCGGACCCAGTGCGCGAGGGCTTGTTCCAGGTCGTCGGCGCTGACGGGTTTGGAGACGTAGTCGTCCATACCCGCGGCCAGGCACCGTTCCCGGTCCTCGGCGAGGGCGCTGGCGGTCATGGCGATCACCGGTAGGTGACGGCCGTGCTCCCGTTCCCGGCGGCGCAGTTCCCGGGTGGCACTGTAGCCGTCCATCCGGGGCATATGGCAGTCCATGAGCACGGCCTGATAACTGTGTTCCTCGGTCATGCGCAGGGCCTGGACACCGTCGGCGGCGGTGTCCGTGCTGTAGCCGAGCCGGGTGAGCATGCCCTGGGCGACCATCTGGTTGATCTCGTTGTCCTCGACCAGCAGGAGATGGCCGCGGTGGGCGGGCTGGGGCGTGCCGGGAGCCTGCGCTTTAGGAGCCGTTCTGGCCACCGGCGTTGTCCGGGTGGCCAGTTCGACCAGGGCATCCAGGAGCTGCGACTGGTGGACGGGCTTGGACAGGCTCTGGGCGATCCCGGCAGCCTGCAACTCGGCGGCGGGCGGCGGGGGGCCCGAGGTGAGCAGCAGCATTTGCACGCGGGCGAAGTTGTGATCGGTGGTGATCCGGCGGGCGAGTTCCAGGCCGTCCATGTCGGGCATGTGCATGTCGACAAGGGCGAGGTCGAAGGAACGACCAGCCGCCTCTGCCTCGTGCAGGGCCACCAGTGCCTGGGGGCCTCCGGCGACCATGGCCGGCTGGATGTGCCATCTGCGCAGCTGCGTGTCGAGGATCAGCCGGTTGGTGTCATTGTCGTCGACGACCAGGACACGCAGCCCCCGAAGGATGTCGGGGTGCGGTGGGGCCGGGGGTTGTTCGGGGGCGTCGGGTGCGCGAACCGGGACCACGAAGGAGAAGGTGCTGCCCTGGCCGGGACGGCTGTTGACGCCGATGGAGCCGCCCATGGCCTCGGTGAGCCTGCGGCAGATGGCCAGGCCCAGACCGGTGCCTCCGTAGCGGCGGGTGGTGGAGGCATCGGCCTGGGAGAAGGCGTCGAACATCCGTGCCTGATCGGCCTCGGGGATACCGATGCCTGTGTCGGCCACCTCGAATCGCAGCCACGGCGCCTGCTCCGCGGGGGGACGGGACGGGGCCGGGCGGGCACGGAGCACGACCTCGCCGGATGTGGTGAACTTCACCGCGTTGGATGCCAGGTTGAGCAGAATCTGCCGCAATCGGCCGGCGTCGCCGAGCACCATCGCGGGCAGGTCGGGATGGCAGTCGCTGAGCAGTTCCAGGTCCTGCGCCTGCCCGGTCTGCGCCACCAGCGAGACGACCTCCTCCACCAGTACCTGCGGGCTGAAGGCGACCTCGTCCAGTTCGAGCTTGCCCGCCTCCAGCTTGGAGAAGTCCAGGATGTCGTTGATCAGCGACAGCAGTGCCGTGCCGGCGGCCTGAATGCCCTCGGTGTAACGTCGCTGCTCGGCATCCAGTTCGGTGCCCAGCAGCAGGTCGCTCAGCCCGATGACGCCGTTCATGGGGGTGCGGATCTCGTGACTCATGGAGGCGACGAACTGCGACTTCGCCTGGGACGCGGCGATCGCCTGGTCGCGGGCCTCCGCCAGAGCGGCTTCGGCCTGTTTGCGCTCGCTGATGTCCCGGATGAAGGCGTTGAAGCAGCGCGCCTTCGCCGACTTCAGCCGCCACACCGCCAGTTCGACCGGGATCTCGTGGCCGTCGTGATGACGGGCGGTGACTTCGACCTGACCGCCCAGTACATGAGTCTCCCCGCCTGCCAGCACGCGTTGCAGACCGGCCCTGTGCGCGGCGTGGTACCGCTCAGGAATGATCGTCTCCGTCAGCGGGCGGCCCATCGCCTCGTGGTGGCTGAACCCGAACAGCCTCTCAGCGCTCAGGTTCCAGTCGATGACCAGGCCGTCCTCGTCGATGGAGACGAAGGCGTCCCGGGCGGTCTCGATGACCGAACGTGCCTGATCCTGCAACAGCCGCAGCGCTTCCTCCCTGCGCCGCTGGCCCTCCGCCCCGCGGACGAACCCCCGCACTTCGAGCGGCTCCCCTGCTGGGTCCCGCACCAGCCAGGACGTCGTCTCCGTCCACATCCAGTGCCCGTCGGCATGCCGCACACGCAGACACACCGCCACCCGGCCGTCGCGGCGCAGATCCCGCTCCGCCCACTCGAGTTCCTCCACATCGCCCGGATGCACCCAGGACTCCACGGACGTCCCCACGATCTCCTCGACCGGGCGGCCCAGCATTGCCTCCCCTGCGGAGGACACCTCCTGGTAGACGCCCTCCAGCGTGCGGCGGAAGACCATGTCCGGAGAGTTCTTGAGCAGCAGCCGAAACCGCTCCTCGTCGTCGGCCGCGTACTGCCTCGGCGTGGCTGTCGATTCCGGTTCCATCGTCCGCCTCCACATGTCAGGCACGGCCACAAGGCGGGGCCGGGGACACCGAACAGACCGGTCGCGACGGTTTCGGTGCTGCGTGCGATGACGGAGATCAAGCGATCCGCTCGTCGGACATTTCCAGCAAAGAATGAACCACTGAAGATCGCAATTCGAGGAAGCGGACGCCCACCCGGGATTGTGGTCGGCCATGGCCGTTCGGGTACCCCGGTTGTCGGGGACCCTCGTGCGCATGGCTTCCCGTGCCGCCGTTCTGACGGTCCCTTAGTTCAACGCGCAAGGACTGGTCTGCTCCTGCACGGCTGGACCCCGAAGTCCGGTCGGGGCGGGGCCGGCGCACCGGGAGACCGCGGGCGCCGTTCAGGCGGAGCCCGCGCCACCGTCCGTACCGGTGAGCGGCAGCCAGGCAGTGATCGTGGTACCCCGGCCCTCTTCGGAGCGTACCTCCGTCCGGCCGCCATGGTTCGCCACGATCGTGTGCACGATGGTCAGGCCCAGACCCGTACCCGGGATGGCCTGCTCGGTGGCGTTCGAGGCGCGGAAGAACCGCTGGAAGAGCTTCTCCTGTTCGGCCGCGGGGATGCCGATGCCGGTGTCGCTCACGCTCAGCACCGCCTCCCCGTCCTGTGTGCCGGCTCGTACACTGACTTTCCCGCCGCCGCGGGTGAACTTCACCGCGTTGGACAGCAGGTTCATCAGAACCCGGTCGAGTTGTTCGCCGTCCGCCTCCAGCACCAGCGGCTGTTCGGGGCACCGCGTCTCCAGTGTGACCGAGGCGGCCTCGGCGGCCGGTTTGATCGCGTCGACCGCCGAGGCCACCAGCCGTCGCAGGTCGATCGGCGCCTTCTGGGAGGTGAACGCTCCCGACTCGATCCTGGAGAGCGTGAGCAGGTCCTCGATCAGTGTCCGCAACCGGTTGGCGTTGCGGTCGACGACGTCCAGCATGCGTAGCTGGGACGGGGAGAGCGGACCGGTGTCATCGTCCTTCAGCAGCTCGATGTATCCCACGATGCTCGTCAGCGGGGTGCGCAGCTCATGGGAGACGGTGGACAGGAAGTCGCTCTTCGCCTTGTCCAGGGCGCGCAGCTTGTCCACCAGGCCCGACTCCTTCTCGTAGAGAAGGGCCGTGTGCAGCGCCCGGCCGACACCGCCGGCCATGGACTCGGCGATTTCGACATCGACCGGGCGCCAAGGGCGGTCGGCGCTGGTGCGGGCCACGGACACGGCACCGATCGGTTCCTCCCCCACCCCTATGGGGATGATCACCGCCGAGTACAGGCCCAGCGCCGCCGCGGCAGCGCGGTTCTCCGCCGGCATACCGGTCGTCCCGAAGGAGCCGGGGGCCCCAGGCATCCGTCTGGTGTCGGACACGTACTGGGGCAGGTCGGTGACCAGCCAGGCCGTTCCCCGCCGGTAGTGGTCGCGGACCACGTCCGCCGGGAGCGTCGGTATGCGTCTGCGCTCCTCGTCTGGCAGCAGGCCCCGTTCCGCGGACCACACCCGGGCCACGGGAAACCCGGAGTCGCCGTCGGCGGCGAGCAGGATGAAGACGTAGTCGGCGGCCAGGGTCTCGCCGATGCCGTTGCACGCCGCGTCGAGGACATAGTCGACCTCGAGGCGGTCCCTGATACGGATGCCGGTCTCCCTCGCGGCCGTCGACAGTCGCTCCCGTTCCTGCTCGACCGCCCGCAGCCGGTCGCTCTCGTCCGCAAGCAGGTTGACCGACCGCGCCACCGCCCTGATCTCCTCCGGCCCCGTCACCTCGGCCCGGGCCGCACGGTCTCCCGCGGTGAGCCGGCCGAGCGTCCACGCGGTTCTCCGCAGCGGCCCGGTCAGGGCGCGCGTGGCGTGCACCGACGTGTACACGGCCACGGTGAGGGCCGCGACCAGCGCCGCGCCGAACCCGGCGACGCCCACCCGGGTCACCGTGTCGACGTGCCCCTCCAGGCGCTGCTCTTCTTCGTTCAGCTGGTCGTTCACACGGGCGTTGGTCACCTCGAACGCGCCGAACCGCCGGCTGGCCTCCCGGGTGAGCGCGAGGGCCTGCGCGCTTCTTGGAGTGGTCCGCGCCTGGTCGTCGGCTACGCGCAGGTACGCCTCGATCTGCCGCTGCTGCTTCGCGAGATCGCCTTCGTCCGCGACCGCGTGCCCACGGACACCGTCGATGATCGACGGGATGCTGTCCCGGGCCGCATGGAAGGCGGCGAGCTCTCTCCGGTCCCCCGTGACCAGATAGCCACGCATCGAACGCTGCACGCTGATGCCCGCGTTGAGCAGGCGCAGATTGTCGATCTCGGCGGGGTGGATGCGGTCGCTGATCCGGTGGCGCTGGCTGTCCAGCACCAGCGCGCCGATCAGCGTACCGGCTCCGCACAGGGCGATCAGAAGGGTCAGCAGGCCGAACGCGAGGCCGAGCCGGTGCGCCACCCGGCCGCCGCCCTGCCTGGAAGCACGGCTCATGTGCGATCACCTCCGCTCACCCTCTCCTGACCGGAAGAGTCGAATCCCGCACGGGTCATCGCACCCCACACCTGGGGAGACCCGCGCAACGCGTCCCACATGCCGCGCAGCCGCCACCACGCTGTCAACTGGCGGTATCCGATGTTCTCGACGACCACCCCGACGACGGCGCCCCAGACATCCCGCCACCGTGTGAACCGGTGGAAGGCGTACTCCTCCACACCGACCGACACCATGCTGACGACGATGGCGTAGGCGTAGGCGGCGAGCATGAAGCGCCAGAGGAAGTCCACGTCCACCGCGCCGATCAGTACGCCCAGGGGTACGAGCACCAGTCCCGCGAGCTCCACCAGCGGCGCCAGCAGTTCGAAGACGACGTAGAAGGGCAGTGCCAGCAGTCCGATGCGGCCGTATCGGGGGTTACCGATCATGCGGCGGTGCTTGAGCAGGATCTCCGTCAAGCCGCGGTGCCAGCGCCGCCGCTGGCGGGCCAGGATCGTCAGCTTCGAAGGTGCCTCGCTCCAGGAGATCGGCTCGGCGACGAAGACGATGCGGTAGTCACGGCCCTGCTCGCGCATGTGCCGGTGGAGGCGGATGACCAGTTCGGCGTCCTCGCCGATACAGTCCGGGTCCATCCCTCCGACCGCCACGACCGCGTCCTTGCGGAAGAGGCCGAAGGCCCCGGCGATGACCAGCAGGCTGCCGAGCTTGGACCATCCGGTGCGGCCGAGCAGGAAGGCGCGAAGATACTCGACGACCTGAACGCGTCCGAGCACGTCCGGGGGCACACGCGCCTCGACCACCCGCCCCGCGACGACAGTGCAGCCGTTGGCGAGGCCGACGACGCCGCCGGAGGCGATCACCCGCAGCGGATCGTCACAGAACGGTTTGGCCACCGCGAGCAGTGCCTGGGAGTCGAGGAGCGAGTCGGCGTCCACCATGCACAGCAGCGGATAGCGCGCCAGGTTGATCCCGACGTTGAGCGTGTCGGCCTTGCCGCCGTTGTCCTTGCGGGCCACCACCAGGCGCACGGGGCCGCCCCTGGGCAGGTGGACGGAGGTGATCCTGCCGCGTACGGGGACGTCGTCGGGCACCACGTACTCCACCTCGGCGAGGTCGAAGGCGTCCCGCAGCGCGTCCAGCGTGCCGTCGGTGGAGCCGTCGTCGACGACGACGACCTCGAACTCCGGGTAGCGCAGCAGCAGCATGGCCCGTACCGCTTCGACGATGCCGGCTGCTTCGTTGTACGCGGGCATGATCACCGAAACGGGTGGGGTGAGGGGGCTGGTGGCGGCCTCGTGATGGCCCGCGAAGGGAGCCCGGCGCAGCGTTCTGACGAACTCCCCGAGGGCGATGAGGATCAGCACCAGATAACTGGTGTTGATGGCCACGAAGTACATGATCACCACGCTGTCGCACACGGTGACCACCGTGTGCGCCATGCCCAGCAGCGACGCCCACGGTTCGCCGGTCGCCATGCTCACAGAGCCACCTCCGCCCGGACGTCGTGGCGTGCGGCCCCGACCGCCGATTCGGCGAGCACGGCTCTGGCCTGGGCGGCGGCCTGGCGGCGGGAGCGGTCCTCGGCCACCGCGTGCAGCGCGGCCTGCCCTTCCGGGCCGAGCTGCAGCAGCGCGCGAGCCGCGGTGGCTGCCACATGGGGGTCCGGATCGCCGAGCAGCTCCGCCAGCGGGCCCGTCGCGGCGACGGCTCCCAGAGCGCCGAGGGCCCCGGCGCCCACCATGCGCAGGGCGACCGACTGACCGGGCCGGACAGCCGCCAGCAGCGGCTCCAGGCCGTCGGGCATACCCAGTCTGCCCAGCGCGCGTGCCGCCTTGATGCGTACCTCGGTCTGGGGGTCCTCGCGCAGTGCGCGGACGATCTCGGACGTATGGGAGACCGCGCCGGTCGCGCCGAGGACCTCGATGCTCACGGCTCTGGCGAGCGGCTCCGGATGTGCCAGTCCCGCGGCGACACTCCGCTGTGCATCCAGTCCCAGGGAGACCAGTGCCCCGGTGACCACGGCGGGCGGTACCGCTCGCGGTCCGTGGAGCGCCTCGAGGAGGTACGGAACGGACTCCGGTCCCCCGCACCGGCCCAGCGCGCGTGCGGCGGCCAGGCGGACCTCAGGGTCGCGATCGGCCAGCAGACGGCACAGCGACGGGGCGGCGGGACGGTGGCGCAGTTGACCGAGCACCTGCGCGGCGCGCCCTCGCCGGACCGCGCTGCGGCTCGACAGGTCGGCGACGGCGCCCACGGCGGCCCCGCGCAGTTCGTACAGGCGGACCAGCGCCGTACGCGCTCCGCCGGCGACCTTGCCCAGCAGCGCCGTCAGGGTCGGTTCCAGGGCGGCCCAGGTCCGTCTGTCGGTCTCCGCCAGCCGGTGCAGCAGCTCGGTCTGCTCGTCCTCCTCCGCGCACAGGAGCTGCATCAGGAGACCTCGCACCGGTGCCGCGATCCGCTCGCGTCTGCGCTGTCGGTGCCGACGGACGAGGCGGTTGCCGACGATCAGCAGGCCCAGCGCCGAGACGACGGCCAGCAGGCCCAGCAACGCGCCGCTCAGGAGGCCGGTGGCCATCACCGTTCCACCCGGTTGAGCACCGCGGTGACCCTGCTGGACAGCTCCCGCGGGCTGAACGGCTTGATGATGTAGTCGTCCGCTCCCGCCGCGAAGCCGACCTCGACGTCCGCTTCCTGGGATCGGGCGGTGATCATGATGACGGGAAGCGTCGCGGTCCGGGCCGCCGCGCGCAGCTCCCGGCACACATCCAGACCCGACATGCCCGGCATCCGTATGTCGAGCAGTGCCAGGTCCACCGTGTTCTCACGCGCGGCCCGGAGCGCCGCCATTCCGTCCTCCACAGCCGTGACCTGGTGACCGCTCTGCGTCAGCTTGAACGCCACCAGATCCCGGATGTCCGCGTCGTCGTCGGCTATCAGGACATGAGCCATTAATCCTCCTGGGACTCCTGGGACTCCTGGGACTCCTGGGCCACGGAGCTTCGGTAGGAGTCCACGAGCCGTGCCACGGCCGACTGCCGGAACGGTTTGGCCAGTACCTCGTCCGCGAGGCCTTTCAGATCTTGCGGGTCGAGCACCGAGCAGACGACCAGACGGCATCTCCTCGTCCGCTCGTCCGCCCGCAACCTGCGCACGACCTCCCGTCCGTCGATGCCGGGCAGCAGCACGTCGACGACCGCCATGTCCGGAGGGTCGGCGAAGGCGAGCCCGAGCCCCTCTTCCCCCGAGCACGCGACGGCCACGGGGCATCCCCGCTCGCGGAAGTGCCGCTCCAACAAGGCGCTCACATCCTGGTCGTCCTCGATCACGAGCACGCGCGGTGGGAACATCACCGTCCTGTCCACGAAGCCAGACCGTCAGTCACAAATTAGAACCATTGACGCATTTCCACCGCATATGACCCACCGATCCCACTGGACACCACCCCACCTATCACAGACTGTGACGGACAGGCTCAGGCAGAGGACGGCGGCCGAGCAGGGCCCGGGGCCGCCGGGCAGCGCGGTGAACACGGTCAGCGCGATTCCGCCGGCTGGGCGAGGCGGCGTGCGGGCAAGGTGGCGGTCGGCATCGGCAGGCCGTCGCGCGCGGTCCGGCGGAGGTACCGCACGTACTGCTCTCGCGGGAGGAGTACGCAGCCGAGGTCGCGGACGTGCGGGCTGTCCCGCTGCGC
Source organism: Streptomyces sp. NPDC006235 (assembly GCF_040613735.1). Classification (NCBI taxonomy): domain Bacteria; kingdom Bacillati; phylum Actinomycetota; class Actinomycetes; order Kitasatosporales; family Streptomycetaceae; genus Streptomyces; species Streptomyces sp. NPDC006235. The sequence continues at coordinate 43,915 of NZ_JBEXSR010000005.1, forward strand.
GTCGAGCAGCTCGCCGCCGGCCTGTGCGAAACGCGCGGCGAGGTCGCTCACCGCGACCTTCGAGGCGCCGGGACGCCGGAAGAACATCGAGTCCATGCTGAAGACCGGTCCGACCCTGAGGCCGAAGACGCCGCCGATCAGATCGCCGCCCTCCCACACCTCGACGCTGTGAGCGTGACCCAGTTCGTGCAGGCGGATCAAGCTTGCGATCAGCTCGTCGGTGAGCCAGAGCGGGGCACGGTCGTCGCGGCATTCGCGGACGACCCGCTCGAACCCCCGGTCCAGGCTGGTCGACCACGGCAACCGGTTGCGCAGCCGCCGGGCGAGGCTCCGGCTCAGGTGGGCAGCCGAGACGGGCAGCACCGGCCTGGGGTCGGGTGACCACCAGGAGACGGCGAAGGGATCGGCCGATTCCTCCCCCACGAGCAGGACGCCGCCCTCCTGGACCTGATCGGCGAAGACCACTTCGTTGAGGGCGCGGGTGTACTCGTCGGATGCCGGGAACGGATAGACCCCGGCGCGGTACGCCGCCAGGAGGCCGGCAGGACTGAGGTCGGCGCAGAAGGCCACCGGACCGTCGGGCGCCGCTGTCAGCACGTCCAGTGCCTCCCAGCCGGGGCATCGGCTCACCACCGTGCCGCTCCCTGCCCTCGGTGGTTGTTCACCGGCCGGACGTGCTCGGGCTGTTCGAGATAGTGGATGTAGCGGTCCATCATCTCCGCGTCCACGGGCGGAATGTCGATCCCGGCGGCCACCAGTGCCCGTTCCGCGTTGGTGCGGGTGAACTCCGGGAAAACGCCCTCGAAGTACATCTCGCTCACGGTGATGTCGGCGTGATGGCACAGGTCGACGAAGAGCGGGACGAACGGTGTGATCGCGTCGGTGGGGTGCCCGGCCGCGTACTTCACCAGAGCGGCGATCCACTCGGCGTAGGGGATCTTCTGCACCGGATATCCCCGCTGGCGCATGCGCTCGGCCAGCGAATCCAGCAGCGTGGGACGGGGGTTGGTGAGGTGGTAGACCTCACCGCGCACGGGTTGGCGGGTGGAGATGTGTCCGATCGCGCGGGCGAGGCGGTCGGCCGGCAGGAAGTCCAGCGGCAGCCGGACGTCAGGGCACAGACCGGTCCGCGCGATGAAGCTGATGAGGGCGGCCATTTCGCTGCTGGTGTTCATCAGGCCCGTGCCGCTGCCGCCCGTGATGTCCATCAGGCGGTAGACGGCGACCGGCAAGCCCGCGTCGGATGCCTTCTTCAGCAGCGCCTCGGCGACCCACTTCGTCTCCACGTATCCCACCGACAGATATTCCGGGAAGCCCAGGGGCGTGCTCTCGGTCACCTCGCGCACCCCGGCCGGCCCGAATCCGGCGAGCACCGCCATGGTGGAGGCGAAGTGGACGGGGACGGCCCTGTCGGCGGCGAGGCGGATGATCTCGTATGTTCCGTCGACGTTGACCGCCCGCAACTCGTGATACGGGTAGATGAAGTTGACCTGGGCGCCGAAGTGGTAGACGGCGTCGACGGTTGATCCCAGCTCCTCGAACCGGCCGGGAGGCAGCCCCAGTCCGGGCTTGCCCAGGTCGCCGACGACCGGCTGGACGCGCGCGCTGGCCAGATCGCTGAGGACGTACCGCTGGTGGCTCGAGCGGATCATCTCCATGCCGTGCTGCTCGTCCGAGGCCCTGACGAGGCAGAGGATCCGGCCCGTCGTGCTGCGCAGCAACTCGTCGATCATGTACGCGCCGCAGAATCCCGTCGCCCCGGTGAGAAGGACGTCACCGGGGTGCCGGTGATCGGGAATCGGCGCGTCACGGCCCACCGCCGGGACGCGCCGATCGGTCTCCGAGGCGAAGTCGACGCTCCCGCCCTCCGGATGGGTCAGTGTGCCGGCACGTGCCTGGCGAACGGACTCGGTGAACGCGGCGAGCATCGGCTGCCGCAGCAGTGAACGGGTCAGGTCACGGATCTGTGTGACTCCGATGCCGAATATGACACGGGTCCGGGCGAGCATCTCCATGGCCAGCAGCGAGTTGCCGCCCAGCTCGAAGAAGTCGTCGTGCGGACGGACGTAGTCGACACCCAGGATCTGACACCACAGCTGGGCCAGCCCTTGCGGCACGGGACGGTCGTCGGCACCGGCCGTCGTCGCCGCGGTCGCGGACTGCGGCACGGCCCTGCGGTCGAGCTTTCCGCTGGGCGCGACGGGCAGCCGTTCCACCGCGTGAAAGGCCGCCGGGATCATGTAGCCCGGCAGGACCTCGGCGAGTGCCGACCGCAGCCGTGCGCGCAGCGCCGCCTCGCCGCCGGCCGGCGGCGGCGAGGCCTGCGTGTAGTACGCGATCAGATCCCGGTCGCCGTTCTCGCGTGTCCTGGCCACCACCATCGCCTGGCCGATCTCCGGGCGGGAGACGAGCGCGGCCTCGACCTCGGCCGGGTCGACCCTGAACCCGCGGATCTTCATCTGGTCGTCGATCCGGCCCAGGACTTCCAGATTGCCGTCCGAGCGCCAACGGCCCAGGTCCCCGGTGCGATACATCCGGTCCCCCGGCGCGGAGCCGTACGGATCGGGCAGGAACTGCCGGGCGGTCAGGGCGGGTTGCCGCCAGACACCACGCGCCAGCCCCTGACCGCCGACGTAGATCTCGCCGCGCTCACCCGGCGCCACCGGGCGTAGTTCGGCGTCGAGCACGTGGACACGATTGCCCTCAAGGGGCCTGCCGACCGGGGCGACGGCGGTGTCCGGCGCGGCGAGCACTTCCTGGTTCAGGTCGCAGAGCGTGGAGGTGATGGTGGTCTCGGTGAGCCCGTAGGCGTTGACGAGCCGTGCGCCGGGGATCCGGCGCAGAACGGCGCGGCAGTCCTTCGCGGTGACGATCTCGCCGCCGACGATGACGAGCCTCAGCGAGGCGAGGATCTCGCCGCGGTCCGCCACGGAGACGATCCGGTGCCAGTAGGCGGGGGGCAGGTCGGCGACGGTGACCCCGAGCTCGGGCAGGCGGCGCAGCAGATCGGTGGGCGCCCACGTCGGTGTTCCCGCGAGGATGAGCGTCGCGCCACTGATCAGCGTGGCGAAGATCTGCTCCAGTGAGGTGTCGAAGCCGAGCGCCGCGGCGTGCAGCACCCGGTCGCTGGGCGTCAGTTCGTATGCCCGGGCCACCGCGGTGAGGGAGTGAGCCAGCGATCGGTGGCTGATCATCACCCCCTTGGGGGGCCCGGTGGATCCGGAGGTGTAGATCACGTAGGCGAGGTCGTCCGGCCGGGTGCCGTGTGCCGGCCGCGGTGCCTCCGGCGGCGCCTGCGTGGCCGGTTCTCCGGGGAGTTCGGCGTAGACGATCCGCGCCTCGCACCCGGCGAACATCGGGGCGTGCACGCGGCTCGAGACGATGAGGCGCGAACCGGTCTCCCCGAGCAGTGCGACCATCCGTTGCCGGGGAGTCGCCGGGTCGAGGGGCAGGAACGCCCCTCCGGAGCCCAGCACCGCCAGCAGCGCGACGATCAGCTCGGGCACGCGGTCGAGGCACACGGTGACGACGGACTCTGCGCCGGCGCCCGACTCCCGCAACCGGTGGGCAAGCCGGTCGGCGCGGCCGCTCAGCTCGGCGTAGCTGAGCCGACCGTGGTCCGAGAGCACCGCGAGAGCGGACGGCTCACGCTGCGCCCGCTCCCGGACCAGCTCGGGCACGGTGCTCGGCCAGGATTCCGGGGGCCGCCCCTCGGCTCGGGCGCTCGCGGGCCGCATGTCGGTCCACAGGCGGTCGACCAGACTCGAGCACCACGCGGCGGACTCCGGTCCGCCGATCCGACGCCACCCGGCCGGAATCCGGCGGTCGACGGGCCAGATCGCGTACTGCTCCTCGTCGTTGCGCAGCACGACGCACGGTGCAGCCGCCTCTGCCGGCAAGTGTTCATGCTCCGTCACTCGGGCCTCCTGCCTTCGCGCGGCGCCCCGCGGAGCACGATCCGCACCCCTAGCGGGAAAGGGCCGCCGCCATCACCGCTCCCCGTCCACGGGCCTCACGGGCAATGCGGCCAGGCGGCCGAGCGGCGGCGCGAGGACGAGTTGCTCCGCCTCCTCGGCGCTGACCGGTTCGGCGAAGAGGTACCCCTGAGCCAACCGGCAGCCCATGGAGATCAGCGCTTCCTGCTGCCTCACGTTCTCCACGCCTTCGGCGATAACGGTGAGGCCGAGGGTGTCCGCGAGATGCGTGATGCCCTCGACAAGGGCGTACTGTTCCGGCGAGCGCCCGAGTTCGTCGACGAACGACTTGTCGATCTTGAGTACCGAGATCGGAAACTCACGCAGATAGCTCAGCGACGAGTAGCCCGTCCCGAAATCGTCGATCGCGATACGGATACCGAGGTCCGTGAGCGAATGCATCTCAGCCAGAATACGTTCGTCGTTGTACATCAGCACGCTCTCGGTCAGTTCCAGTACGAGAGACGACGGTGCGATGCCGGAGAGATCCAGGGCACGCCGGACCACGTTGTAGAACTCGTCGTCCCGGAACTGACGCGGCGACACGTTCACGCTGATGTAAGGCACGTTGCGGTCGGCCTCCCCGCCGCGCAGCACGGAGTCCTCCCACCGGACCGCCTCGGCCGAGGCCTGGTCGAGCACCCACGCGCCGAGCGGGACGATCTGCCCGCTCTCCTCGGCCAGCGTGATGAACTGCTCCGGCATCACCATGCCGCGCGTGGAGTGCGGCCAGCGAACGAGCGCCTCGAAGCCGGCGATCCGGCCGCTGGCCAGCTCCACGATGGGCTGGTAAAGCACCAGGAAGGACGTCTCGATCGTCGAACTGTCCAGAGCCTCCTGCAGATTGGCCCGCTCGGCCATGCCGCTCTGCAGTTCCGGGTGGTAGCGGCGCCACTGGCGCTTGCCCGCCATCTTCGCCGAGTACAGCGCGAGATCGGCGTGTGCCAGCAGTTCGACCGAGTCGATGCTGTCTTCCGTCGTCGCGACGCCGATGCTGGCGTACGTGCTCATCGGCCCCACACTGAGCCGGAACGGCTCGGCGAACACGCTCATCAGGTGTTCGGTGAAGCGCTCCACGCCCTCCGTCGTGGCGGAGCCCTCCACCAGCAGTGCGAACTCGTCGCCGCCGATGCGCGCGGCGGTGTCGGAGGCACGGACGGCGGTCTGCAGCCGGAGTGACAGCGCGACCAGGAGTTCGTCGCCCACATTGTGGCCGTGTATGTCGTTGATGACCTTGAAGTCGTCCACGTCGAGGAAGAGCACACCGACCACCGTGCCGTCGCGCTGAGCCTGCGCCAGGGCGTGGTTGACCCGGTCCTGGAAGAGCACGCGGTTGGCCAGGTTGGTGAGCGAGTCGTGGAACGCCTGGTGGGTGAGTTCGCGTTCGAGTTTGCGCTGTTCGGTCACGTCCTGCAGGGTGAGCACCACTCCACCGACGGTCGCCTCCTCCCGCAGGTCGCTCCACCGGACCTCGACCTCGATGGACGACCGGTCGGCGCGGAGCATACGCCAGTGCTCGCGCTTGCTCTGGTACTCGCCGCTCCGTATCCGGCCGAGTGTCTCGACCACCGCGCGGCTGTCCTGCGGTGGCACCAGATCGACGAGGAGGGTGCCCTCCAGGTCCGGAACGCCGAGCACCTGGTCCGCTGAGGGGCTGGCGTAACGGATTCGATCGTCGTCGTCGAGGATCAGGATGACGTCGGAGGCGTTCTGCACCAGCGTCCGGAAGTACATCTCGCTGTTGCGCCGGTTGACCTCCTGGGCGAGTGTGACCCGCACCGCGGCAAGTGCTGCCTGCGCGGCGAGAGTCGCCAGCGTGTCGCGGAGCACGAGCAGGTCCTGCTCGTCACCGGCCACGATCAGCATCCCGATCAGTGGATCGCCCGAGGGGTGATCCTGCGCGGTGAGCGGGCAGACCAGCGCGTGGCTGGTGCGGGTCGGCTCCTTGTCCGAGCCCGTGAGATGGGCGGCAAGATCGGGCCCCACACCGTCGAGGGTCACCAGGCGGTTCTCGCCGGACGCGATCAGTTCCCGTACGGCTGCGGTCGCCCGCGCGGCCATGGGCCTGCCCAGGGCGCTGTGCGCCCCGTTCACCCAGAGCGTGCTGTCCGGCAGGGTGAGCAGCGCGGAACGCGGCGGCCCGTGCGACATCAGCTGCGTCACCGCGGAGTGGACGGAGGCGGCCACATCCCGCAGCTCGCCCGCTCCGCCCAGCGACGACACCGCGTTGCGCAGCACCTTCTCCCGGCAGACCGCCCGCCGGTGGGTCGCCACCACCCCCGACAGGCGGTAGAGCACGAGGAGGAAGAGCACCGCGGAGAAGACCCCGATGACGCCGACGTTGGACCTCACGCCGCGCAGCGCCTCCGTCAGGAGGATGGCCGGGGCGATCAGCGACGCCAGGGTGAGCAGGCTCAGCCGGCCCGTGCGGGTCTCGGCTCGCCATGCCACCGGCTGCGTCAGCCGGCGCATGGACGGATGGAGCGCGGCGGCCGCCCAGGCGCCGTACAGGACGGCCCAGCCGAGTTCGACCGCGCTACCCGTGCGCCACGTTCCGTTCAGCTGGATCAGGCCGTACAGCACGTCGGCGGTGAGCAGGCCGAGGGTGCCCGCGGTGAGCAGCATGAGCGCGGGGCTCTTGCCGCCACGGCCGACGAGCAGCCGCAGCAGCATCGCCAGGACGAGGATGTCGCCGAGCGGATATGCGATGGCGAACGCCTTCTGCCACCAGGTCAGACCCGCGGCGCGGGCGTACGGATCGATGAGGAAGAGCCACGACAGCAGCGCCAGGCCGACTGTCAGCGTCAGCGCGTCGACGAGGCTCGCCCGGTCGCGCCAACCTGTGCGCCAGTGCACGAAGCCCAGCAGCCCGGCCGCATAGAGCGGATATGCGGCGAGATAGAAGCCGTCGGCTATCGACGGGAACGGGATCTCCTCGTTGAGCAACTCGATGAGGATGATCTGGGTGGCTTGGCCTGCGGCGAAGGCGAAGTTCCCCGCGGCGAGGAACAGCCAGGGGAGTCGATGCGCCGGGCGGTTGAGAAAGACACCCAGGACGATACCGATGACGCCGGTCGCTCCAATGGCGACGAAGAGCAGCCGTTTTTCCGGAAATGCGTAGTAGAACGCGGTCAGCACGACGATGCATGAACTGACGGCGGCCATCGCAGCCTGGCTTCGCAGTCGCGCGTTCATCCCAACTAACCTCCTGAGAGGGCTACGTGTCGGACCGGCTGAGCTGGGCGAACGACACCGCGCGGCGGAGAAGCCCTTGGGAGCCGGGCTGACATTAGGGCAACTTCCCGGGCCCTGGGCCCCGGGCCGGGACTGGCCCTGGTGGTGCCCTGGTCGCCCCGGAACACGATTTCCGGTATGCACGTCGCCGGTATACTCCGTCTGCGGTATACACGGTCGCCGTTGTGCGGGCTCCTTCTACACCGAGATATCGACGTGTCCTCCATCCAGCTTACCGAGATCGCCATTTCCCGCACGCGCACGGAGAGCTACCGCGTCACCTCGCGAGATACCGCGACATGCGTGAAAATGGAGGACGCGGAAACCGGACCGGTCCAGGCCAGCGACGATCGGTCACTGACGGAGCGTGGAGTCCCATGCTTCCGATTACCGCCGGACCTTCTCCGCCACAGGCAGACCGCCAGTCCACCCCGTCAGGTGCCTTTGATCAGCCAGCAGGCGAGTTCGTTCGAGGAATGCCTGGGTGCCGCGGCGGGGATCGCGGACCTCCCCGGAGCTGGGCGATTCGCTGTGTGCCGACGACCGAGGAGGGGCTCCCTGCCGGGTGCGGCGGCCGCGTCTTCGAGGAGGTGTCCGCCGCGGGCCCTGCCGGTGAATCGGCGTGCCTCGATCCGTCAGTGGTGATCCCTGCCGTGTGAGGTGGTCACCACTGACGAACGCTCAGCGGTTGGCCGCGAGGTTCCTGTCGATCCTCTCGTGCAGCGCGATGCCGAGAGAGACGGACACGTTGAGGGACTCCGTCGAGCTCATCATGGGGATCGAGACCGAGGCCGAGGACGCCTTCTCGAACAGGTCGGAAGGCCCGCCCTTTTCGCTGCCGAACAGCAGGGCCAACCGGTCGGGGCTGTCCCCGAGTTGCTTCACGGAAATGTCGCCGTCGGCCTTGAGTGTCATCAGCTTCATGCCGCTGTCCCGGATGAAGTCGATGGCCTCCTCGCGGCCGGAGAGGACCACGGGAAGCGAGAAGACGTAACCCCGGCTGGCCCGTTGCAGCCGCCGGTCCGCGATGCTGGTGATATCGCTGTCGACCAGGATGATCCCCGACGCTCCGAGCGCGAGCGACGTCCGCACGATCGCCCCGATGTTGCCGACGATCTTCACCCCGTCGAGAACGACGACGTCCCCGCTCCGGCTCGCGATGTCGCTGAACCTGGCCGGGCGGGGGACGCGGGCGATGCCGAACGTCTTGGCCTTCCGCTCGCCCTTGAACAGCTGGTTGACGATCGAGGAGTCGATGAGGCGGACCGGAATGTTCTGCCGCCTGCACAACTCCAGCAACTCGGGCGGAAAAGGACCGCTGTCGCTGCCGTAGACCTCGATGAACTCCACCCCGGCCGCGATGCTGTGCGTCAGCGGCTCGACGTCCTCGATCAAGGTCGTCTTGATGTTGGATCGCGACGGCTTGGTGACGTCGATGATCCGCTGCACCGCCGGATCGGACGGGTTGTCGATGATGTCCAGCTCAGTCATGATCGTCCTGTTCTTCCCCGTTCGAGGCCGCGCGGTTCACGATAGCAAGATCTCAACTCCCGACGTGCCCGAGCCCTAAGGGACTGTAAGGACTTGGCTCCCGGCATTGAGCGACGCTGTTCGCGCCGTCGACTCTGTGTGCTCCCGGGCCGCAGACAAGGGAGTTCCGATGGCCACACAGACCACCGCCGAGCGTGCGCGGAAACCGCGCCGCGACGAACGCAGGGTCGTCAGCAACATCGTGCGCGGATCGATCGGCAATCTGATCGAGTGGTACGACTGGTACGCGTACACCGCCTTCAGCGTCTACTTCGCCTCCGTCTTCTTTCCCTCCGGCGACCAGACCGCGCAGCTCCTGAACACCGCCGCGGTGTTCGCCGTCGGCTTCCTGATGCGGCCGATCGGCGGCTGGGTCCTGGGCCGGTACGCCGACCGCCGTGGCCGCCGCTCGGCGCTGACGCTGTCCGTGACGCTCATGGCGGCCGGTTCGCTGATCGTCGCGCTCACCCCGTCGTACGGTTCGATCGGGGTCGCCGCGCCGGTCCTCCTGGTCACCGCGCGGCTGCTGCAAGGTCTGTCGGTGGGCGGTGAGTACTCGACCTCCGCCACCTACATGTCCGAGGTCGCCTCGCCCGGCCGCCGCGGCTACTACTCCAGCTTCCAGTACGTCACCCTCATCGCCGGCCAGCTGACCGCGCTCGGCCTGCAGATCGTGCTGCAGCAGTTGCTCAGCCCCGCGCAGATGGAGTCCTGGGGCTGGCGGGTAGCCTTCGTCGTCGGCGCCGCGGGGGCGGTGGTCGTGCTGTGGCTGCGGCGCGGCATGGACGAGTCCGAGAGCTTTGAGCGTGCCGCGTCGGAAGGCGAGCAGGAGCGCAGCGGCCCGGCCCGCGGCAGCCTGCGGCTGCTGCTGTCCTACCCGCGGCAGTGCCTCGTCGTCGTCGGGCTGACCATGGGCGGCACGCTGTTCTTCTACACGTACACCACCTACCTGCAGAAGTTCATGGTCAACACCAGCGGCATCGCCAAGCCCACGGCGGCCTGGATCAACTTCTTCGCGCTGCTCGTGTTCGTCGTCCTCCAGCCGGTCATGGGCCTGCTCTCCGACCGGGTGGGGCGGCGTCCCCTGCTGATCGCGTTCGGGGTGCTGGGCACCGTGGTGGTGGTGCCCTCGCTGACCCTGCTGTCGCACACCAGCGACCCCGTGTACGCGTTCCTGCTGATGGTCGGGCCGCTGGCCGTCAGTTCCCTGTACACCTCGATCAGCGCGGTGGTGAAGGCCGAGCTGTTCCCCACCTCGATCCGGGCGCTCGGCGTCGGCCTGCCGTACGCGCTGACCGTGGCCGTGTTCGGCGGCACCGCCGAGTACGTCGCCCTCTGGTTCAAGAACGCCGGACACGAGAACTGGTACTTCTACTACGTCACCGCCTGTGTCCTGATCTCGCTGCTCGTCTACATTCGGATGCGCGAGACCTCCGACGCGTCGCCGCTGGACGAGGACGATTCCCGGTCTCGCGGCTGACGAGCGGGAAGGAGGCGACCGTGCGGGTGCTGCTGGCCGAGGACGACGACGGTGTGGCGGGCGCGCTGACCGAGGCGCTCTACGACAACGGCCACCTGCCGGCCCGGGTACTGCGCGGGGAGGACGTGCTCGCCCGCCACCGGCAGGCGGACCTGCTGCTGCTCGACCTCGGCCTGCCCGACCTGGACGGCCTGGAGGTGCTGCGCAAACTGCGCGCGGTCAGTGCCCTGCCGGTGGTGGTGCTCACCGCGCGGGGCGACGAACGGTCGGTGGTACGCGGTCTGCGGCTCGGCGCCGACGACTACCTGGTCAAGCCGGTCCGGCTGGCCGAACTGCTGGCCCGTATCGAGGCCGTCAGCCGCCGCGCCACGGCACCCGCCGCCCCGGCGTCGCGCGTCGTCCGCGTCGGTGACGTCGAGGTCGACCTCGACGCGCGCCGGGTGACGGTCGGCGGCGCCGAGGTGCGGCTCACCGCCAAGGAGTTCGAGGTCCTCGCCGCGCTGGCGGCCCGGGCCGGCACGGCGGTCAGCCGCCAGCAGCTGATGGACGAGGTGTGGGGCGACGCCTTCCTCGCCGTGTCCCGCTCGCTCGACGTGCACCTGACCCAGGTGCGGGCCAAGCTCGGCCGCCCCGAGGTGCTGACCACCATCCGCGGCTTCGGCTACCGCTTCGGCGACTGAGCCGGTCACGGACGGCAGGCCCTGTTCATGCGCACCCGTGTCCTCACCGTGGTCCTGGCCTTCGTGGTCCTCGCCGTGGCCGGCTTCGCCGTCCCGCTGCTGGCCGTCACCGCCGCGCAGCGCACCCAGCAGCTCGTCGCGGCGCGCACCGCCGATCTCGACCGTTTCGCCGGGCTGGCCGAGCAGGCCGCCGAGAGCGACGACACCGGCGCGCTCACGGCCGACGTCCGCCGCTACACCGCCCTCTACGGCGAGGCCGTCGTGGTCGTCGACGCCCGCCGCGCCCCCCTGGTGCAGACGGGCGGCCTGCGCGCCGCCGACCCGGCCGTCGCCCGGCTCGTCGACGCGGCGCTGCGCAACCAGCCCGTCTCACCCGGGGGCACGCTACGGCCCTGGTCCCGGGCCGACCGGCTGCTCGCCCGGCCCGCGGGCACCGGCACCAGGGTGTCCGGCGCCGTGGTGCTGCGGGCCTCGGTACGGGCCGCCGCGGACGACATCGCCCTGCGGTGGGCGCTGGTGCTGGCCGGCGCCGGTCTGTTCGCCGTGGCCTGTGTGCTGCTCGCCCGCCGGGCCACGCGGTGGGTCGTACGGCCGCTGCACCGTCTCGACCGCGCGGTCGGCACCCTGGCCGCCGGACTGCCACCCGAGCACGCGCGGGCGGGCGGCCCGCCGGAGCTGCGCCAGCTGGCCACCGGCTTCAACCGCATGGCCGACGCGGTCACCACCGCGCTGGAACAGCAGCGCCGGCTCGTCGCCGACACCTCGCACCAGCTGCGCAACCCCCTGGCCGCCCTGCGGCTGCGCATCGACTCGCTCCAGCCCCATCTGCGCACCTCCGCCGGCCGCACCTACACCGGGGTGACGTCCGAACTCGAACGCATGGAGCACCTCCTCGACGACCTGCTCACGCTGGCGAACGCCGAGCACCGCGCCGGTGAGCTGGCCGTCACGGACGCGCGGGAAGCGGACTGCGAGGCGACGGCGGTCGCCGCGGCGCAGGTCCGGCTGTGGCAGCCGGTGGCCGAACAGGCCGGTGTCCGCCTGGGGTTCGTCCCCGGTCCTGCCGTCCCCATGGCCTGCCCTGAGGGGGAGCTGGCCCAGGTGGCCGACATCCTCTTCGACAACGCGATCAAGTACGCGGGGAGCGGCGCCCGCGTGGAAGCACGCTGCTTCACCGAGGGCGCGGACGCGGTGTTCGAGGTGCGGGACGACGGACCGGGCCTGGACACCGGCGAACTCCCCCGGGCGGGCACCCGCTTCTGGCGCTCGGACCGCCACCGGGAGGTACGCGGCAGTGGCCTCGGCCTGGCGATCGCCGAGCGGCTGGTGGCCGGTCATGCCGGGCACGTGGAGTTCACGGCGGCCGAACCGCACGGCCTGCGCGTCCGGGTCGTCCTCCCGAAGGGGCACGCGGCATGAGCGGCCCCGCCCGCCCCACGCCCCGCCGCACCGTGCTGCGCGCCGTACTCGGCGCGGCGGGCACCGGCCTGCTCGCGGGCTCCGCGGTGGCGGACGCGCGGCGCGCGGACAGTGGCCCGCAGGGAGAGCTGAGGATCGCGACCGGCGAGACCGACGGGTTCTACGCGGCCTTCGGCCGACTGCTCGCGGCCCAGGTGACGGCCGCCTACCCCCAGCTGTCCTGCGAGGTGGTCCACAGCGAGGGCAGCGTGGCCAACGTACGGCTGCTCCGGGCCCGCCGGGCCGACGTGGCGCTGGCCCTGTCGGACATCGCGTGGGCGGCGTACGGCGGCACCACGCCGTTCGGCCACCGCGTCCCGCTGCGCGCGATCGGCAGGGTCTACGAGAACTACGTCCAGCTGGCCGTGCGCGCCGAGGCGCCCCTCCACAGCGTGTCCGACCTGGCGGGCCGCACCGTCTCCCTGGGCGCGCCCGCGTCCGGCGGTGCCGTGCTCGGCGACCGTCTGCTGCGGGTCGCGGGCCTGACCCCCGGCACCGACGTACAGGTCCGGCATCTGCTGATGCCCGAGGCGGCCCGCGCGATGCGGGCCGGCGCGATCGACGCCCTGCTGGTCGCGGGGGGCGTACCGCTCCCCGTGCTGTCCGGGCTCGACACCCGCCCCGGCATCCGCCTGCTGCCCCTGTCCGGCCTGCTGCCCCGGTTGCGCGCCGGCCTCGGCCCGGAGGGGTCGGGCCTGGAGGCGGTGACGGTGCCCGCCGGGGCGTACCGCGGGACCCCCGAGGTGCCCACCATCGGCGTCGCCAACCTGCTGCTGTGCCGCCCCGGCCTCCCCTCCCCCGTCGCCGCCGCCCTCACCCGCGTCCTGGTCCGCCGGGCCACCCGCCTCGTCCCCGCCCCGGCGCTCGGCACCCAGTTCCTCGACGTCCGCAGCCTGATCTCCACCGGCGCCGTCCCCCTGCACCCAGGGGCGGTCGCCGCCTACCGGGAACTGCACGGCTAGCAACGCTAGGATCCTGGTCATGGCCCTGACCATGAACGACGTGGACCGGTTCGAGGCAGCCAGGCCCCGCCTGGAGGCCATCGCCTACCGGCTCCTCGGTTCCGCGAGCGAGGCCGAGGACGCCGTACAGGAGACCTTCCTGCGCTGGCAGGCCGCCGACGTCGACCGCATCGAGGTCCCCGAGGCCTGGCTGACGAAGGTGCTCACCAACCTGTGTCTCAACCAGCTCACCTCGGCCCGCGCGCGGCGGGAGACCTACGTGGGCCAGTGGCTGCCCGAGCCGGTGCTCGCCGGGGACCCGATGCTCGGTCCGGCCGACACCGCCGAACAGCGTGAATCGCTCTCGTTCGCGGTCCTCGCCCTGCTGGAGCGCCTCTCCCCCAACGAGCGGGCGGTGTACGTCCTGCGGGAGGCGTTCGACTACCCGCACCGGGAGATCGCCGAGGTCCTCGACATCACCGAGGCCGCCAGTCAGCAGATCTTCCACCGCGCCAAGAAGCACGTCGCGCAGGGCAGGGCCCGCACCGAGGTCGACGAGGCCGCCGCGCGGCGGATCGTCGAGGAGTTCCTCGCGGCCGCCACCAGCGGCCGGACCGAGCCGCTCGTGCGGCTGCTCACCCAGGACGCCATCGCGGTCGGCGACGGCGGCGGGAAGGTCCCGGCCCGCGCCAGGGCCTTCGAGGGCGCCCTCGCGGTCGCGAAGTTCATGCGGGGCCTGTTCAAGCCCGGCAAGGCCAAGCGTGACCTGGTCGGCGGATCGCCCGACGTCTACGCCACGACCGCCAACGGCGACCCGGCCCTCGTAGTGGTCCTCGACGGCCGGGTCATCGGCGTCATGTGCCTGGAGGTCACCGCCGAGGGCATCGCCGCGTTCCGCAGCCAGGTCAACCCCGACAAGCTCGAACGCGCGACCAGGCTCTGGGCGGCCTCCGACCACGGCGATCCCCTGCTCACGGTCTTCTGATCCTGCCGAGTCTTCCGACCCTGCCGACCATGATGTGACCTGCTTCACACCGCATTCCTGTCAGGAAACAGCGGGCCGCCCGGTTCAGGGGGCGAGTCCCGCTCAAGACAGGAGCCCGGAAAATGCAGCACCGCATCGTCGTCCTCGGAGCCGGCTACACCGGAGCCATCGCCGCCGGCCGCCTCGCCAGGCGGCTGCACCGTGAAGACGTCGCCATCACCCTCGTCAACGCCGAGCCCGACTTCGTCGAGCGGGTCCGGATGCACCAGGTCGCGACGGGCCAGGACCTCCGTCCCCGGCCGCTCGGCGAGATGTTCGCGGGCACCGGCGTCGTACTGAAGCTCGCGAAGGTCACCGGTGTCGACGTCGACCGCAAGGCCGTGACCGTCGTCGACGCGAACGGCCCCGGCGGGCCGGAGGCCGAGGAACTGGAGTACGACACCCTCGTGTACGCCCTCGGCAGCGGCTGGAACGACCAGGGCGTCCCCGGCGCGGCCGAGCACGCCCACCAGATCGCCGGCCGGCCCGGCGCACTGCGGCTGCGCGAGCGTCTGGCCCGCCTGGACGCCGGAGAGTCCGTGGTCGTGGTCGGCGGTGGACTCACCGGCCTGGAGGCCGCGACCGAGATCGCCGAGGCGCGCCCGGATCTCGACGTCGCCCTCGCCGCCCGCGGCGAACTCGGCGACTGGCTCTCACCCAAGGGGCGCGGGCACCTGCGGAAGGTCTTCGGCAAGCTCGGCATCACCGTCCACGAGCACGCCATGGTCACCGGCGTCGAGGCCGACCGGGTCACCACGGCCGGCGGCGTGACGATCCCGGCCGCGGTCACCGTGTGGACCACCGGCTTCGCCGTCCACCCGATCGCGAAGGCCACCACCCTGGACGTCACCGACACCGGCCGGATCGTGGTCGACGAGACCATGCGCTCGGTCTCGCACCCGGACGTGTACGCCATCGGCGACGCGGCCCTGGCCATGGGCCCGGGCGACAAGCCGCTGCGGATGTCGTGCGCCTCCGGCACACCCATGGCGTGGCAGGCCGCCGACGCCATCGCGGCCCGCCTGACCGGCGGGAAGCTCCCGAACGCGCCGCTGCGCTACTTCAACCAGTGCGTCTCGCTGGGCCGCCGGGAAGGCCTGATCCAGTACGTCACCGCCGACGACCGCGCCGTCCGGGCGGCGCTGACGGGCCGGCTCGCCGCCGTCTACAAGGAACTGGTCTGCAAGGGGGCGGCCTGGGGCGTCGCCCACCCGATGCTCGGCCTGCCGGCCCGCCGGCGTCACGTCGTACGGCAGCCGGCCCGGGCGAGCTCGCCGGTCGGCACGGCGGCCTGACGCGCAGGGCAACCTGACGCGCGCGGCGACCTGACGCCCGAGGCGACGGCCCGACGGGCGTCAGGTCAGGGCGAACTTGGCCACGTACTCGTCGAAGGGCTCGATGCCGACTTCGACGCGGCGTTCGTCCATGCGCTCGGGCTCTTCGCAGGGCCACGGGACCGGCGCTCCGTCCTTCACACCGGCGATCTGGGTGCCGTAGATCTGGTTGCGGCCCTCGTTGACCAGGGTGCGGTCGCGCAGAAAGGCCAGCTCGCGCGGGCCGGCCGAGCCGGCCGACACCGCCTGCTCCATGAGCCGCAGGGCGCGCCGCTGGACGTCGAGCTGCCGGTCGGCGTGCTGGGCGATCAGCCAGGCGGCGCGGGCGGCTTCCTCGCCGACCACGTCCGCCGTCGGCCAGCCGTACTCGTCCATGATCTCGCTGAGCCGGTCACCGTGCCGTGCGGTCAGCCGGCGCCACGCCAGCTGTTCGGCGGGGTCATCGCTGTTGGCCTGGACCGAGGCCCGGTGATCGGCTGCGGCCATGGCGGTGAGCTCCTCGGCCAGTGCGGCAACGTCGTACGCCACTGTCAACTCCCTCTCCTGGTCGGGGTGTTGCGCTTGTTCACCGCAACCCTATGGGCACATAACGGACGTAAAGATCATTCTGAAGAACGGTGACAGGCGCCTGCTCGGCGCGCGACAATGGATCTCTCCCCGGTGCCGTCATCGGCACAATGGCGAGGTGAACCTCGACCATGTCTTCGTATGCGGGAACCCGGCACTCGACTTCGCCGCCACCCTCCAGGCACGCCGTTCGGTGCGCTTCGAGATGTGGGCGACGCCGGACAGGCTGGACGCCTGGTACGTGGAATCGGGCATCGTCGACGCGGTCTCCCCGGCCCGGGAGGCCGATGTCGAGCAGGCCAAGGCCGTACGGGAAGCGATCTACCAGTTGGTCACCGCCCGTAGGCTCGGCGAGGCGTACGACGGGACGGCGCTGACCCTCGTGAACGACGCGGCACGCATGCCGCCCGCGGTGCCGCAGCTCACCCCGGCGGGCCGGTGGACGCAGGCGACGCCGGACGAAGCCCTCTCCATGGTGGCGCGCCACGCCGTCGAGCTCCTGAGCGGGCCGGACGTGCCCCTGCTCAAGGAGTGCGGCAACCCTGAGTGCACCCGCGTCTACCTCGACCGCTCGCGGGGCATGCGACGGCAGTGGTGCGGGATGGACTCCTGCGGCAACAGGATCAAGGCGGCCGCGTACCGCGCCCGTAAGAAGACGGCCCCCGTGGCGGCCTCGGACTGACGAGGCGGTTTCCTCAGTCCCGCATCCCGAACAGGAAACGCGTCACCCGCTTCCTGCGCACCAACAGCTCGTACGCCGCGAGCGTCAGGGCGAGGGAGACCGCCACCAGCACCACGTACTCGACCGCGATCGGCGCCGGCCATCCCACCACGAAGTAGGCGACGGCGACGACGATCGGCTGGTGGAGGACGTACAGCGGAAGGACGGCGGCGGCGAGGTACCCGTACACGCGCTGACGCGTCGTCGGAGACGGCGGAGCAGACGCAGCAGTCGGAGCAGCCGGAGCCAGGGGCTCCTGTGGTGGCTGTCGTCGGGGGCGGTCGAGGAGGCCCGGGATGGCGACCACCAGGCACCAGCCGGCCGCCCCGAACAGGGCCCGGGAGACCACGGCCAGGGGCGTCGTCTCCGTGAAGGGGTCCTCGGCGGTGGTGAAGCCCGGAGCCGCTGCCGCGAACAGGAGGGCGCCGAGACACGCCGCGGAGCGTGCGTCACGGCGCATGACGGTGCGCAAGCGGGGGTCGGTGGCGAGGATGAAGCCGGCGGCGAAGAAGAGGAGGTACGACCAGCGGTGCCAGCCCGCGTAGCCCTCCTCCATGCCGGCGAAGGCACAGATCGCGGCGAACGCGAGGGCCGGAAGAAGGACGACGCCTCGTCGCCGCAGGGTCGCAGCCGCCGTGCGGTCGGCGAGCCGGCGGAAGGGCCCGTGGGGCAGGAAGCGGTGGAGGGGCGCCAGGATCAGGGAGAACGTCAGCAGGAGCACGACGAACCAGAGATGACCGGTCTCGAAGTGCTCACCCTGGACGAAGAAGGGCGCTTCGTCGAACTCCACGTGCACGTCGAAGAAGCGGGGCAGGAAGCCGGCGTACGACTGGTCGTAGTCGGGGTCGGACGAGCGCAGCCGCAGCCACTGCGGAAGCGGGTTCAAGAGGAGGGTTGCGAGGAGCAGGGGGACGCCCAGCCGCAGCAAACGCTCCTTGGCGAAGGTGCCCGCGCCACGGCGTCGCAGCGAGTGCCGGGCGCCCAGGCCGGAGATCAGGAACAGCAGCGGCATCGCCCAGACGACCCCGAACCCGGCGATGACCGTGATGGCTTCGGTGGTCTCGGCGTTCCTGACGTAGAAGTCGCCCTCGGTCGCGAACACCAGCGCCGAGTGGAAGAAGACCAGTCCGACGACCACCACCATCCGCAGCACGTCCAGCTCCGGCCGCCGCTCCTCCGGCAACCCCGCCTGCGGTGACTCCGTCCGCGTCGCCATGGCGCGTCCTCCCCCCGACTCGCGTGCGTGCCCCCAGTGTTGGGCGGGTGGCGGTCCAGGGCCATACCCGCGGAGAGGACTTGGTGCGATGCTGCGCGAGCGCGTCCGGTCCGGCTCCTCACGCTGTGGTCAACCGCTCGGCGGCGTCCCAGAGTTCGCCTTCGCGCCGTGGGTCGTAGGACTCCTCGGACGAGCGGTCCACTCGGTTGCGGTCGACGTAGGAGCCGGTCGGCGCCCTGGTCGTGCCCAGGACGACGTCTGCGAGGTAGCGGCCCGCGGCGTTGCGGCCGGTGGCGAACGGGGTGAGGGTCACCATCGGCAGGATGCGCCGCATGGCGAAGCGGGAGAGGGGGCCGGCGTGGCGGGCGAGCCCGGTGCCGGGGACGAAGCCCGGGTTGTAGGTGACGGCGTCGACCCCGGCGGGCAGACGGCGGGCGTACTCGTGCACGAGGTAGATGGCGGCCAGTTTGCTCGTCGAGTACGCGGTGCGCCCGGCGACCGCCGTGTCCGGCCTGGGGAAGGCGCCCGCGCGGGCGAGGACGTCCGGGGACTTCCAGGACGGGCCGGGCACCATGCCCAGGTTGTGCCTGAAGTCGCCGAAGTGCGTGTCACTGGCGGTGATCACGATCCGGGCGGGAGCGGCGAAGTGGTCCTGGAGCAGGCGGACGAACAGGTGGTTGGCGAGCACGTTGACCGTGAACGTGGACTCGAATCCGTCCGGCCCCTCGGTGAGCGCGTTCGTGTACTGGATGCCCGCGTTGCCCACGAAACCGCGCAGCGGTGGAAGGTCACCGCGACCGAGCCGGCCGCGGATCTCGGTGACGGCCGCGCGGACGCTGCCCAGGGAGCCGAGGTCCGCCGAGACGTGCGAGACCGCGTGCCCGCCCGTGGCGAGTTCGGCGGCGAGCTGTGCACCGGAGGTCCCGCGGGTGACGACGAGGAGGTGCGCATCCGGCGACCTGCGCAGAATGTGCCCCGCGGCGACCCGGCCGATCCCGCGGCTCGCGCCCGTCATCACAATGGTGTGCTGCACAGGGAGACTCCTTCAGTGGTCGGCTGCCGGCGCCCCGGCTCGGGGCACGTCGCTCCACGCTCGCCGCGTGTGCCGCCGCCGGCCAGTGCCGTCCCCGTCACTAGGACTGGCAGTACCCAGGCTGTGGCCGGCGCCGCGGGGCGAGAATGACCCCCATGGCTTCCTCTCGCTCCGGCTTCGCCGAACTCCTGCGCGCCTGGCGCGACCGCCTCTCCCCGGCCGACGCCGGCTTCACCGCGACGGACGGCCGCCGCGCCCCCGGACTGCGCCGCGAGGAACTGGCGCAGCTGGCCGGGCTGTCCGTCGACTACGTCCTGCGCCTGGAACAGTCACGCGCGAGGAACCCCTCGGCCCAGGTCGTCGGCGCCCTGGCCCGGGCCCTGCAGCTCTCCCGCGCCGAGCGCGACCAGCTGTAGCGCAGCGCCGGGCTGCTGCCGCCGCGGGACGGGACGGTCAGCACCCACGTGCCCGCAGGCATCCAACGGCTCGCCGCGCGCCTCGGCGACGTTCCGATCGGCGTGTTCACGGCCGACTGGACCCTGGTGTGGTGGAACACCATGTGGAGCGCCCTGCACGGGGACCCCGCCCTCGTCCCGGCCACCGAACGCAATCTCGCCCGTGCCCTCTTCGGCGACGGCGCCGCACACGCCTCGATGCTCCCCGTCCGGTCCGAGCGTGGACCGGACGCCCTCGCGGCGTCGATCGTCGCCGACCTCAAGGACGCCGTCTCGCGCTATCCCGCGGACGCCCAGCTCGATCGTCTCGTGCGGGAGCTGCGGGAGACGTCCGACGCCTTCGCCCATCACTGGGTCACGCGGACGGCCGCCGCCCAGCACACGAGCGACCGCAAGACCGTCCGGCACCCGGAGATCGGCGACATCCTGCTCGACTGCGACGTCCTCGTCGTCCCCGGCGCGGACCTGCGCATGGTCACCTACACGGCGGCGGCCGGAAGCAGCGGCGCCGGGAAACTGGACCTTCTTCGCGTCACACACGTCGTGAAACCAGCCTGACGGACGAGGTTCGCAAGCCTTCAGCGAGAAGCCGGTGCCGGCAATCGGCCGGCGAGTCAGTTCGTCGGGGCCGGGCCTGGCGGCAGATGGACCGTCATGATCAGGTGGCAGGGTTCGGTGCCCGAGCAGCGGTAGGTGTGCGGGGTGTCGCCGTCGAACGTGGCGGTCTGGCCCGCCTCGACGGTGTGCTCGGTGCCGTCGACGACCAGGGTCATCCGGCCGGAGGTGACGCTGACGGTCTCCACGACGCCGCCCTGGTGGGGGTGGCTGGGGTACTCCTCGCCCGGTTCGAGCCGCCAGCGCCAGATCTCGACCGGCGTCGGTCCCGACGTCGTCAGCATCAGCCGGGCCTCGCTGCCCCGCTCCCCGGTCCACAGGGGGGCCACGGCCTCGGCGGACACGACCCGGACGCGGCCTTCGGGCGGTCCCTGCATCAGGGCGGAGACCGAGATGCCGAGGGTGTCGGCCAGCCGGACCAGGGTGGCCAGGTTGGGGTTGCCCTGGGCTTTCTCCAGACCCACCAGGGCGCCCTTGCTGACCTGGGCGCGCCGGCTGAGTTCCTCCAGGGTGAGGCCCGCGCGGATGCGGGCCGCCCGGACGTTGTGCGCGACCGTCCGCAGGGCTGCGGCTGTCTCGGCCACCTGATCACCATCCTTGCCGGCTGGAACATTCGACTGCACCGGACGGTCGTTTGGTTGACACCGGGCGGTCGTTCTGTTGTACGGTCTGGTCGTTCCACTGAATGGTAAGGGATGTGCTGTGATCGCTCTGCTGCTGGCCCTGGGCAGCTCGCTCGCCTACGGATGCGCCGATTTCCTCGGCGGCCTCGGTGCCCGCAGGGCTCATGTGCTGCGCACCGTGATGATCGCGGCCCCGGCGAGCCTCGCGGTCGAGCTGGTGCTGTGGCCGGTGCTCGGAGCGTCGTTCAGCGCCGGCGCCCTCGGCTGGGGTGCCGCGTCCGGGGTCGCCTCCGCCGCCGCGTTCGCCCTGCTCTACCGCACGCTCGCGATCGGCCCGATGAACGTGCTGTCGCCCGTGACCGCCCTGGTGTCCGCCGCGCTGCCCGTCGGTGTGGGCCTGGTGCAGGGCGAGCACCTGGCCGCCGCGGGGCTGGTGGGCCTGCCGCTCGCGCTGGTGGCGGTCGTGCTGGTCAGTGCGGGACACGGCGCGGGCTCGGCGCGTCCCTCTCGTACGGCGCTGCTGCTGGCCTTCGGCGCGGGTGCCGCCATCGCCCTCCAGCTGGTCTGTCTGCACCAGGCGCCGTCCGACAGCGGGGTCGCTCCGCTGATCGTCGGACGGGCGGTCTCCTCGGCCGTCACCCTGGCCGCGGCGGGGCTGATGTTCCGCAGGCTGGGCACCGAGCGGCCCGCGTACGCCCTGTCGGCCGCCGCCGGTGTGCTGGACTCCGTGGCGAACCTGCTGTTCCTGCTGGCCGCCCGCAGCGGGGACCTCGCCGTCGTCGCCGTGATCACCGCCCTCTACCCGGCCGGTACGGTGCTGCTCGCCCGCGGTGTGCTCGCCGAACGCATCCACCGCGGCCAGCTCGTCGGCCTGGGCACCGCCGCCGCCGCGGTCAGCCTCCTCGCCCTGACGTAAGCGACACCGACCCTGAGCCCCCTGAGCAACCCCACCCCTGAGCCCCGAGTCGAGAAACGGAAACGCGCCGTGCCCACCTTCCACCTCACCCCCGCCGTGGCGGAGGCGTTCCCCGACACCCTCATCGCCCTGGTCACCGCCACCGGCCTGCGCGGCCGTGAACCCTGGCCGCACACCGCCACCGCCCTGGAGGAACTGGAGCAGCAGCTCGCCGACGGCACCTGGCGGCCCGCCGACGAGACCGACCCGCGCATCGAGGCCTGGCACACCGCCTACCGCTCCTTCGGCACCAACCCGCGCCGCATCCGCCCCAGCGTCGACGCGCTCGGCCGCCGCCTCGCCAAGAAGGGGACCCTGCCGCGCATCAACCCGGCGGTCGACTCCTACAACGCCGTCTCCGTCCGGCACGGTCTGCCCGCCGGGGCCTTCGACCTGTCCCGGGTCGCCGGGGACGTCGCCATCCGGTACGCGGACGGCACCGAGTCCTTCACCCCGCTCGGCGAACCCGACACCGTCGAGCACCCCAAGCCCGGCGAGATCATCTACGCGGACGCCACCGGCGTCCTGACGCGCCACTGGAACCACCGCGACGCCCACCGCACCCGCGTCACCGAGGACTCCACGCACGTCGCCTTCGTCCTCGAGACCCTTGAGGCCACGCGTGACGGCGGGCTCCTCAAGGCCGCGGCGGAGGAGTTGCAGGGCCTGCTCGCCCCGCATGCCGACCGGACCGCCGTGCACCACCTCAGCCCGGCCGGACCCCAGGCCACCGTCTGAACCTCGCCCGGGTCCCCTTGCCACGTCTGCGCGAACAGCTCGCGAAAGGCTGCCGATGTACCTCCCCAAGCACTTCGTCCCCGACGAGGACGCGGTCCGCGAACTGCTGGCCCACCAGGGCGCGTCCGACCTGATCACCATGACCTCCGAAGGCCTCGTGGCCACCGCGCTGCCGTTCGAGTACGACCCGGAGTCCGGAGAACAGGGCGCTCTCATCGGCCACATGGCGCGCGGCAACGACCAGTGGAGCCGGCCGGCGCACGGCGAGGCCATGGTGATCGTCCGCGGGCCCGAGGCGTACGTGACGCCGTCGTGGTATCCGGCCAAGCAGGAGCACCACCGGGTGGTGCCGACCTGGAACTACATCACCGCGCACGTGTACGGCCAGTTGGTCGTGCACGACGACCCCGCCTGGATCGAGAGCCAGATACGCCGCCTGACCGACCGGCACGAGGCCGGGAACGCCGAACCCTGGTCCGTCGACCAGGCCCCCGCGAAGTTCGTCGAGCGGCAACTGCGCGCCATCGTCGGCGTCGAGGTGGTCATCAGCCGGGTCGAGGCCAAGTTCAAGCTCAGCCAGAACCAGCCGCAGGGCAACATCGAGGGCGTCGTCGCGGGCCTCGAAGCGCGCGGCCGGGCCGGCGACTCCGCTGTCGCGGCAGCCGTACGCGCCCACGCCCCGCATGCCGCCCGGGCCGGTCGCCGAGAGCACTGAGGCCACGCGGGCTCCTCAGTCGGCGTCCGTGCCCGAGAGTCTCCTGGTGACGAGGCCGAGTGCGTCGGCGAGTTGCTCCCGGTGATCGTTCAGCACCTCGGGGGTGATGCCCCGGCCGGCCGTCTCCCGGGCGAACTCGTCGGCCGCGACCTTGAAGCACGGCGTTCATGGCGGCGGCCTGCACGCGTACTTCGAACGCCTCGGGGGGCATGCCCATCCGGGCGGCGAGCACTTCGGTGAACGTCTCCTCCGCGCGCTCCCGGAGCACGAGGTAGGCGGCCCGCAGCGCGGGTTCGTCGTGGGTCATGCGGATCACGGCGAGCACCGCCTCGACGTCCTCACCGGACGACGAGCCGAGTACGGGCTGGTAGGCGGTGCGCAGGTGCTCGATCAGGCCGGCTCCGGGCGGCCAGGCGTGCAGGACCGCCCGGAAGGCGTCGAGCATCTTCGTCAGCAGCGGCTCGACGCAGCTCTCCTTGGTGGGGAAGTAGCGCCACAGCGTGCGCTCGGAGACTCCGGCGGCCCGAGCGATCTGCTCGCCGGGTGGAGCTGCGTATCGTCTTCGCCACGCTGGCCCGCCGTCTGCCCGGTCTGCGGCTCGCCAAGGAGCTGGACGAGCTGGAGGTGCGCACCACCCTCACCGGTGGCGTCACGGAGCTGCCCGTGACGTGGTGAATCCCCGGGGTGATCCGGGGTCAGTGCGACTCACGGGTCACCTCGGAGCCGCTGGAGCCGACGAGGAAGTCGAGGTCGGCTCCGGTGTCGGCCTGCAGGACGTGGTCCACGTAGAGGCGTTCCCAGCCGCGCCGGGGAGCGGCGAAGCCGGTGACGGTGGCCTGGCCGGGGGTCCTGCGGGCGAGTTCGGCCTCCGGCACGTCGACGTCGATGCGGCGGGCCTCGACGTCGAGGGTGATGAAGTCCCCGGTCCGTACGAGGGCGAGGGGGCCGCCGGCCGCGGCCTCGGGGGCCACGTGCAGGACGACCGTGCCGTACGCGGTGCCGCTCATCCGGCCGTCGCAGACCCGGACCATGTCGCGGACACCCTGTTCCAGCAGCTTCTTGGGCAACGGCATGTTGGCGACCTCGGGCATGCCCGGGTAGCCCTTGGGGCCGCAGCCGCGCAGCACCAGGACGGAGTCGGCGTCGACGTCGAGGGCGGGGTCGTCGATACGGGCGCGGAAGTCCTCGATGCTGTCGAAGACGACGGCCCGGCCCCGGTGCCGGAGCAGGTGCGGGGAGGCGGCGGCCGGTTTCACGAGCGCGCCGTCGGGTGCGAGGTTGCCGCGCAGGACGGCGATGCCGCCCTCGGCGACCAGCGGCCGGTCGCGGGTGCGGATGACCTCGCCGTCCCAGATCCCGGCGTCGTCGAGGCAGGCGACGAGCGGCCTGCCGGTGACGGTCAGCGCGTCGGGGTCGAGCAGGTCGCGTACTTCGCGCAGCACGGCGAGCAGGCCGCCGGCGCGGTGGAAGTCCTCCATGAGGAAGCGGCCGGCCGGCTGGAGGTCCACCAGGACCGGCACGCGGGAGCCGATGCGGTCGAAGTCGTCGAGGGACAGGTCGATGCCCGACCGGCCCGCGATCGCCAGGAGATGGACGACGGCGTTGGTCGAGCCGCCGATGGCGGCCAGCGCGATGATCGCGTTGCGGAAGGACGCCTCGGTCAGGAAGGTCGCGGGCCGCCGGCCGGCGCCCACCATGTCCACCGCCAGCCGGCCGGTGTGGTGCGCGGCCTCCAGCAGCCGGCTGTCGGGGGCGGGGATCCCGGCCGTACCGGGGAGGACCGTGCCGAGCGCCTCCGCAACCAGCGCCATCGTCGACGCCGTGCCCATCGTGTTGCAGTGGCCGCGGCTGCGGATCATCGCCGACTCGGAGCGGGTGAACTCCTCCTGGGTGAGCGTGCCCGCGCGGACCTCCTCCGACAGCTGCCACACACCGGTGCCACAGCCCAGCAGACCGCCGCGGAAGGTGCCGTTGAGCATCGGTCCGCCGGGGACCACCACCGCGGGCAGATCCACCGAGGCCGCGGCCATGAGCAGCGAGGGGATCGTCTTGTCGCAACCGCCGAGCAGGACGACGCCGTCGACGGGGTTGGCCCGCAGCATCTCCTCCGTGGCCATCGCGGCCATGTTCCGCCACAGCATGGCGGTGGGCCGCACCTGGGTCTCGCCCAGCGACACCACCGGCAGGTCCAGCGGAATGCCGCCCGCCTCGTACACGCCGTTGCGCACCGAAGCCGCGACCTCGTTCAGGTGCGCGTTGCACGGAGTCAGGTCCGAAGCGGTGTTGGCGATGGCGATCTGCGGGCGTCCGGTGAACGCGTCGCCGGGCACGCCGCGCCGCATCCAGGCCCGGTGGATGTAGGCGTTGCGGTCCTGTCCCTCGTACCACTGCGCGCTGCGGAGTCTCTCCATGGAGCCCTTCCAATGGACGGTACAGCGGTCTAGATTCCGGAACTCATGAAGCATAGGCAGACGGTCGACCGAGCGACATGCCCACCGAGCGCCGCCCTGTGATGCGCGCGTTCGTCCTGACCGGGCCCGGCGCGTACGAGGTCCAGGAGCTTCCGGCGCCGGTGGCCGGTCCCGGCGAGGTCGTCGTCGACGTCGAGCGGGTCGGCGTGTGCGGCACCGACGCGGAGTTCTTCACCGGCGCGATGGCCTACCTCCACCAAGGCCACTCCACCTACCCGATGCGGCCGGGCCACGAGTGGGCGGGGCGGGTGGCGGCGGTCGGTGACGGTGTCGGTCCCGCCTGGCTCGGCCGCCGCGTCATGGGCGACACCATGCTCGGCTGCGGCTCCTGCCGCCGCTGCCGCCGCGGCCGCCGACAGGTGTGCGAGCGGCGGCGGGAGGTCGGCATCCGCGGGGGCCTGCCCGGCGCGCTGGCGGAGCAACTCGCCGTTCCCGCCTCCTCGTTGCACGCCTTGCCCGACTCCGTCGACGCGGTGCTCGGCGCGCTCGTCGAGCCCGGCGGCAACGCCCTGCGCGCCGCTCGGGCCGCCGAGCCTGCGCCCGGGGACCGCGCCCTGGTCCTGGGGCCGGGGACGATCGGGCTGCTGGCGGCGATGTTCCTGCGCGCGTCCGGCGCCGAGGTGCACCTCCTGGGTACGACCGAGAGCTCCCTCGCCTTCGCCCGCTCCCTGGGTTTCGAGCACGTGTGGACGCGGGAGTCCGTGCCGGACGTGCCCTTCGACGCGGTGGTCGACGCCTCGAACGCCGCCTCGCTGCCGGGTCTGGCGCTGGAGCTGGTCGAGCCCGGGGGCCGTCTTGTGTACATCGGGCTGGCCGGCGAGCCCAGCGGGATCGACACCCGCACGCTCGTCCTCAAGGACGTGACCGCGACCGGTGTCCTGTCCGCCTCCCCCGGCCTCGACGCCACCATCCGGGCGTACGCCGCCGGAACGGTCGATCCCCGGCCGCTGGTCGCCGCCACCGTGGGACTCGACGCGGTGGGCCCGGTCCTCGCCGGCGAGCGCCCGGCCGGCGCCGGGCCCGGCCCCAAGATCCATGTCGAGCCCTGAGGGTCCGCCGCCGGGTCACCGGCCGGCGGTGGATGCCCTGGGGGCGGGTGTGCGCAGGGCCAGCAGGGCGACGTCGTCCTCGTTCTCGGTGGGACGGACGCGGCGCAGCAGGTGGTCGGTGAAGGAGGAGAGGGGGCGGTGGGCGAGGGCGGCGGCGTGCCGGCGCAGCCGGTTCAGGCCCTCGTCGAGGCTGTGGCCGGGTGCTTCGATCAGACCGTCGGTGTACAGCACGAGGGTGGATCCGGGCGGGAGCAGGGTCGTGGCGTCGGGGCGCATGGTCTCCGCACCGGTGCCCAGGACGATGCCGTGGCCGTCGGTGAGGTAGTGCGCCAGGCCGTCGCGGCTGATGAGCAGGGGCGGCGGGTGGCCGGCGTTGGTCCAGGACAGCTGCCACCGGCCGTCGTCGGCCGCCTCGATCCGGGCGAAGATCATCGTGGCCATGTCGACGTCCGTGATGTGCTGGAGCGCTTCGTCGAGGCGTGTGACGATCCGGCTGGGCGGTTCGTGCTGCGACCAGGCGTAGGCGCGGAGCATGTTGCGCACCTGTGCCATGCCGGCCGCCGCGTCCAGGTCGTGGCCGACGACGTCCCCGACGGCCAGGGCCGTGGATCCGTCGGACATGGGGAAGGCGTCGTACCAGTCGCCGCCGACCTGTGAGGCGTCGGGGGCGGGCAGGTAGCGGACGGTCATCTGCAGGCCCGGGACGCCCGGCATCTGGGGCAGCAGATGGTTCTGCATGGTCTCGGCGACCTTGCGCTGGCGCTGGTACAGGCGGGCGTTGTCCAGGGCGAGGCCGGCCCGGCGTGCGATGTCCTCGACCAGGGGGAGGTCGGCGGGGGTGAAGGCGACCGGGTCCTCGGCACGGCCGAGGGTCAGGGCCCCCAGGACCGAGCGGGTGCTGCGGATGGGCGCGATGGCCGCCGAGTGCATCCCCGTGGCGTCGAACAGCCGGCGTTGCTCGACCGCGATGCCGGAATCCGGTTCGCGCTGGTAGGTGCCGGGCCCGGCCACCGTGGAGGCCACGCCGCGCAGGGCTCTGGACAGGGGCATCGGGGACGCCTCCGGGACGGGCGGCATGGGGCCCTGAAGGTCGTCCCGGCGCACCAGGGTGCCACCGTCGGCGTGGACGACGGCGGTCCGCCAGACTTCGTCGTGTTCGGTGATCAGATCGATGATCACCCAGTCCGCCAGCCGGGGCACGACCAGGGTCACCAGGCGTTCCAGCGCCTCGTCGACGTCGAGCGTGGAGGTCAGTCGCGTGGTGGCGTCGGCCAGCAGGGTCAGTCGTTCCAGCTCCCGCAGCGGCCCGGCCGTCAGTTCCGGCCGGGGGCCGGTTGCCGGGGTGTGTCCGACGGTGTGGAAGAGCACGAGCGTGCCGGCTGTGCCGTCGCCGACGTCGTACGGGGTGAGCAGCCAGGCGATGGGCAGCACGGAGCCGTCTCCGCGGGCGAAGTAGTCCTCCTCGGCCTGGGCGGTCCGTCCGGCGTGGAAGGCCCGCCGCATCGCGCACCGGGTCCTGGGCAGCGGCTGCCCGTGGGCGTCGCGGTGCAGCAGGTCGTGCGCGTCGTGCCCGAGCAGGTCCTCGGCGGTGCGGGCGAGCAGGTCCCTGGCGCGGGTGTTGACCGCGAGGATGCGGCCCTCCTCGTCCACGACGTAGGCCCCGGTTCCGATGGCTTCGAGTCCTCGCGTCACCGAGGCGTCGAGTACGGCCACGGGCTGCTGCGCCACGGTCTCCGTACGGTCCGGCCCTGCCATGTCGTCGCCTCCTTGCTGATCGCCCGCCCTCGCCGTCTGTCGGCTCGTGCCCCCGGGGGAATGCCCTCCGGCGTTCCCCGTGTGCCCCGTGGCGGCGAAACCAGCCCCCTCGTGGCTCTGCCGCTCGGGGGCAAACCGGTAACACCCGGGGGTTGCCCTGGTATGCGTGGTCCGCACCCGGGTAAACGCAGGGCGACAGAGCCGCCCCGCTGGGGCGAACACAACGAAAGAGCCTCCGTATGGTCCTCCCGCTTGGGAAGCAGGCGGCAGATCGGCCGGGCGCGGACGAGCACGCCACGCTGCGCTTCGGCGCGGCGTGGGCGCACGGCGCGGCAAGCGCCGTCGACGCGCGTCTGGCCCTGCGCGCCTTCCTCGCCCACGGCCCGCACACCGCCCTGGCCCCGGTTCCGGCCTCTTTGGCCATGGATGCCGAACTCGTCGTCAGCGAACTGGTCACCAACGCCATCCGGCATGCCCCCGGGCCCTGCGAGCTGATTCTGCGGCTGTTCCGGGGAAGGCTGGCCATCACCGTGCGGGACACCTCGGCGGAGCAGCCCGCGGTGCAGAAGGGGGACCGGTTCCGCGTCGGCGGCCATGGGCTGCGGCTGGTGCACACGGTCAGCGACCGGGTCGCCGTGGCACCCCGCGCGAGGGGAAAGCAGATCACGGCCTACCTGCGGCTGACCCCGAAAGACCAGGTGGGCACCGGCACCGGGCAGGCCATACTGACCGCCGGCTGAGCCGGGCCCCCGAACGCGGCCGACCGGTTCCGTGCTCGGCCGGCCAGCCCGTTTCCGTGCTCGGTCGGCGCGCCGGTTTCCGTGCTCGGCCGGCGCGCCGGTTTCCGTGCTCGGCCGGCGCGCCGGTTTCCGTGCTCCGCCGGCGCGCCATATCCGCACTCGGTTTCGGCGCGGGCGCGGCATCAGCTCTGCCCGGCACCACGAACGACCAGGTAGGCACCGACGCCCGGGCAAGCCGTGCTCGCCGCCGGCTGAACCAGGTCACCGAACGCAGCCGACCGGCTCCGGGCTCGGCCGACGCGCCGGTTTCCGTGCTCCGCCGACGGCCGGTTTCCGTGCTCCGCCGGCGCGCCATATCCGCACTCGGTTTCGGCGCGCCGCGGCATCAACTCTGCCCGGCACCACGAACGACCAGGTAGGCACCGACGCCCGGGCAGGCCGTGCTCGCCGCCGGCTGAACCAGGTCGCCGAACGCAGCCGACCGGTTCCGCGCCCAGTCGGAGGGCCGTTTCCGTGCTCGGTCGGCGCGTTGCGGAATCAGCTCTGCCGGGCGTGTACGGGGCTGTTGGCGACGTCCTCCGGGCACGTCCCGTGCTGCTGCCGTGTCCGGCGGTCGCGCCTGAAGTCGGATGTCGCGAGGGCCAGGGCGGCCAGCATGCCGAGGAGGGCGGCGCCCAGCGCGGTGGCGAGGGCGCCGCGGTAGTCGTCGCCGCTGCCGAGCACCACGTAGAAGAGGCCGGGCAGGGCGGCGGTGCCCACCGCGGCGCCGAGCCGCTGCCCGGTCTGGAGGGCGCCGCCCGCCGCGCCCGCCATCCGCACGGGCACGTCGCGCAGCGTCATGGTGATGTTCGGTGAGATCACGCAGCCGCTGCCGACGCCGCCGAGGAACAGCACCGGGGCGGCGACCCAGGGCGCGATGCCGAGGGGCGCGAAGCGCAGCAGCAGCGCGGTGCCGCCGAGGCCCGCGATCACGGCCGTCAGACCACCCACGGTGAGCATGCGGCCGAGCCGGTCCACCAGCCGGCCGGCGACCGCGGCCCCGCAGGCCGAGCCGAGGGCGAAGGGCGTCACGGCGAGGCCGGACCGGAGCGGCGAGAAGCCCAGGCCGTCCTGGTAGAAGAGCGCGAAGACCAGCCAGACACCGCTGAAGCCGATGAAGTAGAGCGTGCCGACGCCGGCGCCGACGGCGTAGCCGCGCACGGTGGTGAACAGGCGCGGATCGAGCAGCGGCTGGACGTCCCGCTCGACGAGGCGACGCTGCCACCGGGCGAAGCAGAGGAGGATCACGGCACCCGCGGGGAACAGCCACCACAGCCGGCCGAGTCCCCCGGAGCCGGCCTGGACCAGCGGATACATCAGCGCCAGGACGCCGAGGCCGAGGAGCAGGACGCCGGGCAGGTCCACGTGTTGCCGGCCGGACCGCCGGGTGCGGGGCAGCAGCCGGCGGCCGAGGAGGACGGCGAGGATCCCGATGGGCGCGTTGACGTAGAAGATCCACCGCCAGCCCTGGTCGCCGGAGGCGAGGGCGAGGATCAGGCCGCCGGCGAGCGGGCCCACGGCGGAGGAGATGCCGACGGTGGCGCCGAAGAGGCCGAAGGCACGGCCGCGTTCGGCGCCGCGGAACATCTGCTGGATGAGCGCGGAGTTCTGGGGCGCCATGAAACCGGCCGCCAGGCCCTGGGCGAGGCGGGCCACCACCAGCAGCGTGATGCTGGGGGCCGCCCCGCAGGCCATGCTGAAGAGCACGAAGCCGCTGAGGGCCAGCAGGAAGATGCGGCGCCGGTCCAGCGCGTCTCCGAGACGGCCGGCGGTGACGAGCGCGAGGGCGAAGGCGAGCGCGTATCCGGACACCACCCACTGCACCTGCGCGGGCGAGGCGTCCAGGCCGCGCTGCACGGAGGGCAGGGCGACCGCCACGATCGAGACGTCCAGCAGGCTCATGAAGCCGGCCACCAGGGTGACCCACAGGGCCCGCCACCGGCGCGGGTCCGGCTCGTATCCGGCCTCCTGCGCGCCCTGGTTCCGGTCGCCCGCCGCTGACGCTGTCACATGGGGCTCCTCTCACCGTGTGCGCACCGGCGAACCAAGTTCCCCCTTCGGGGCGCTGACACACCCCGGCAGTTCGGCGGCGCGCGTCTCACCGAAAGCACCCGGGCGTCACCCAGGGTGATCGTCCGGGTGCCGGGCGAAGGGGTTCGTTTGAGCGCGCGAGATCTGTACAGGCGTTGTGGTTGGGATCGACGACCGGCGAAAGGAACCACGTGATGGCGGCGCCCGGCAACGACGAGTCGGTGGACCACGCAGCCGTGAGACGACACCGGGTGCTGTTCCGGGCGATCGAGAAGCGACGCAACCCGAAGCTGCGCCGCAGCGACATCACCGTGACCGACGAGGCGGCGGTCAAGCGCGCGACGAAGGCCGCCGCCCTCGGCAACGCGATGGAGTGGTACGACTTCGGCATCTACAGCTATCTGGCGTCGACCATCGGGAAGGTGTTCTTCCCGTCCGGGAACGACACCGCGCAGCTGCTCAGCTCCTTCGCGACGTTCGCGGTGGCCTTCCTCGTGCGTCCGCTCGGCGGCATGGTGTTCGGGCCGCTCGGCGACAAGGTCGGCCGTAAGCGCATCCTCTCCCTCACCATGATCATGATGGCGGTGGGGACCTTCGCCATCGGCCTCGTCCCCTCGCACGCGGTCATCGGCCTGTGGGCCCCGGCCCTGCTGATCTTCTTCCGGCTGGTGCAGGGCTTCTCGACCGGCGGGGAGTACGGGGGCGCCTCGACGTTCATCGCGGAGTACGCGCCCGACAAGCGGCGCGGCTTCTTCGGCAGCTTCCTGGAGCTGGGCACCCTCGCCGGCTACGTCGGGGCCTCCGGCCTCGTCGTCGTCCTCCAGATGCTCCTGAGCGCCGACCAGATGCTGGCGTGGGGCTGGCGCATCCCCTTCCTGGTCGCGGCCCCGCTCGGCTTCATCGGCCTGTACCTGCGGCTGAAGCTGGACGAGACGCCCGCCTTCCAGAAGCTGGAGGGCGGCCAGGTCAAGGCGAGCGAGGCCGCCGACTCCGTGGAGACCTCGGCCGCCGCCGACCTCGGCAAGATCTTCACCCGGTACTGGCGGCCGCTGCTGCTGTGCCTCGCGCTGGTCGCGGCGTACAACATCACCGACTACATGCTGCTGTCGTACATGCCGACGTACCTGTCCGACGAGCTGGGCTACGGAACCAACCACGGGCTGCTGATCCTGCTGCTCGTGATGGTGCTCCAGATGTGCGTCATCAACCAGGTCGGGCGGCTGTCGGACCGCTTCGGGCGCCGGCCGCTGCTGATGGCGGGGATGCTCGGGTTCCTCTGCCTGTCCCTGCCGTCCTTCCTGCTCATCCGGCAGGGCAGTGTCGTCCTGATCGCCCTGGGGCTGCTGCTGTTGGGGCTCTCCCTGGTGACCATGCTCGGCACGATGTCGGCGGCGCTCCCGGCGATCTTCCCCACCCACGTCCGGTACGGCTCCCTCTCGGTCGCCTACAACCTGGCCACGTCGATCTTCGGCGGTACGACTCCTCTGGTGATCACCGCCCTGATCAGTGCCTTCGACTCGACCCTCATGCCGGCCTACTACTCCACGGGTGCCGCGGTCATCGGCGTCATCGCCGTGCTGTGCATGAAGGAGACCGCCAACAAACCCCTGGCCGGCTCTCCGCCGTCGGTGGAGACGCAGGCGGAGGCCGCGAAGATCGTCGAGGAACAGGCCCCTCGCCCCAGGTTCTGACCCCTAGGCCCTGCGGCCCGTCGTGGAGGCGAAGCCCAGCCAGGTGTGCCGGTTGTTCCACCAGCACCACCCGACCTTCGGGGCGTTGCGGCGCTCGCGGCCGTCGCGTCCGGTGCCGTTGCTGATCCAGATCGCCGGGGTGCGGGCGTCCAGGCTGCCGTCGGGTTTGCGCAGCCGGGAGCCGATGGTCATGAAGCAGCGGTTGCGCTCCAGGGCGTCCGGCTGCTGGAGCACCCAGTGGATGCCCTCGGTGAGCAGCAGCGGGGTGCGGTCCTCCATGGTGAGGGC
The DNA here is from genome assembly GCF_040613735.1 of Streptomyces sp. NPDC006235. NCBI lineage: Bacteria > Bacillati > Actinomycetota > Actinomycetes > Kitasatosporales > Streptomycetaceae > Streptomyces > Streptomyces sp. NPDC006235. The sequence continues at coordinate 77,272 of NZ_JBEXSR010000005.1, forward strand.
GGGCAGTGCCTCGTCCGGGCTCCAGTTGGCCATGTGGTCACCGCGGTCCAGGCCGGTGACGACGTAGAGCGGGGTGTCGGGCGGTTCGACGGCACAGGGCGTGAATGCGTCGACGTCGGGCATGTCGACGACGACGAAGCCCGGTTTGCCGTCGCGGCGCAGCAGCGGCGCGAGGGCGGAGGCGGCGGCTCTGTCCGGATGCAGGGCCAGCAGGTCGCCCTCGCCGTCGGTCTCGGCGGCGAACCCACGGATCTCCTCGGCGGACAGCCCGGCGGTCTCGTGCACGCCCAGCTCGATCAGCCGCTCGGCCTGCGCGCTCAGGGGCGGGAGTGCGGGGAGGACGGTGGACGGGTCGGGCGTGGTGGCGGGCACGATGCTCCCAGGGTCGGTGACGTGGGCGAACTCCTGTGCAACGCGCCGGTTCCCGGAGGCGTTCCCTCCCCTTCTCCTCCGTTCCTCCGGTCCGCACGTCCCTTCCGCCCGTCTTCCCCTCCGTTCCGCCGGTCCGCACGTCCCTTCCGCCCGTCTTCCCCTCCGTTCCGCCCGGCGCCGGACAGGCCGTGCGTCTGCCACTCGCGGGGCGTCACCCCGTAGGCCGCGCGGAAGGCGCGGCTGAAATGGCTGGGGCTCACGAAACCCCAGCGCCGGGCGACGGCCGCGACCCCGTACCCGAGGGCCGGGGAGTGCAGAAGATCCCTGCGGCACCGCTCCAGCCGCTGAGTGCGGATCCACTCCCCGACCGTCATGCCCTCGAGCTGGAACAGTTTGTGCAGGTAGCGGACGGACATGCAGTGCGCGGCGGCGATGTCGGGCGGGGACAGGCCGGGGTCGCCGAGATGGCGCAGGATGTGGTCCTTGACGCGTACGAGGGTGGCCGCGGCGGTCTCCGGGGCCTGGGAGGCGAAGCGTCCGCACTGCTCGTTGATCAGCAGCGTCAGCAGGTCGAGCGCGGTGGCCGCGAACTGGCGGCCGACGAAGGCGTCGAGACCGGGCGCTTCACGGGCCAGGCGCCCCAAGTACGCGGCCACGAGTGCGGCGCTGCCCTCCTTTGCGGAGAACGCCGTGGCGGTCACCGCCCGCAGATCCTCCTCGCGCACGCGAAGATCCGTGCGGGGGAACTGGAAGGACGTGAAGGAGAAGTCGCCCTGCACGGTCTTCCGGAACGGCCGGGAGGCGTCGGAGAGGGAGAAGTCGCCCGGCCCGATCCGCGCCTGTCTGCCGTCCTGCTCCTTGATGGCGGTGCCCCGCTGCTGAAGGGTGAGGATGAGGTGCTCCTTGCCGTCCCGGATCAGCCGGCGGCTGCGCGTCACCGTCTGCGGGCCCGCCTGGACCTGCGAGATGCGTAAGGAGCCCAGCTGGTTGCTGACGATTCTCCCTGGCGACGGATCGTCCTCGAGGAGTTGTACGTCGAGCGGTATGAAGGTGCGTGACACCGCGTGGTGCCAGCGCTCACTCCGGTCGGCGGCCGAGAGCGACGCGGTGGACAGGACGACGGACACCTGGTTCCCCCCTGGGCATCATCGAAGGCCGGCAGCTGAAGATGCGCTGCCGGCCTTGACGATGTCACCATCCCGGCCCGGGGGTGATCACTTCTCCAGGAAGGCGAGCAGCGCCGAGTTGACCTCCTCCGCGTGGGTCCAGAGCAGACCGTGCGGGGCGCCCTCGATCTCGACGTAGTCGGCGGACGCAAGCGCCTGGTGGAACGGCCGGGCGGTGCCCTCCACGGGCAGGATGCGGTCGCCCGTGCCGTGCAGGATCAGGGCCGGCACGTCGATCTTCGGGATGTCGGCCCGGAAGTCGGTGTACCAGGTCGACGGCGCGGCGGCCGCCGCGAAGAAGCCGCCGCCCGCGGCGACGTTCCAGCTGTTGCGGACGGCCTCCTCGCTGATCCTGGTGCCGAGGTTCTCGTCGAGGTTGTAGAAGTCCTTGTAGAAGTCCGTGTAGTACGCGTAGCGGTCCGCCTTGACGGCCGCGACGATCCCGTCGAAGAACTCCTTCGGGGCGACCCCCTGCGGGTTGTCGTCGGACTTGAGCAGGCAGGGCTCCAGCGAGGCGAGGAAGGCGACCTTGGCGACCCGTCCGGAGCCGTACCGGGACACGTACCGGGCGACCTCGCCGGTGCCCATCGAGAAGCCGACGAGGACGGCGTCTCGCAGGTCGAGGGTCTCCATCACGGTGTTCAGGTCGGCGGCGAAGGTGTCGTAGTCGTAGCCGGTCGTCGGCTGCGAGGACTGCCCGAAACCGCGCCGGTCGTAGGTGATCACGCGGTAGCCGGCGTCGAGCAGCACGGCGCTCTGCCGCTCCCAGGAGTGGCCGTCGAGCGGAAAGCCGTGGATGAGGACGACCGGCTGCCCGGATCCGTGGTCCTCGTAGTACACGTCTATGGCGGTGGAGTTCTCCTGGCCCACGGTGATGTAGGGCATGCGCTGGTTTCCTCGTTCCGGGGTGGCTGGTGACGGACCTTGCCACGCTAGACCCGGGGCCGCGGGACCGGTTGCCGGGCAGCGCACCGGTTCTTGACCGGGGGCGCACGGGAGACCCTGTTCACAGGGCCGTTAATGTGTCGCCCGGCCCTGGCCGGTGTGACAACATCGTCGGCATGGAAGGGTTTGTGACGTCCGATCAGATCGAGGCCCGCACGTCCCGTGCCCTCGCGGCGGCCGTCGCCTCGGGTCGTGATCTGGGGCTCACGGTGACCGACGCGAGGGTGCTCTACGACGTGTTCTCGGTCGTGGTGCATCTCGCCCCGTCGCCCGTGGTGGTGCGGGTGCCGACCGTCTTGCCGTCGTACTCCGGTCCCGAGTCCCAGGCGGCGCGGCAGCGGCTGGAGCTCGATGTGGCGGGGTGGCTCGCGGACCAGGGGCACCCGGTGATTCCGCCGAGCCCGCTGGTGCCGCGGGAGCCGGTGCTGCGTGACGATTTCTCGATGACGTTCTGGCAGTTCGTCGAGCTGGACCAGAGCGTGGAGCCCGATTACGTGCACAACGCCGGCCTGGTCGCCGACCTGCACGCCGCACTGCGCTCGTACCCGGGCGAGCTGCCGTTCCTGTCGGCGGCGGAACCCCGGTTCGTCTCCGAGGGACTTGCCGCACTCGACGGGCGGCCCGACCTGCTGGCGCCGGCCGACCTGGACCGGGCGCGGCGCGAGTGGGAGGTCCTGGAGCCCGTCATCAGCTCACGCGCGGGGTTCGAGACGGCGTTCCCGGGCATCGAGTTCCAGACGCTCCACGGTGACTCCCCCGCGGCCAACATCGTCTCCGCCAAGGACGGGGAGCTGTACTCCGACTTCGAGCTGACCACGTTCGGACCGGTCGAGTGGGACCTGGCGGCTCTCGGCCCCGCGTGCGAGGCCGCCTACAACGCGGCCGCCGAACGGCGGGGTCTTCGGCGGCTGGACGAGGGTGTCCTGCGCCTCGTCAACGCCGTGGGGATGTCCCGCGCGGTGGCGTGTCTCGCGCTCGCGCCCCAACTGCCCATGCTCGTGGACGCGTTGCAGCCGGCCGTCGAACAGTGGCGGACGATGCCGTTCGCCGGTGGCCTGGGCGGCTGAGCGAGCGGCGGCCGGCTCTGCTCGGCGGCTGAGCGCCGGGCGGCCGGCCCTGCTCACTCGGGCAGGGGCCGGTCGTCGACGACGTGTTTCATGACGAGGGTGGAGTTCAGGCGCTGGACGCCCGGCAGCCGGGCGAGCTGCCGGTCGTAGAGCTGCTGGAAGGCGGCCAGGTCGGTGGTGGCGACGCGCAGGAGGTAGTCGGGGTCGCCGAACAGGCGCTGCGCCTGGAGCACGTGCGGGACGGCGGCCACGCCCTCTTCGAACGCGGAGACGGTGTCGGCGTCCTCCCAGTGCAGGGTGACGAAGACGAGGGCTTCGAAATGGAGGCCCACGGCGGCCGGGTCCACGACCGCCCGGTAGCCGCGGATCGCGCCTTCGCGTTCGAGGTCGCGCAGGCGGCGGTGGCAGGGCGAGACGCTCAGCTTTACCCGGGCGGCCAGCTCGGTGACCGTGAGACGGCCGTCCAGCTGGAGCTCGGTAAGAATTTTCCGGTCCAGGGCATCCATGGAGGAGATTCTGCCCCAGAACCCGCGATCAAGGAGTAAATCAGGGAACACTTTCGGGCTGATCCGGCCTAGCCTTCCCCTCGCGACAAATCACGTGAGAGGGACCGGTCCATGGATACGACGACACTGGCGGCCTTTCTGGCAGTGGATCTGCTGCTGGTGTTCACCCCCGGCGCGGACTGGGCCTACGCGATCACCGCGGGCATCAGGGGCCGGTCGGTCGTCCCGGCGGTCGCCGGGCTGGTCGCGGGATACGCGGGATACACCCTGCTCGCGGTCGCGGGCCTGGTGGTGATCGTGGCGAACTCCGCGGCCCTGCTCACCGCGCTGACCGTGGCCGGGGCCGGCTACCTGGTGTGGCTCGGCTGCGGCGTGCTCAGGCAACCGGCCGTCCTGACGGCCTCCGAGGGCGACGTGGGCTCCTCCCGCTTGCGGACCATGCTCAGGGGAGCCGGGATCAGCGGGCTCAACCCGAAGGCACTGCTGCTGTACTTCTCGCTGTTCCCGCAGTTCGTCGACCCCGCGGGCGGCTGGCCGGTCGCCACGCAGACCGGCCTGCTCGGCACCCTGCACATGACCGCCTGCGCCGTCGTCTACCTCACCGTCGCAGTCCTGGCCCGCACCGTGCTGAAGACCAGGCCCGCGGCGGCCAGGGCGGTCACCCGCGTCTCCGGCGCGATGATGATCGTCATCGGCGGCTTCCTGCTGGTGGAGCAACTGGCCCGCTGACGGTGAATGCACCCCGGCAATCCGGCGAGGGGTCCCCGGCGGACCTACCTGAGATGATGACCGGGGAAGCGGCAGGGGCGTCACATCCGGAGGCACCGTGCAAGGACGCGTACCGGAGGACATGGCGGTCGTCGTCGACGCCCGTGGGGTGATCGCGGTGTGGAGCGACGGCGCCCGACGGCTGCTCGGATACGAACCCGAGGAGGTTGTGGGCCGGGCCGTCACCCGCCTGCTCGCCGCCGGCCTGCCCGGTTCCACCCGACGTCACGTGGCCGACGGGCAGCGATGGGCCGGTGAGGTGGCGCTGCGGCACCGGGACGGCGACCGGGTCGTGGTCCGGCTGCACGGCACGCCGCTGCTGGACGCGGACCGCAGAGGGCTCTGGCTCGTCACCGGCACCGCACTGGCGCACACGGCGAGGCGGGCCGGGCACGGAGCCCTGACCCTGTGGGACCTGACGCTCGCGCAGCTCCCCGTGCCGGTGGCGGTCTACGACCGTGACGCCCGGCTGGTGGCCGCCAACGAGATCATGACCCAGGTGATGGGCCGGTCCGAGGAGGAGATGAAGGGCCTGACGCTCCGGGAGATCGAGCCCGGCCCGCCCTTCGACGAGTACGACCGGCTGCAGCGCGAGGTCCTGCGCACCGGCGAGACGATCTTCCACGAGCAGCACGGCACGGCCCCGGGCGAGACCCGGCGCCACGCCTGGTCGATGTTCATGTCGCCGCTGACGGACGAGACCGGCGCGGTGCAGGGCATGTCCGCGACCGTGTTCGACACCACGGAGCAGGACTGGGCCCGCCGCCGGCTGGCGGTGCTCAACGACGCGAGCCTGCGGATCGGGACCACGCTGGACGTGACCCGCACGGCCGAGGAACTGGCCGAGGTGGCCGTCAGCGGGTTCGCGGACTTCGTCACCGTGGACCTGCTGGAGTCCGTCACCCTGGGCGACGAGCCGGAACCGGTGCTGCCGGACGCGCCGGTCACCGTGCGGCGCACCGCCCAGCGGTCGGTTCTGGAGGGCTGCCCGGAGTCGGTGGTCGCCTCGGGCGACGCCACGCTCTACCCCGTGGACTCGCTCCCGGTGCGGACGCTGGTCGCCGGCCGCGGCTCCCGGAACCGGCCCGGGGATCCGGGGCTGCGGGAGTGGATCAGGTCCTCCCCGGCGCGCGAGGAGTCGGTGGGCAGGCACATGATCCACTCGGTGATGATGGTGCCGCTGCGCGCCCGCGGGGTGACCCTGGGGCTGGTGCACTTCCTGCGGCACCGGACGCCGGAGTCGTTCAGCGAGGACGATCTGCTGCTCGCACAGGAGATCGTCACCAGGGCGGCGGTGAGCGTGGACAACGCCCGCCGCTACACCCGGGAACGCCGGACGGCGCTGGCGCTCCAGCGCAGCCTCCTGCCCGACCGGCCACCGGACCTGGCGGCGATGCGGGTCGCCTACCGCTATCTGCCGGCCGGTTCCGGAGCGGACATCGGCGGCGACTGGTTCGACGTGATCCCGCTGTCCGGCACCCGGGTCGCCCTCGTCGTGGGCGACGTGGTGGGGCACGGCATCCACGCCTCGGCCACGATGGGCCGGCTGCGGACCGCAGTACGGACGCTCGCGGACGTCGATCTCGCCCCCGACGAGCTGCTCACCCAGCTGGACGACCTCGTCGTCCGGATCGACCGGGAAGAGGGCCCGGAGGCGCGCGGGCGGTCGGCGGAGGCGTCGGGGCAGGTCGGCGCCACCTGCCTGTACGCCGTGTACGACCCGGTGTCCCGTCGCTGCACGATGGCCCGGGCCGGGCATCCGCCGCCCGCCCTGGTCACGCCCGACGGTGCCGTACGGTTCCTGGAGGTGCCGACCGGGCCCCCGCTGGGCCTGGGCGGCCTGCCGTTCGAAGCCGTCGAGGTGGAGCTGGCGGAGAACAGCCTGCTCGCGCTCTACACCGACGGGTTGCTCAAGGCCGCCGACCACGACATGGACGTCGGGCTCACCCTGCTCCGCGAGGCGCTGGCCGACCCTGCCGAGGCGCTGGAGGAGACCTGCGAGCAGGTGCTGCGCACCGTGCTGACCGGCCGTCCCGCCGACGACATCGTGCTGATGCTGGCCCGGACCTCCGCGCTCGGCACCGGCAAGGTGCGCACCTGGCAACTGCCGCCCGAGCCCACGGCCGTGGCCCGGGCCCGCAAGATGGCCGGCGAGCAACTGACCGCCTGGGGGCTGGCGGAGGCGGAGTTCACCACGGAACTGATCGTCAGCGAGCTGGTCACCAACGCGCTGCGGTACGGCGGCCCGCCCATCGAACTGCGCCTGATCCGCGACTCGGCCCTCATCTGCGAGGTGTCCGACGGCAGCAGCACCGCACCCCACCTGCGCCGGGCCCGCGTGTTCGACGAGGGCGGGCGCGGACTGCTGCTGGTCGCCCAGCTCGCCGAACGCTGGGGCAGCCGCCAGACGTCCACGGGCAAGACCATCTGGGCGGAACAGGCACTGCCCGCGGAGCTCTAGCGTGTGTCGACGATGCCGCCGGTCACCGCGATGACCTCGCCGACCGTGTAGCTGGAGTCGGCGTCGGAGGCGAGGTAGACGTACGTCGGTGCGATCTCCTCCGGCTGGGCCGCGCGTTCGAGCGGGGCCTCGCTGCCGATCTGGGCGAGCCCGTCCGGCGGCATGTGCTGGTCCGCCTCGTTGAGCGGCGTCCAGGTCGGGCCCGGCGCGACGACGTTCGCGCGCACACCGCGCTTGGCCAGGTGCACGGCGACGGACTTGGTCAGGGTGATCAGCGCGGCCTTCGACGCCGCGTAGTCGATCATCGTCGTACTGCCCTTGAGCGCCTCTTCGGTCGCGGTGGCGATGACGGCGTCGCCCGGCTCCAGGTGCGGCAGCGCCGCCATGAGCAGGTGGAAGTACGCATAGACGTTCGTCTTGAACGTCCGGTCGAAGTCCTCGGCGGTCAACTGGTCGAGTTCGAGCTTGCTGTTGAGGTACGCGGCGTTGCTCACCAGGATGTTCAGCCCGCCGAGCTCCGCCGCCGTCCGCTCGACGGCCTCACGGCAGAACTCCGGGTCGGTGAGCTGGCCCGGCAGCAGCAGACAGCGCCGGCCCTGCTCCTCCACCTCGCGCCGGACCCGCTCCGCGTCCACCTGCTCCTCGGGCAGATAGACGATGGCGACGTCGGCGCCCTCCCGCGCGTACAGCAGCGCCACCGCCCGCCCGATGCCCGAGTCGCCGCCGGTGATCAGCGCGGCCTTGCCCTCCAGCTTCCCGCTGGCCCGGTAGCGGCTCGCCCGGTAGCGCGGCGGGGTGCGCATGTCGGCCTCGAGGCCGGGCCGTTGCTGCTTGTCGGAGTCGTAGGGCGGGTCGGGCTCGGACACGACCTGTGGTGCGGACCGTTCCTGCTCGGGCTGCACGGGATTTCCTCTCGTCGGTGTCGTCCACGGCGCGGCCGTTCACCTCAGGTCACGCCGTTTCCTCCCCGCACCGCGTGCCCACATCGGCGGCAGGCATGTTCCCCGTCGCCGCCCGGCCGGTGCCGCGCCGACCGGCATGGCCGCACCCGCGAGGGGTACTCAGTCGATCTTGGAAGGCCCGGCCGGAGGGCCTCCTGTCGGAAGGAGATCCGTGTCTGCCGAGACGGTGAAGAACGTCTTCGTGATCGGGCTCGACGAGGCCAATCTGCCCACGCTGAAGGCGGTTCCCGGAGCTGACCGGCTGCGCTTTCACCAGCTGCTGACCATCGAGGAACTGCAGTACGGCGAGGTGCACCTGCCGACGCTGTTCGACAAGGCCCGGGAGGTGCTGGACGCCTTCGACGGCAGCATCGACGCGATCGTCGGCTACTGGGACTTCCCGGTCAGCACCCTCGTGCCGATGCTGAGCGAGCGCTACGGGACGCGGAGCACGAGCCTGGAGTCGGTGGTCAAGTGCGAGCACAAGTACTGGAGCCGTCTCGAGCAGCAGAAGGCGACCGACCGGCACCCGGCCTTCGACCGGGTCGACCTGTCGGCCGAGCCGCCGCGGCCGCCCGAGAAGGTGACCTTCCCGATGTGGGTCAAGCCCGCGCTCTCCTACTCGTCGGAACTCGCCTTCGGAGTCGATGACGAAGAGGAGTTCCGCAAGGCCGTCACCGAGATCCGCGAGGGCATCTCCCGTATCGGCCGCCCCTTCGAGCACATCCTCGAACGCATCGACCTGCCCCCGGAGATGGACGGCGTCGGCGGCCGGGTCTGTCTGGCCGAGGAGGCGATGTCCGGCGTCCAGGTCGCCGTCGAGGGCTACACGCACCAGGGCGAGGTGACCGTCTACGGAGTGCTGGACTCCATCCAGTACCCGGACTCCCCCTGCTTCCTGCGCCACCAGTACCCCTCGACGCTGCCGCCTGCGGTCATCGCGGAGCTCCACGACGTCTCGGAGCGGGTGATGCGGCAGATCGGCATGGACTCGGCCACCTTCAGCATCGAGTACTTCTACGACCCGAAGACGCAGTCGATCAACCTGCTGGAGATCAACCCCCGGCACTCCCAGTCGCACGCGGAACTGTTCCAGTACGTCGACGGCGTCCCCAACCACCACTGCATGGTGAGCCTCGCGCTCGGCGAGGACCCGCGCATGCCGCACCGCGAGGGCCCGTACGCGATGGCGGCGAAGTGGTACCACCGCTGGTTCACCGACGGTCTGGTGCGCCGGGTGCCCGGGCCCGAGGAGATCGCCCGCATCGAGCGGGAGACGCCGGGCGTGCGCATCGAGGTGGTCCCCGAGGAGGGCACCCGGCTCTCGGACCTCCCCGGACAGGACAGCTACAGCTACGAGTTGGCGCACATCTACACCGGCGGGGCCGACGAGGCGGAACTGCGGGAGAAGTTCGACCACTGCGTGGCCGAACTGGGCCTCGTCTTTGACGAACCCCCGCAGGAGTGAAGCCCGGCCGGAGTGAACCCCGACAGTAAGGAGCACGTGGGTTCCATGCGTTACGTGACCAACCTGCCGTACGCGACGAAGGAAGAAGAGCACGTCACGATCCCGATGTCCGACGGGGTCCGGCTCTCCGCGCACATCTGGCGCCCGACCTCCTCCGACCACGAGCCGGTGCCCGCGGTGCTGGAGTACATCCCGTACCGCAAGCGCGATCTGACGGCCGTACGCGATTCGATCCACCACCCGTACCTGGCGGGTCACGGTTACGCCTGTGTCCGCGTCGACCTGCGCGGCACCGGCGACTCGGAGGGCGTGCTGCGGGACGAGTACCTGGAGCGGGAGCAGGCGGACGCCGAGGAGGTGCTGGCCTGGCTGACGGAGCAGCCCTGGTGTGACGGCGGGGCGGGCATGATGGGCATCTCCTGGGGCGCGTTCGCGGCGCTCCAGGTTGCGGCCCGGCAGCCGCCGGGTCTGAAGGCCATCGCCATCGCCTCCTTCACCGACGACCGGCACGCCGACGACATGCACTACATGGGCGGCGCCCTGCTGTCGGACAACCTGGCCGAGGCGGGGACGATGTTCGCCTACGGCACCTGTCCGCCCGACCCGGCCGTGGTCGGCGACTCCTGGCGCGAGATGTGGCAGGAGCGGCTGGAGCACACCGAGCCCTGGGTCCTGCAGTGGCTGCGCCACCAGCGCCGGGACGACTACTGGCGGCACGCCTCGGTGTGCGAGGACTACAGCAGCGTGCGCTGCCCGGTCCTGGCCTCCAGCGGCTGGGCGGACGGCTACTCCAACGCCGTGACCCGGCTGCTCGGCCACCTGGACGTGCCCCGCAAGGGGCTGATCGGCCCCTGGTCGCACAAGTTCCCCCACCTCGGGGAGCCCGGCCCCGCCATCGGCTACCTCCAGGAGCTCGTCCGGTGGTGGGACCACTGGCTCAAGGGCGTCGACAACGGTGTGATGGACGGCCCCATGCTGCAGACGTGGATGCAGGACAGCGTGCCGCCCTCCACCGCGTACGAGGAGCGGCCGGGACGCTGGGTCGGCGAGCCGGAATGGCCCTCTCCGCACATCCGGCAGACCGTTCATCCGCTCACCCGGCACACGATCGGACCCCCGCGGGAGGCGGCGGACGGCGGGGACACCCCCGACGGCGACGCGCTGACCGTGCAGTCGCCGCTGTCCGTGGGCCAGTTCGCGGGCAAGTGGGCCTCCTACAACGCGCCCCCGGACCTGCCGTACGACCAGCGCGAGGAGGACGGCGGTTCCCTCGTCTTCGACACCGAGCCGCTGACCGAGCAGGTGGAGATCCTCGGCTCACCGACCGTGGAACTCGACCTGTCGGTCAGCGAACCGGTCGCCATGGTGGCCGCCCGGCTGTCCGACGTGAGCCCGGACGGCTCCGCGACCCGTGTCTCGTACGGCATCCTGAACCTTACCCGCCGCGACGGCACGGAGTCCCCCGAGCCGCTGGAGCCGGGCCGCCGCTACCGCGCCACGGTCCCGCTGAACGGAGTGGCGCAGGCGTTCCCGCCCGGCCACCGCATCCGGCTCTCCCTGTCCACGTCCTACTGGCCGCTGGCCTGGCCGCCGCCGAAGCCCGCCCTGCTGAGCGTCCACGAGCACTCCAGCACGCTCACCCTGCCGGTGCGGCCGGTGGAGGAACCGGACGAGGTGCCGGCGTCCCCCTTCGGCGAACCCGAGGGCACTCCCCCGATCGCCACCAGCCAGGTGACGCCCCCGGAGGAGCGCTGGGAAGTCAAGCGGGACCTGATCGGCTACCACTCCGAGCTGGACATCGTGAAGGACCGGGGCACCGTCCGCTTCGAGGACATCAACATGGAGGCGGGGCGCCGCGCCCGCGAGCGCTACACGGCGGTCGCCGACGACTTCACCTCGGTCAGCGGCGAGTCCACGTGGACCATGCGGTTCCAGCGGGACGACTGGGACGTGCGGGTGGTGACGCACACCCGGCTGAGCTGTGACGACTCGGACTTCTTCGTGGACGCGACCCTGGACGCGTACGAAGCCGATCGCCGGGTGTTCTCCCGCACCTGGAACGAGAAGGTCCCGCGCGACCTGCTGTAGCGGGGGGGTGGAGCGGACCGGAGCGAGTGAAGTTGCTTGACTTAGGCAATAGATATCTGCTTGCCTAAGTCAAGCAACTTGCTCTCCGGCTCCACGGAGGCCCCGCCATGTCCGACACCCCCACCCGCCACGCGAAGGCCGGGGCCTCCCACACCACCCGGACCGCCCAGACCGAATGCCGTGGTCGCGGTGCTCGCCCTCGCCGGGATCGTGATCTCGCTGATGCAGACCCTGATCATCCCGATCGTCCCCGAGCTGCCGGAGTACCTGCACGCCTCGCCGTCGAACGCCGCCTGGGTGGTCACCGCCACCCTGCTCGCCGCCGCCGTCACCACCCCGGTCGTCGGACGCCTCGGCGACATGTTCGGCAAGCGCCGCATGCTCCTGGTCAGCAATCCGCCGGCACATGCGGCGTGCGGGCTGACGCTCCCCGGGACGACGGGTTTTCGAGACGGACCCTTCCGGGCGACCATGGCGGGGCACCCCTACCGCAGGGAGGTACCCCATGACCGACTCACCCGCCCCCGACCCCGGCGTGCTGCCGACGACCGCGCGCACGGGACGCGTCGAACTGACGCCCGCCGCCGAGGACCTGCTGCGACGGCTGACCGGGACGCACGGGCCGGTGATGTTCCACCAGTCCGGCGGCTGCTGCGACGGCAGCGCCCCGATGTGCTACCCGCGGGGCGAGTTCCGGGTCGGCGCCGGTGATGTCCTGCTGGGGCACGTGGCCGGGGACACCCCGTTCTGGATGAGCGGGGACCAGTTCGCGTACTGGTCGCACACCCACCTCACCGTGGACGTGGTCCCCGGCCGCGGCAGCGGCTTCTCCCTGGAGGCCCCGGAAGGCGTGCGCTTCCTGCTCCGCTCCCGCCTCCTCACCGACGAGGAACTGCGCCGCATCGAGTCGGAACCGCCTCTGCCGACCGGGGCGGACGAGGTCGCCTAGGCGCGCGCGTAACAGTCCCCGGCTCGGACACATCCCCTTGAACTCACGTAGCACACTTGAGTCCTTCGTCGATGCGGGTGCGCAGGGAGCGCAGCGCCTGCCTGAGTTGTGCCGGTTCGATGTCTGTGACGTCGGCGTCGAAGGTCAGGAGCAGTCCTGCCAGCCCTGCCCATGACCACGCACCGAGCGTGAGTCGGCAGCTGGAGTCGGTGTCGTGCTCGACCGTCGACCCGCCGGGGGCGAACCGGGCGACAACGGGCGCAGGTAGCGCGACGAGCGCCGATCCGCAGCAGGGCCATTCCGCCAGGGTGTCGCCGCGGTCGTGCGTGCTCATGACGAATGCGACCGCGTCGCCGTGCGGGACGTCGCGGCGGTCGAAGGTTCTCCCCGTGGGCATGCGTGGCTCGAGGCGGTCGACGCGCATCGCGCGCCATCGGTCCGCGTCCGGTTCGAACGCGACGAGGTACCACCGTGCCGCCCACACGACCAGGTCGTGCGGTTCCAGCGTGAGCGTCGCCGGTTGGTCCTCGCCGGTGTAGTCCACGCGAACGACGTGCTGCCGGTTGATCGCGCCGCCGATGAGGCGGACGGTCTCGGCATCGATGGGTGGTGCGGGGAATTCCCAGTAGTTGCGCGCTACGGAGACGCTGAACGACTCGGTGCGGATGCGGCTGCGGGCGGGCATCGCCTGCTGCAACGTGGCGAGGGCGCGTGCCGAGTTCTCGCGGATGCCGGAGAGGATCGTGGGGACGGTCTGGAGTGCGACGGCCGCGGCGACTGCTTGGTCCTCGTCGAAGACGACCGGCGGCAAGCGGGTGACGCGGCCGAGCCGGTAGCCTCCGCCCACCCCGCGCACGGCCTCGATCTCGTACCCAAGCTCTCTGAGCGTGTCGATGTCGCGTCGCACGGTCCGAAGGGAGACTCCGAGCCTTTCGGCGAGCTCCTCGGCGGTCAGGGTGGCGCCGATACCGAGGATCGACAGCAGCTTGAGCGTCCGCGCGGAGGTCACAGCCATGATCCCGCCCCCCCGGGAAAGCGGTCATTCGATGGCAACTATAACTGTGATCCTGGCCGGCATGACCACTCCACGGACATCCCGAGAGGGCACACGTGCCCCTGACACTCCCCCGGCACCCATCTCCGGCGCAGGCGCGAACGTGGCGCTCCTGGTCGTGCTGTTCAGCTCATTCATGGACCTCGTCGACGCGACGATCGTCACCGTCGCGGCCCCCGCGATCGCCCGCGACATGGGAGCCGGCGACGCTCAGATCCAGTGGACGATCGCTGCCTACACCCTCGCCCTGGGCGCGGGACTGATCACTGGCGGACGGCTCGGTGACCAGTTCGGCCGCAAGCGCCTGTTCATGAGCGGGCTGGTCGGGTTCATGGTCACCTCCGCGCTCTGCGCGCTTGCCGTCACTCCGGGAATGCTCATCGGCATGCGCGCCGCGCAAGGACTGACCGCGGGGATCATGGTCCCGCAGGTCTTCGGCGTCATCCGAGCGTCCTTCGCCCCGGCAGAGCGCGCCAAGGCATTCGGCGCCTACGGTGCCGTCCAGGGGCTCGCATCGGTCGCAGGCCCACTGCTGGGCGGACTCCTCGTCGAGGCCGATCTGTTCGATCTGGGGTGGCGCACCATCTTCTGGATCAACGTCCCCATCTCGATCCTCGCCCTCGCCATCGGGGCGAGGGTCCTGCCGGAGTCCCGTTCCGCCTCCACCGCGCGACTGGACCTCGTGGGTGCCCTACTGGCGGCCTCGGGCATCCTGCTCGTCCTGCTGCCGATCATCCAGACCGAGACGTGGGGGTGGACCGCGGTCAGCTACGCCCTCCTGGCGGCCGGAATCATCCTGCTCACCCTTTTCCTCGCATACGAGCGCAGCCTCGCCGGCCGTGGGGGCGAGCCCGTCTTCGACCCGGCCCTGCTCAGAATTCGCGCTTTCGCCATCGGCCTGAGCGCCTCCGTGCTCTTCTTCGGCGGTATCGGATCGTTCTTCCTCACGCTGTCGGTCTACCTTCAGCTCGGCACCGGCCGGACCGCGTGGGAGACCGGCTTGGTGATCCTGCCCTACGCCCTCGGCTCGGTCATCACCTCAGGACTCGGCGTCGCTCTCGCCGCCAAGGCGGGCAGAGCCCTGCTGATCACCGGCTCGCTCACCATCGCGGCATCTCAGCTCGTGCTCCTGACCGTCGTCAGGGACGGCAGCGATCCCGGGTTCTGGCTCCTGGCCCTCGGCCTGTTCATCGGCGGCCTCGGACTCGGCCTCGCCGCACCCATTCTCGTCAATGTCGTACTCGCCGGTATCCCCGGACGCAACGCGGGCGCGGCGGGCGGCGTCCTCTCCACCGTCAACCAGATCGGCGGAGCCATCGGCATCGCCGTTCTCGGAACGATCTTCTTCGCCGCCGTCACCGGATCGACGACTGCTGCACCAGGACTGGCCGTCTACGGTCACGCGCTCAGCATCGTCCTCGTCGTCACCGCGGTGCTCTACCTCGTGGCGGCGCTCGTGATGCTCGCGCTCCCGAAAGCCGCGGCCGAGCACGTCGACGAGTGAACCCACACGGCTGGAAAGCACACCGCCGGTGATTCACTGCAAGGCTGGTGCCCCGCCGGTGAGCGCCGACGTCAACGCGGCCGGCGATCCCCGGCCAAGGGAATCCCCGGCGCCGTGCCCGCCTCCGGCGACGAGACGGGCACGCGCACGGCACTGGAGAATCCGGCCCGGTCCGTCGAGACCGGCCGGGACGTCCACTACGCGGCGCACACCGACGGCAGTGCCCGCCCGAGCGCCTTCAGGTGCAGCGGGTCGAGCCGGTGGGTGTACGCGGACCAGCCGGCGGCCGTGGCCAGGCGCGGGCCGCACGACGGCAGGGTCCGGGCCCGTTCCGTGCCGTCGAGCGCGGCCAGCAGCTGGGTGGTGATGCGGTCGAGGGCCGGGCGGACTTCCTTGGCCAGGTCGGGCCGCTCGGTCGGGCGCTCGGCGGGGTGGGCTTCCCAGCGGGCGTACAGGCCGCGCTGCACCAGCTTGTTCGCCTCGATCTGGTCCCGGAACACGGCGGCCACGGCATCCGGGTCGAGGCCGAGGCCGGCCGCCCGGGCACGGACGTCGTCCAGGATCCGCACCTCGCGCTCCGGGTCGTCGATCGGCGTGTCCGTGCCGTACTTGGCGGCGGCGACCTTGTCGGCCAGCAGCAGCCGCTGGGTGAGCAGTTCGGTCACCGGCGTCAGGCCGTGCGCGGCGGCAGCCGTGTGACGTACGGGAGCGGACTGCTCCGCGGCGGTGGCCGGGCCGGCCGTACCGACGGCCAGAGTGGCCGCGGCCGTCAGGGTGCCGAGGAGGGTGCGGGCCGACCGGAGACGTCGAGGGCGCACAGCAGTGTCCTTCCGTGGGGGCGAGGGCGCCGGACCGCGGCGCTGTCCGCAACCTACCGATCCACCTCCGGCGCGTGTTCGCCGAGGTCCCAGAACAACCCCGCCATGATGCGCAGCCCTTCGCGGGCCACCGACCCCAAAAGGTGTTCGTCGGGGGCGTGTTGGGAGCAGGAGGGGTGGGAGTGCGGGACCCACACGGTGGGCAGGCCGAGGAGGTCCGCGAAGGCGTCGTTGGGGAGGGTGCCGCCGAGGTTCGGCAGGACGGCCGGTTCCTTGCCGGTGGTGTGCCGCAGGGAGTCCACGGCCCGGCGGACCCACGGGTCGTCCGGGCTGAGGCGGGTCGCGGGGACGGCCTGGAGCACCTCGACGTCGACCATGGACAGGCCGTGGGCGTCGAGGTGGTCGCGGACGATGCGTCCGAGGTCGCGCCAGGGCGTGCCGACGACGAAGCGGAGCTGGACGTCGGCGTGGGCGGTGCCGGGGATGGCGCCGACGGGCTTGGCGGGATCCCCGGCGGCCAGGGTGAGGACCTCCAGGGTGTTCCAGCCGAAGACGCGTTCGGCCGGGCTGAGGCCCGGCTCGCCCCAGTCGGTGTCCACCTCCGGGTCGCCGTCCCCGCCGCCCACGGTGAGGTCCGCCAGGGCGGCCGCGACGGGCCCGGGCAGCGCCGGCGGCCGCAGTCCCTCCACCAGGATGCGGCCCCGGGCGTCGACCAGGGTGGCCAGGGCACCGGCGAGCACCGTGGCGGGGTTGCGCAGGGCGCCGCCCCAGTTGCCCGAGTGGTGGGCGCCCTCGCGCAGGGCCACGCGCAGACGGAAGTTGGCGGCGCCCCGGGAGCCGAGGAACAGGGTGGGGCGGCCGGCCGCGAGGCGTGGACCGTCGGAGGCGACGAGCAGGTCGGCGGCCAGGTCGTCCGCCAGTCGGCGGCAGACCTCGTGCAGGCCCGGTGAGCCCGACTCCTCCCCCGTCTCCACGAGCACTTTCAGGTTGAAGCCCAGCCGGCCTCCGCGCGCGGCCAGGACCTGTTCGAGCGCGGCCAGGTTGACGGTGTGCTGGCCCTTGTTGTCGGCGGTGCCGCGCCCGTAGAGGCGGTCGCCCTCGACGACGAGTTCCCAGGGGGACAGGCCGGTGCGCCAGCGGCCGTCCTGGCCGGGGACGACGTCGCCGTGGCCGTAGACCAGGACGGTGGGCAGGCCGTCGGCCTCGTGCCGGTGGGCGAGCAGGAACGGGCCCGCGTCCGGCACCGGGTTGTCGACGATCCGCACGGTGGCGCCGAGGCGGCGTACAGCGGGGGCGAGTTCGTCGGCCAGGTAGGCGCGCAGCGGGCTCGTGCCGTCGGGCGGCGGGCTCTGCGTCGGGAACGCGACCCGGCGCCGCAGGTCGGCCAGGAAGCCGCCGGAGTCGTAGTAGGCCTCCGCCAGGCCGATGGCGCTCTCACGTGTCGTCATGCCGTCCGCTCCCGGTGTCCGTCGGGCCGGGTACGGCGGCCAGGCGGCCGTCCTCCCGGTCGAGCCAGTGCCTGCGCAGTGCCTGGAGCACCACGCAGACGTCGAAGGAGATCACCCCGGGCAGGTCCGCCAAGTCCCGGGTGAGGAACTCCGCGAGTCCCTCCTCGTCCCGGAAGACGCCCTGGTGGACGACGGAGAACGTGCCCGCGTTGGTCGACACGTACCGGGCGGAGGGATGCCGGGCGAGCGTCCGGGCGGCCTCGCGCACCCCGCCCGGCGACACGGTCAGCGCGACCACCGCCTCCAGGGCGTAGCCGAGCAGTCCGGGCTCGATCTCCACGCGGGGGCGGACCAGTCCGCGCTGGAGCAGCGACTGGGTGACGCGGTAGGCGGTGGACTGCCCGATGCCCAGTTCGCGGGAGACCTGCGCGGCGGTCATCCGTCCGTCGGCGGCGAGCAGGCGCAGGGTGCGCAGTTCGTCACCGGTGGGGCGGGCGGGCCGGTCCGTGCCGCCCGGGTCCGTCTCGCGTTCCTCCGCGGTGTAGGTGGCGAGCAGGCGGCGCTGGTCCTCCGTCAGCCGGGGCAGCCGCCAGGCGTCGGACTTGGTGTCCGCGCGCAGGACGAGTTCGGTCCGGGTGGACCGTACGCCGGGGAGCGTGGCGATGCGCCGGGTGAGCAGGTCGCGGGCCTCGGTGCGGCGCGCGGGCTGGACGACGCAGTAGACGTCCGCCTGCCCGGCGGTGACCGCGACGTGGGCCGCCTCGGGCAGTTCGACGAGCCGCCGGGCGACGTCGACGGCCCGTCCCGGCGCGGCGACCCACACATGCCAGGGAGTGCCCTCGCCGGTGACCGACAGGTCGACCTGGCCGATCACCCGCAGCAGCCGGTTCGACTCCAGCCTGGCCAGCCGCCGTCCCACGGTGCTCGCCGACACGCCCAGCGCTTGGGCCAGCAGGCTGAGCGGGGCGCGCGGTGCGCGCTGGAGCGCGGCGACCAGGTCGAGATCGTCATCGTCCAGAGCGTTCTCCATGCGACCCATCTTTCACGGAACGAATCCGTCAACCAGCGACTTCACAGGAACGATACGACCGCAACAACCTTTTTACTTGCATGATTTCGTCAAGTAGGTCGTCAATAGGGACGTGACCACCGCCACTTCGCCCCCGCCGCCCGACGTCCCCTCGAAGCAGCTGTCCCGGGTGCTCGCCGCCCTGGGGCGCATCGAGCGCCTCGGCAACAAACTCCCCCACCCCTTCTGGCTGTTCGGCGTGCTCAGCGTCGTCCTGGCGCTGGCCAGCTGGCTCCTGTCGGCCATCGGCGCCTCGGCGCTCAACCCCGCCACCGGCAAGACGGTGGGGGTGCGCAGCCTCGTCTCGGGCGAGGGGCTGCGGATGATGATCTCCGACGCGGTGACCAACTACGCCACGTTCCCGCCGCTCGGCACGATCCTCGTGGTGATGCTCGGCGTGGCGGTCGCCGACCGGTCGGGGCTGCTGCCCGCGATGCTGCGGGCGGCCGTGGCCCGGGTCCCGGCCCGGTGGCTGACGTTCACGCTCGCCTTCACGGCCATGGTCGCGCACGTCGCGTCCGACGCGGCCTACGTGGTGCTGGTGCCGCTGGGCGCGATGGCGTTCCGGGCGGTGGGACGCAGCCCGATGCTCGGTGCCGTGGTGGCGTTCGTGTCGGTGTCCGCCGGGTACGACGCGAGCCCGCTGGTCACCCCGACGGACGCGATCCTGGCCGGGCTCACGACGGCCGCCGCGCACACGGTCGACCCCGCGTACGTGGTCACCCCGCTGTCCAACTACTTCTTCTCGGTGGCCTCGTCGGTCGTCCTGGCCGTCGTGGTCACCGTCGTCACGGAGAAGGTCATCGCCCGGCGGGTGGCCGCGATGCCGGAGGAACCGGAGCCGGACGACGCTCCCGAGGCCGCCGGTACGCAAGTCGGTGGGCTGACGCTGCTCCCGGAGGAGCGCAGAGGCCTGCGCAACGCGGGTCTCGCGCTGCTGGCGTACGCCGCGCTGGTCGTGGTGACGATGATCCCGGCCTCGTCACCGTTGCGGGGCGAGGGCGGCAGCATCGTGCAGTCGCCGGTGCTCACCGGCATCGCGGTGGTGCTGGCGGTGGCGTTCCTGATCGTGGGCGCCGTGTACGGGCGCACGGTCGGGACCGTACGGACCGGCCGGGACATCCCCGACCAGATGGCGAAGGGCCTGCGCGAGATGGCGCCGATCCTGGTGCTGTTCTTCGCCATCTCCCAGTTCCTGGCCTACTTCAAGTGGACCGGCGTCGGCGAGGTCCTCGCGATCCGGGGCGCGGGCCTGCTGAAGTCGGCGGGCATCACGGGCCCGGTCGCGTTCCTCGGCGTCCTGCTGGTCTGCACGGTCATCAACCTGCTCGTCACCAGCGGCTCCGCCCAATGGGCCCTGGTCTCCCCGGTGTTCGTGCCGATGTTCATGCTGCTCGACATCCCGCCCGAGGTGACCCAGGCGGTGTACCGCATCGCCGACTCGTGCACCAACGCGGCGACCCCGATGAGCGCCTACTTCGTGATGACCCTGGGCGTCGTCCAGCGCTACCGGCGCTCGGCCGGCATCGGCACGCTGCTGTCGCTGACCCTGCCGCTGTGCCTGGTCATGCTGGTGGCCTGGACGCTGCTGTTCTACGCCTGGTGGGCGCTGGGCATTCCCCTGGGCCCGGGCGTGCCCGTCCGCTGACCGACCGGCCGCTCCCGACCGGCCCCTTCCGCCCGGCCCCTTCCGCCCGTACGAGGAGGACCGTCCATGTCCCTGACCCGTGTCGAGTCGCTGGCCCGGACCGCCCTGCCGGAGATGACCGGCGATCTGCGGAGGCTGGTCGAGCTGGAGACACCCAGCGACGACAAGGAGTTGCTGACCGCCGGGCTCGCCGCGGTCGAGGCCTGGACCCACGGCCGGCTCGGCCCGCCGGACGAGTCGCGGCGGTACGACGGCGGTCCGCACGGCGACATGCTGGAGCTGCTGTACCGGGGCACATCGCCTGCGGTCGTGCTGGTCCTGTGCCACTACGACACGGTGTGGCCGGCCGGCACCCTCGCCGAGTGGCCCTTCCAGGTGAGCGCGGACGGGCGGGCCTCCGGGCCGGGCGTGTTCGACATGAAGTGCGGTCTGATGCAGGCGGTGTGGGCGCTGCGCCTGCTGCGGGAACTGGACCTGCCGCGCCCGTCGGTGCGGCTGTTCCTGAACGGCGACGAGGAGATCGGCAGCCCGGCCTCCCGCCCGCACATCGAGCGGCTGAGCGAGGACGCGGCGGCCACGCTCGTGTGCGAGGCGTCCGCCGGACCGGAGGGCGCCCTGAAGACGTCCCGCAAGGGCGTCGGCCTCTTCGACGTGACGGTGGAGGGCGTGGAGGCGCACGCGGGCCTCGATCCGTACCGGGGCGCGAGTGCCGTGCACGCCCTCGCCGAACTGGTCACCGGTGTGGCCGGCTTGGGCTGCCGGGAGCGGGGCACGACGGTCAACGTCGGGCTGATCGGCGGCGGGACCGGGCGCAACGTCGTCGCCGGCCGGGCGAGCTGCGGCGTCGACGTACGCATCCCCGACCCCGCCGAAGCGGCCCGCGTCGACACCGCGCTGTCCTCGCTCGCGCCCTCCGACCCCCGGGTCCGGGTCGCGGTCACCGGCGGCTGGAACCGTCCCCCGATGGTGCCGACGCCCGCCTCCCGGCTCCTGTTCGCGCGGGCGCAGGCGGCGGCGCAGGAGCTGGGGTGGCCCCTGCGGGAGACGGCCGTCGGCGGGGCGAGCGACGGCAACTTCGTCTCCGCGCTCGGGCGTCCCGTCCTCGACGGCCTGGGCGCGGTCGGTGACGGCGCCCACGCACGGCACGAGCACGTCCTGCTGGACCACATCCCGCCGCGCACGGCGCTGTTGGCGGGGCTGCTCATGGCGGGGGCGGAGTAGACACGGATTGGCCCAGGCGGCGCGGTTCGGAGGACGCCTCCCGACCTCTGGACGCCCTCACGCGGCCTCGCCTAGGGTGCGACGGCAAGCGCTTTCTAGCCTGCCCATGCCAACCCACACACGCGCAGCCCCGCCGGCCCGGACGAGGAACCGACGCGGGTCTGACGCGGAAAGGCAGTGCCCGTGCCGCACAGCGAGCCCCACAGACCGTCGCACCCGTCCTGGACCCGCAAGTCGTTCTTACGGGGAATGGCAGCCGTCGGCGCCGCTCCCCTGCTCCCCGCCGCCGTACTCCCCGCCGCCACCGCCGAAGCCGCCACCTCCGCCCGGCCGGACTTCCCGCTGCTCCGCGACGGCACCTCCACGGACGTGTTCGTGGACGCGGTGGAGGACCCCGCCGTGATCCGCGCGGCCGGTGACCTCGTGGCGGACGTGGAGCGGGTCGGCGGTGTCAGGCCCCGGCTGCTGCACGCCGTGCCCCGGCAGGCCGAACTCCTGGTCGTCGTAGGGACGATCGGCGCGAGCCCGGTGATCGACCGCCTGGTCCGGCACGGCCGCCTGGACGTCTCCCGGGTCCAGGGTCGCTGGGAGGCGTCCGTCACCCAGGTCGTGGACCGTCCGCTGCCCGGCGTGGACCGCGCCCTGGTCATCGCGGGCAGCGACCGGCGCGGCACGGTCTACGGCATCTACGACACCTCGGAACGCATCGGCGTCTCGCCCTGGTACTGGTGGGCCGACGTGCCGGTGGTCCGCCGCGACACGGTGACGGTCCCGGCCGGCCCCTTCGTACGCCACGAGCCCGCCGTCCGCTACCGCGGCATCTTCATCAACGACGAGCAGAACCTCACCACGTGGTCCCACCGCACCCAGGAGCCGGACAAGAACATCGGCCCCCGCACCTACGAGCGGGTCTTCGAGCTGCTGCTCCGCCTCAAGGCCAACTACCTCTGGCCCGCGATGCACCCGTACTCCGACTTCTTCAACAAGCACCGCGAGAACCCCGAACTGGCCGACCGCTACGGCATCGTGGTCGGCTCCAGCCACCCCGAGGCCATGCTGCGCAACGGCGTGCACGAGTGGGAGCCGTGGGCCGAGGACCACCGCAACCCCAACGGCACCCTGCCGGTCTACGACTACACGGTGAACCCGGCCGTCATCTCCGACTACTGGCGGGCGCGGGCCCGGCAGAACGCCGGCTACGAGAGCAGCTGGACGATCGGCATGCGCGGCCTGCACGACTCCGCGCTGGAGACGAAGTACGCCACCACGATCCCGGAGAAGGTCGCGGTGATGAACGACATCATCGCCGACCAGCGGCGCATCCTGGCCGAGGAGGTGGGCGAGGCGGCGCGGCCGCAGATCTTCATCCCGTACAAGGAGGTCCTGGAGCTGTACAACGCGGGCGTCCGGGTCCCCGACGACGTCACGCTGATCTGGCCGGACGACAACCACGGCAACATGCGCCAGCTCCCGGACGAGGCGGAACGGCGCCGCGCCGGCGGCAACGGCGTCTACTACCACCTCTCCTACTGGGGCCGTCCCCGGAGCTATCTCTGGCTGGACACCACGCAGTTGAGCAAGGTGTGGCAGGAGCTGCGCCGGGTCCACGACCACCGGGCCGACCGCATGTGGATCTTCAACGTCGGTGACATCAAGTCGATCGAGACGGGCCTGTCCTTCTGCCTGGACATGGCGTGGGACGTGGACCGCTGGGGCCCGGACGACGTCGAGGACTTCCTGGTGGAGTGGGCCGGGCGTCAGTTCGGCCGGCGCCACGGCCCGGAGATCGCCGCGATCCGCACGGAGTACTACCGCCTGGCGGCGGAGCGGCGCCCCGAGTTCATCGACAAGGCGATCTTCTCGACGGTGCACCACGGCGACGAGGCGGGCCGCCGGCTGGCCGCCTACGAGCAGTTGCTGGACCGGGTGCGCACGCTGGGCGCGAAGCTGCCCGAGCCCTACCGTGACGCCTTCTACGAGCTGGTCGAATACCCGGTGCACGGCGCGTACTTGATGAACCTGAAGTACTACTGGGCGGACCGGAACGCGCTCGCCGTCCGTCAGGGGCGCGGCGCGGGCACCAACCGCTTCGCGGACCTGGCCGAGGCCGCGCACGCCGAGGAGCAGGCGATCACCCGCCGGTACAACACGGAGATCGCGGGCGGCAAGTGGGACGGCATCGTCAACCCCTACCCGTCCCAGATCCCCAAGGCCCCGGGCCGTCCGGCCGTGACACGGGTGCCCCGCCAGGAGACCTCCGGCCTGGGGCTGGCCGCGGAGGGCAACGAAACGGGAGCGAGCCGGCCGCTCTCCTTCTCCTCCTACACCCGCGACCGCCGCTTCGTGGACGTCTTCAACACGGGTTTCCTCCCGCTTCAGTGGCGGGCCGAGCCGAGTCACCCGTGGATCCGGCTGAGCACCACGGACGGCGAACTCACCGACCAGACACGCATATGGGTGGAGATCGACTGGCCGCGGGCACCCGAGGGCACCCACCACCCCACCCTGACCTTCACCGGCGCCGGCACGACCGCCGAAGTGCCCCTGCGGGTGGTCAACGACGGCGAACGGGCCCGGCAGCGCGCCCGCGGTTTCATCGAGGCCCACGGCTATGTGTCGATCGACGCCGCGCACTTCGACCGCCGGGTGGCGCGCGGCGGGGCCCGGTGGCGGGTCGTCCGCGGCCTGGGACGCCGAACGGCCGCCGTCGAGGCGGTCCCGACGACCGCGCCTCCGATCACCGAGAACCTCCCCACCCGGTCACCGGAGCTGCGCTACCGGGTGCGCTTCGCCAGCACCGGAACCTTCCCGGTGACCGTCTTCCGGCTGCCCTCCCTCGACGAGCGGGGCAAGCGCCGCCTGGCACTCGCCCTCGACGACCAGCCGCCGACGGTCCTGTCCGGCCAGGCGATCGCCACGGGCAACCGGGGGGATGCCTGGGCTCGCAACGTCGAGGAGGGGGTGGAGAAGCTGACAACCACGGTGACCGTGAGGGAGCCGGGTGAACACGTCCTGCGGCTGTTCATGACCGATCCCGCGATCGCCGTGGACCAGATCGTCATCGACACGGGTGGCCTGCCCGCGAGCTATCTCGCGCCGCCGCAGAGCTACCACCGCGTCTTCAATCCCGGCCCCGCTCTCCAGGAGAACTGACAGGACACCGATTTCTGCGGGCACAGAAAATCAAAAAAGCTCGGGCATGCAGCAACCGTGATTCGCTCGACGCCCCTCCGTGCATCCGTGCGCCCCTAGGGAGAAAGGATTCAGCGAGCGATCGGCGGATTCCACTGGGCAGGACATGAGGCGAGCATCAAGTCGGTGCGACCGCACCGAAATCCCGTGTGCCAAATGAGGCAGGTGGTGTTCGATGAGCGGCTCTGTTCCCGGACCAGCCCGAGATGGGACAGTGGGCACTGCTCCAGGCATATTCCCATTTATCGGCCACGGTGTCGACTTGGTCCGTCGGCCGCTGGCTTTTCTGAAATCTCTGCCCGAACACGGGGATCTGGTCGAGATACGCCTGGGCCCGCAGCCCGCCTGGATGGCGTGCCACCCGGACCTGGTCCACCAGGTCCTCAGGGACCCGCGCACATTCGACAAGGGCGGCCCGCTCTACGACAGGCTGCGGATGCTGCTGGGAGACGGCGTCGGCACCTGCCGCCACCAGGACCACCGGCGCCAGCGCAGGCTTCTGCAGCCCGAGTTCCGCAAGGCGCGCGTCGCCGACCAGGTGCAGCTGATGGGCGAGGAGGTGGAGTCGGTGTGCCGCGCGTGGCGGGCCGGGCAGGCGGTCGACGTCAGCGCGACCATGCTGGACCTGTCCACACGCGTGGTCAGCCGCGTCCTCTTCTCCGACTCGCTCGACACCGCGACGGCCGCCGAGATGCGCAGGTGCCTGGCCACCGTGGTCCGCGGCATGTTCGTCCGGACGGTGATGCCGGTCGACGCCCTGTTCGGTGTTCCCACGCCGGCGAACCGGCGTTACCAGCATGCTTCCGACCGCCTGCGCGCGATCGTCGACGCGGCCATCGCCCAGCGCCCGGGAGGCGCTCCCGACGACGACCGCGACGATCTGCTCGGAACCCTGCTGGCGGCCACGCGGGCCGACGGCGGGGGGACGACGATCAGCGGCCAGGAGGTCCACGGCCAGGTGCTGACGCTGATGTTCGCCGGCGCCGAGAGCACCGCCCTGTGCCTCGCCTCCGCCTTGGAGCTCCTTGGACGGCATCCCGAGGAGGAACGCCGCCTGCACTCCGAAGCCGACGCCGTGCTCGTTTCCGGGCAGCCGCCCGGCCCCGACGAACTGCCGCACCTCGTCCACACCCGGTGCGTCCTCACCGAGACCCTCCGCCACCGTCCGCCCGGCTGGCTCTTCACCCGCGTCACCACGCGGGAGACGGAACTCGCCGGGCACCGTCTCCCGCAGGGCGCCACCGTCATGTTCAGCCCGTACCTCCTGCACCACGACCCCACCCTGTTCCCCGACCCCGATCGCTTCCTCCCCGACCGCTGGCTGCCCGGACAGGCCGCCGCGGTCCCCCCCGGGGCGATGATTCCGTTCGGGGCGGGCAGCCGGAAATGCATCGGGGAGACACTCGCGCTGACCGAGGCCACGGTGGCCGTCGCGTTCATCGCCCGGCACTGGCGGCTGCGTCACCTGCCCGGCCATTCCGAACGGCTGCGCCCCGCCGCGTCGTTGGGCCCGAGGGGTTTGGTGATGGTCAGCGAACCGCGGACGAGGCGGCATGCGGACCCACCGCGTCGGGCGGATTCACTCTCACCCGGGACAACTGTCGTACCCGTCGTCCACAACTCACGAACGGCAGGTGGCAACGATGTCCGCGACGCATGAGGAAATAGCGCTCGCCGCGCAGGAGAAAAATCCGGTCGTCGATCTGAGGGAACTGATCGACGCGAACCTCTACATGCCCTTCCCGTTCCAGCGCAATCCCCACGCGTTCGAAGCGGCGGCAGGCGTCGAGGAATGGCTGGCCACCTGGGGGCTGACCGACGACCCGGCGGTGGCGGCCATGATCTCCTACACGCGCCCCGCCGAACTCGCGGCCTGCAACAGCCCGACCATGGACCCCGGGCTCCTCCAGATCATGGCCGACCAGATCGCCTACCAGTTCATCTACGACGACCGCGCGGAGGACGTCGGCCGGCACACGCCGGAGCGGCTGCTGCCCATGTTGTGCGAGAGCATCGCGATCCTGCGGGACGGCCAGACACCCACCACGCCCCTCGGGGCCGCCCTGGCCGACCTCCATCGACAGGTACAGCAGCGGTGCACACCCGCTCAGGCGGCCCGCTGGGCCTGGAACAGCCGTGAGTACGTACACGGTCTGCTGTACGAAGCGGTGGCCCAGACCCAGCACGTCCCGGTGGGCAGCGGGCTGTGCCGGTCCATACGCTCCCTCATCGCGGGCGTCGAGCCGTTCCACCCGCTGTGCGAGGCCGCACAGCCGCGCGAACTGACCCCGGAGGAGATCCATCACCCCGTCATGCGACGCCTGAGCCGGCTGTCGGCCGACGCGGCGGTGTGGATACCGGACCTGTTCTCCGCGGTGAAGGAACACCGCGCGGGCGGCGTGATCAACCTGGCCCTCGCCTACCAGCGGACACACCGGTGCTCCCTGCCGGTGGCCGTTACGCTCGCCACACGGCACATCAACAGCACGATCCGCGAGTTCGAGGAACTCTTCGACGAACTGCGACCGGAGTTGAGCCCGTCCGGCGTCGGCTACGTGGAGGGCATGGCCGGCTGGATCCGCGGTTGCTACTTCTGGTCCCGGACCGTGCCACGGTACGCGGACACGATGGCGGCACCCGCGGTGCTCTGATCCGCTGCCCGACCGGTCGTTTCCACCGCAGGGGTCCCGAGAGGGGCGAAACGCAGCAGAATACCCGAAAGGCTGAGACCTGAACCGCTCCCGCGGGAAATTCACCCGCTCTGTCTACCTCCCGTTCCGACCCGGCCATGGGGCGTGCACGAGGGCGTACGCTCGCCCCGTCCGGCGGGGAGCAACGACAGGAAGCGGTAGACCACATGGCCCATGGGCTGCGGCGACCGATCACCGAAGACCGGCCTCTACTCGAACGCGACGAGGAACTCCAGGCCATCGGCCACGCCCTGGCGGAGCTCCGTGACACCGTCGACGGCGTGCCCCAGGTACCGCGCGGCGGATTGCTCGCCTTCACCGGCGAGGCCGGGCTGGGCAAGACGACACTCATCGCGGCGGTGCGTGCCCGCGCCGCCGCCCTCGGGTTCACGGTGTTCTCCGGCAAGGGCGGTGAGAACGAGCGGGGGATGGCGTTCCGCGTCGTCCGCCAGGCCATGCAGCCCATCCTGGCCAGGATGGGCGAGGCGGAGCGCCGGGATTTCCTGGGCAGCTGGTACGACATCGTCGGCGCCGCGCTCGGTCTCGAGGCGACGGACCCCGCCCGGGTG
This sequence comes from Streptomyces sp. NPDC006235, assembly GCF_040613735.1. Taxonomy (NCBI): domain Bacteria; kingdom Bacillati; phylum Actinomycetota; class Actinomycetes; order Kitasatosporales; family Streptomycetaceae; genus Streptomyces; species Streptomyces sp. NPDC006235. Next base: position 105,216 of record NZ_JBEXSR010000005.1, read on the forward strand.
CCGGACCCGACCGGCGTACGCGACGGGCTCGACTGGGTCATGACGCGCCTGACGATGCTGAACTCGCCTGTCGTCCTGCTCCTGGACGACCTGCACTGGGCCGATGCCGAGTCCCTCGACTGGCTGACCTCCTTCGCACCGCGGGTCGCGAACCTCCCGCTGCTGATCGTCGTCGGCTACCGGCCCGACGAACTTCCGTCCGACGGGACCTCGTTCCGTACGCTCGTCGAACGCCACGAGCAGCGCCCGCACGTGCTGTCCCCGCTCGGCGAGGCCGGCGTGGCGCGGATCATCAGGAACGAAGTGGGTGAGGAAGCCGAGGACGAGTTCTGCGGCGAGTGCTGGACGGTCACCGGTGGAAGCCCGTTCGAGGCCGTCGAACTGGCCATCAGGCTCCGTGAGCGGAAGGTGCGCGGCACCCAGGACGAGTTGCCCGTGATGCGGGACCTCGCCGCCGCGGTCAAGGGCCCCGGGCTGATCGAGCGCCTCAAACGGCTCGGGCCGGGCCCCATCCGCTTCGCGTGGGCCGGCGCTGTCCTGGGCGGGGCCTTCGCACCGGAAGTTGCCGCCGACCTCGCGGTACTCGGCAGCGAGGAGGCCGCCGAGGCGGCCGAGAAGCTGCGCGCCCGCCGCATTCTCGCGGACACCGACGAGCCCGCGGGCGGCCTGGAGTTCGTCCACCCGCAGATCGCCACGACGATCTACCGCGACATCCCCGCGGGCCTGCGGGTCGGCATGCACAACGCGGCCGCCCATGCTGCCCAGGCGGTCGGGGCCGACCCCACCGTCGCGGCCCGCCACCTGCTGGAGGTCCCCTGTGACGGCCGGCCCGAGGCGGTCGCGTGCCTGCGCGCCGCCGCGCGTCAGTACCTCCGCGCCGGGGCCCCGGAGGCCGCCCGGCGCGTGTTGACCCGAGCGCTGCGGGAACCACCTCCTGCCGAGGACCGCGCCGCCCTTCTCCACGAGCTGGCGTGCTCGACCTTCCTGATCGAACCCACGGCCACGGTCAGGCACCTGCGTGAGGCGCTGAAGGAGCCGGGGATCGACCCCGACCTGCGCGCCTCCATCGTCTACCGGCTGACCCAGGCGCTGGCCCACACCGACCGGCTGACCGAGGCCGCGACGGTGGCCGCCGACGAGGCGCGGCGCGCGACCAACGCGCGCGTCAAACTGCGCATGCAGGCCGATCACTTCGTATGGAGCGCGTTCCGCGCCGACGAGCCCGACTCCTCCGCCCGCTCACGCCGGCTGGCGCGGTTGGCGGACAAGCTGACCGGCCGGGGCCTGGAGGAACGCTACATCCTCGGTCTGCGGGCGTGGGACGCCCTCGTGCGGGGCGAGCCGCGGCCGACCGCCCTCGGATACGCCGAGGAGGCCCTCCGCGGAGGGATGAGCTGGACCGACGACAACCGCGGCTTCGAGGTGCCCGCCGCGGTGGCCCTGCTGTTCATGTACTGCGACCAGCCCCGGCGGGCCGAGGAGCTCTTCGCCGACGGTATGGCCGAGTGCGAGCACATGGGGTGGTGCGGCTCCCATCTGGCGCAGGGCCAGACGCTCCTGGGCTACATCCGCTACCGCCGCGGCTGCCTTCGCGAGGCCGAAGAACTCGTCCGGGCCGGGCTGCACACCGCCGAGCGTGTCGAAGGAGCGGTGCCCGCCCAGTGGTTCGCCATCGGCATTCTCATCCAGACGCTGCTGGCCCGAGGGCGGACCGGTGACGCACGCCGGCTCGCCGACCGCTACCACTACGGCGACGTGGTCCCCAACGCGGTCATCTTCCCGGATCCCCGTACGGTGTACGCCGACCTGCTGGTGGCGGAGGGGCGACTCGCCGAGGCGGCGCGGCTGTTGTCCGAGGTCGGGGAGTGGCTGGAGTCGCGGGACTGGCGCAACCCCGCCTGGTGCTCCTGGCAGCTGGGCCTGGCCTCGGCACTCGCGCGCACCGCCCCCGAGGAGGCGGTCCGCCATGCCCAGGAGGCAGTCAAGCGGGCCCGGGACTTCGGTGCGGCGTCCGCGATCGGCCAGGCGCTGCATGTCCAGGCGGAGGTGACGGGCGGGGAGGTGGCTCTCGATCTGCACGCGCAGGCCGTGGGCCAGCTGGAGCAGTCGCCCGCCGCCTACGAACTGGCCCGCGCCCTGGTCGGCCACGGTGCCGCACTGGCCCGCAACGGCCGCCTGCACGACGCCGCCGACCGGCTCTACCAGGGCCTGGAGGGCGCGGTGCACTGCGGTGCCGAGGGCCTCGCGGCACAGGCCAGGCGGGAGCTCTCCGCCGCCGGACTGCGGCCGTTGCCCCTGCGCTACGCGCAGACGGACACGCTCACGACCCAGGAGCGCACGGCCGCCGAGATGACGGCGAAGGGCCATCCGGCGGCGGTGGTCGCCAAGGAACTGCACCTCACCGAGCAGGGCGTGCGGCAGCTGCTCTCCTCCGTGTACCGCAAGATCGGCACGGACCCCGCAGGCCTGGCCGAGGCGCTGGAGACGTTTCCCGGGCCCCGTTCCTGACGGGCGACCGCCGGGCCATGCCCCGTCCCCTCACCGCACCTTCGAATCGTGCTGCGCCCGACGCCCCATCGACTCCCAGAACCTCCGCAGCTCCGTGATGTTCGTGCGGCGCTGCCAGGAGGCCTTTGGGGCGGAACGGGGAGCGGGACAGGAGGGTGGACTGGGCGCGGCAGAAGGCCTCACCGAGTTCCACCAGGTGGGCCACGACCCGGCCGAAGATGCCACCCGCGGTCTCCACGAGCGCGTGGGGCTCCGGGCGGGCCTTGCGCAGGTAGGCCCGGCGCACATGGGTGAACCGGAAGAAGAGGTAGGTGACGGTGGCCAGGGCGAGGGTGAGGAAGGGCATGAAGAGGGACTGGAGGACGGCACAGCCGAAGCCATCCCCATCCCTTGTGCACTGTTTGTCCACCCATCTGACGGGCGACTCGAAACTCTTCTCCTGCGGCAGGATGATGATCGCCGTGATCGCGTGGAACAGCAGGAGCAGCGCCCCGAGGAAGGTCAGCACCAGTAGCGCCACGTACCCGCCGCTCTTGCGGACCCGCCAGGTCCTGGTCCGGTCGTAGCCCTGCCGCATCAGCCGGCGCCGGTGCAGCGCGCGGCGCACGCCGAGCCCGTCGCGGAGCATCCGCCCGAGCCGTCGCGGCAGTCCTCCTCCGTCGTGGCTCGGGGCAGCAGGACTCTGGGAAGCACGCGCACCACCGTTCACCTCGTGAAGGTTCCGCGCTCACCGGCTCCCCAGGCGCCCACGGGCGGCAGGTTCACCGACGGAAGCTCCGGGGCCCGCCACCCGGCCGTACGCCGTCACACCGGGCTGTCGCCGAAACCCCGTGCGCAACTTTCGCCCGCGCCCGACTACTTGACGCCTGAACTCCTTCGCTGATTCCCTCGGAAGGCTGCCTATGGGAGCGCTCCCAGACCACCCCCACGTGAAAGGGAACCCCGTGCAGACCTCCCCCCACCCCTCCCTCAGACGCGCCCTGCCCGCTCTCCTCACCGCCGCGCTGCTCGCCTGCCTGCTGTCCCTGGCGGGCGGCTCTCCCGCGCGGGCCGCGGCGGGGGACGGCTCGGTGTCCGATCCCAACATCGCGTACGTCGGCCGCTGGGACACCTCCTCATCGACCGCGGCCGTGCCCAACTGGACCGGCGGCTACCTCCAGACCGGCTTCACCGGCACCACGGTGAAGGTCAGGGCCAGGAACGCGGTCAACTTCTACGCCAGCATCGACGGCGGCCCCGACGTCTTCCACGCCGGTGTGCGCGGCACGGTGAACCTCACTCCCCGGCCGCTCTCCCCCGGCACCCACACCCTGCGCGTGTCCTACCGCTCCGGTGACACCGTCTTCCAGGGGCTGGTCCTGGACTCCGGTGCGCGGACCGTCGCCGCCGGCGCCCCGTCCGGGCTGGTGGAGTTCGTCGGGGACTCCATCACGGCCGGGGCGCTCACCGACCGGCTGGCGCTGGACTCCTACGCCTGGAAGACCGGGGAGCGGCTGGGCATGCGGCACACACAGATCGCCCGGTCCGGGTACTGTCTGGTCGCCCGGTCGGGGTGCACCGGTCTGAGCGGTCAGTTCTTCAAGACGGCCAGCACCGGCGGCGCGGACTGGGACTTCACCCGGTACCGGGCCGACGCGGTCGTCATCAACCTCGGCACCAACGACATCGGGCACGGCGTGTCCGGCGCCGACTTCCGGTCGGCGTACACCACGTTCCTGCGGGACGTGCGCGCGAAGTACCCCGCGGCCCACCTCTTCGCGGTGCAGACGCTGAAGAAGCGCTACGTCACCGAGACCAGGGCCGCCGTCAGCGCACGCAACAGCGCCGGTGACGCCCGGGTGCACTACGTCGACACCTCGGGCTGGCTCACCGACGGCGCCGACTACGAGGACGGCAACGGGCATCCGAACGAGGCGGGCCACACCAAGTTCGCCGAGCGCCTGGCCCCGGTCGTCCGCGCCCGGCTCGGCGGTGGCGCCACGGTGAAGGCGGCGGCTCCCGGGCAGCCCGGCGACCCCAACATCAAGTTCGTCGGCCGCTGGGACACCACCAGCTCCGCCACCGCCTACACCCCGTACTGGGCGGGCGCCTACTACCGCGTCGGCTTCACCGGCAGGACGGTCAAGCTGAAGCAGCGCGGCACGATCGATCTGTGGGCGCGGATCGACGACGGGCCGGTGAAGTTCTACGACGACGTCAAGGGGACGGTGAACCTGACGCCGACGTCCCTGTCCTCCGGCAACCACACGCTCCAGGTCAACTACCAGGTGGTGGCGGGATCGTACAAGGGCGACGCCGTCTTCCAGGGGCTCGTCCTGGACAGCGGCGCGACGACCTTCGCCCCGCCGGCCCCGGCCAAGTTGGTCGAGTTCGTCGGTGACTCGATCACCGTGGGCACGACGACCTCACAGAACGCCCGTACCGCGTACGGCTGGCTGATCGGGGAGCGGCTGGGCGTGGAGCACACACAGATCGCGCAGGGCGGGGCGTGCCTGGTGGCCGCGGCGGACGGCTGTGTGGGCCTCGAGCGGCAGTTCACCAAGCTCAATCCGAACGCCGCGACGCCCGACTGGAACTTCTCCCGCTACCGGGCCGACGCGGTCGTCATCAACCTCGGCACCAACGACGTCGGCCACGGGGTGAGTTCCGCACAGTTCCAGTCGGCGTACGGCAGTCTGCTGCGCAAGGTCCGGGCGGCGTATCCGCAGGCGTGGATCTTCGCGCTGGAGACGTTCCGCGGGCGCTACGTCCCGCAGACCGAGGCCGCGGTGAAGGCCGCCGTCGCCGGCGGTGACGCGCGGGTCTCCTTCGTCGACACGACCGGCTGGCTGGGCTCGGGCGATCTGACGGACTCGGTGCATCCCAACGACCGGGGGCACCGGGTCATCGCCGACCGGCTGGCACCGGTCATCGCCGGGAAGATCGGGAGGTAGCGGAACCAGGGGGCGGGCCTCACATCGGGCCGGGGCCCGCTCCTCCCTTGAGTCGTTCGAGGTCGGAAGGCCGGACCTGGATGACGATCAGGGCGATCAGTGCGGCAACGGCGGTGAAGATCGCCGCCATGATGAAGGCGGCCGAGACGCCGGCGGTGAGGATCTCGTCGGACCAGGGTTTGGGCAGTTGCTCAGTGCGTTCGAACCGCAGGCGCTCGCCAGGGGTGGCCTGCCGAAGGAAGAGCGGGACCTGCTTCTCGGCCTCGTTGGTGCTGGCCGTGCCGTACATGGTGACCAGGATGGACAGGCCGAGGGAACCGCCGACCTGCTGGGTGGCGTTGAGCAGCCCGGAGGCCGCGCCGGTCTCCCGGGTGGAGACGTTGGAGAGCGCCATGAGGGTGAGCGAGACGAACTCCATGCCCATGCCCAGGCTGAAGACGAGCATCGGGCCGAGGACGCTCCCCGCGTAGGTGGAGTGCACGTCGGTCAGGGTGAGCCAGGCCAGTCCGGCCGCGGCCAGGATCGCGCCCACCACCATGAAGGGCTTGGGGCCGTACGTGGGCAGGAACCGCGAGGCCAGCCCGGCGCCGATGGCGATGACCGCGCTGACCGGCAGGAAGGCGAGCCCGGCCTGCAACGGACTGAACTCCAGCACGTTCTGCACGAAGAGCGTCAGGAAGAAGAACATGCCGAAGATGGCGGCGGCCAGGCACAGCATGATGCCGTACGTGCCCGCGCGGTTGCGGTCGGCGAACATGTGCAGCGGCGTGATGGGCTGTCTGGAGCGGCGCTCGACCAGGATGAAGCCCGTCAGGACGACGACCGCCGCGGCGAACGACGCGAGGGTGAGGGCGTCGCGCCAACCCTCCTGCGCGGCTCTGATGAATCCGTAGACGAGCAGCACCATGCCCACGGTGGAGGTCAGGGCGCCGGTGATGTCGAAGTGCCCCGGGTGCCGTTCGGACTCCCTGATCCAGCGTGGGGTGGCGAGGGCGATGAGCAGTCCGATCGGGACGTTGACGAAGAGCACCCACCGCCAGTTCAGCCACTCCACCAGGATGCCGCCCGCGAGCAGGCCGATCGCGCCGCCGCCCGCGGAGACCGCGGCGAACACCCCGAAGGCCCGGTTGCGTTCCGGTCCTTCACGGAAGGTCGTGCTGACCAGCGAGAGGGCGGTCGGGGACGCGATGGCGCCGCCGACGCCCTGCAGGGCGCGTGCGGCGAGGAGTTGACCTGCATTCTGGGCGAGCCCGCCCAGCAGGGAGGCGAGCACGAAGAGCAGCACGCCGAAGATGAACACGCGCCGCCTGCCCAGGATGTCGCCGATCCGACCCCCCAGCAGTAGCAGTCCGCCGAAGGTGAGGGTGTAGGCATTCACCACCCAGGACAGGCTGGTGGTGGAGAACTCCAGGGAACGCTGGATCTGCGGCAGTGCGATGTTCACGATGGTGATGTCGAGGACCACCATCAGCTGGCACGAGGCGATGACGAAGAGTGCCATCGCGTTTCCGCCGCCACCGGATTCCCTGGTGGTGGTCGCCTGTGGTGAAGCCGGCTGCGGGCTGCTGCCTGCGGTGTCCACCGTTCGACGGTACGCCCGCCCCCCAGACCTCACCACTCGATCAACGTCGGCCTCCGCGGCCGTCCTTGCCCGGGACCGAACTGGAATTCCTGACATGAGCAGAGATCCGGGCCGCATACAGCCGAGTGGGAGCGACATTGATCCGCGTTCTTCTCGTCGAGAACCGCCGCCTGGTACGGGGAGCGTTCGCCGCTCTTGTGTCGCGTGAGGAGGACATCGAGGTCGTCGAGGGCAACGGTGAGGTCATCGCCCGTGCCCTGTCATGCCGCCCGGACGTGGTCGTGATCGACGTGGACTCCAGGGAGGGCGAGGAGGTCGCCACCACGGCCGAGCTGAGGGCCCGGCTCCCGGACTGCCGGATGCTGCTGCTGATGGCCTCGACGACACCCGAGCGGTTGCGCCGCATGCTCGATCTGCACGCCGGCGGCGTCATCTGCACCAACGCCCCGCCGGACCGTCTGGTCCACGGTGTCCGCAAGCTGGTGCGGCGGCAGCGGTTCATCGACCCGGAGTTCGCGCTGGTCGCGTTGGACGCGGGAGATCGCGGAGCGACTGTCATCCGCAGCACGGCCGCCATCCCGGTACGTGCCATCGCCCCGGCCGTCGGCCGCGCCGGCCGGGCGCCGCTGTCCGGGGAGGGGCCGGCCGCGCCCCAGTGGCCGACCAGGTCGCGGTAGAGCGAGGACGCGGTCATCAGCTGCTCGTGTGTACCGAGGGCGACCCGTGTGCCGTCCATGACCAGGACGCGGTCGTCCCGCAGGGCCGATCTGATGCGGTGGGCGACGACGATCAGGGTGCCGGGGCCGCGGGCGAAGGCGTCCTCGGCGACGGCCTCGGCGAGTGGGTCGAGGTGGCACGTCGCCTCGTCCAGCGGCGTCAGCCGAAGCGCCGGGAGCAGGGCGCTGGCCAGGGCGATGAGCTGCCGCTCACCGGCCGACAGGCGCCGCGGGTCCAGTGGCGCGTCGTAGCCACCGAGGCGCTCCACGAACCGGGCCAGACCCTCGCCGCGGCCGACCAGAGCACGGACGGGCAGGTCATCGAGGTGTACCTGCCCGGCCTGCGGTTCGAGCACCCCGGCGATCAGGGCCGCCAGGGTGGACTTCCCCGCACCGCTCGGGCCGACCACGGCGAGGTGCTCACCGGGCCGCAGGAGGAGGTTCAGGTCGCGGATCACCGGGTCCGCGGACTGGGCGTAGGCGAAGGTGAGGCCGCGGAGCTCCACACGGCAGGCGCCGGGCCGGGCCACCGGCCGATCGGCCTCGGGCTCCCCGGGCAGGGACGCCGTGGCGTCCCGCGCAGGCTCGGGAGCGGACTCCTCGGCGACCTCGGCCATCCGGCCGACGGTGACCAGCAGCCACAGTCCGCTGCTGTCGAGCCCTTGGACGAAGCCCTGCAGGGCCGGCTGGAGGGCCTGCGGCACGTAGGTCACCGCGCCGAGGACCGCCCCCGCCGTCACGCCGTTGCGCACCAGCCAGGGCGCCGCGAGCAGGATCAGCAGGGGGACCCAGCCGCTGATGCCCAGCGCCGCGGTCCGTACCGCGGTGAGCCGGGCGAGCGACAGGGTCGCCCGTGCCGCGTCGTCGACGTGCGCACCCGCGACCGCCCCCATACGGTCCTCGGCGCCGCAGGCCACCACCTCCCGCAGCCCGCCGGTCAGGGCGCCCGTGGTCCCGGCGATGCGCTCGTCCGCCAGGATGACCTCCCGCTGGCGCGCGGCCATCGCCCGCAGCGCGGCGGCGAACAGCGCGAGTCCGAGCAGCAGCGGGGGCAGGACGAGGGCGACCAGCAGGTAAGGCGGATCCATGGCTCCTGAGATGAGAGGAGCCTTCTGGACTTCGTGGGGGGGGGACGTTCACCCGGGATCACCACCGAGCATTGCAGAGTCGATCGCCGCGCAACAGCACCGCTCGTCACGGGTGCTGCGTGAGACCGTCACCGTCGGACCGGGAGGAACGCCGATACGGCATGGGCGTTCCCACCCCCGGTCTCCCGGTCAGCGACCGCCGCGGATCAGGCCCGTCAGATAGCGCCACAGCGAGGACCGCTGCCGGGCGGAACGGTCCGGCAGGACCTCTTCGGCCACCTCCGGCGCGGGACCGTCGGCCGACGGCCGCGCGGGCGCCGCGGAGAGGTCGTACCGTACGGGCAGCGAGCGCAGGCCGCGCATGAACGGGGAGGAGCGCCAGGGAAGTTGGTCGGCGGGCAGGGCGAGGTCGAGGTGGTCGAACCGCTCGAACAGCCGCCCCACACCGGCCGCCGCGACCGTCGAGGCGAGCTCGCGCGCCGGGCACTGGCGCGGCCCGGCTCCCCAGGACAGGTGCGCCCGGGTGCTGATGGTGGTGCCGGAGGCGACGTGGTCGGCGAAGAGCGGGTCGGCGTGCGCGGCGGCCGAGGAGACCCACACCGGGTCGCCGGCCCGGATCGTGTAGTTGCCCAGCGGGGTGTCCTCGGCGGCGAAGCGCGGGACGAAGTTCACCAGGGGCGGCTTGCGCATGACGGACCGGTTCATGGCCTCCCTGACCATCCCGGCGGACAGGCTGGCGCGCACGCTGCCCTCGCCCGAGATGACCTCCACGACGGTGTTGGAGATGAGGATGCCGACGTGGTCGGAGGTCATGCCGAGCAGCATGAACAGCTCGCGGGCCAGCTGGTCCAGCGACAGGTCGGGGTGCGCGGCCAGCAGGTAGGAGGGGAAGTCGTCGCCCGGCTTCTCCAGCTTCGTCGCGGCGAGTTCCGCCAGGGTCGCCAGCAGGCGTTCCAGTGCGGCCTCCGCGTCCGGGCCGGCGTCGAGGACGCGCCACATGTCCATCAGCGCGTCGTCGCCCTGCGAGCCGGGGAAGCCCAGCAGGTGGCTGGCCACCATCAGCGGCAGCGGCCGCGAGAACTGCGCGGACAGGTCCGCGACTCCCGTCTTCCCGCCCTGCCCGACCAGGGTGATCAGCTCGTCGGCGTAGGCGGTGACGGCGGCCTTGAGGCGCTTGGCCTGGGGGTGGCGCGGGTCCTGGAACGGCTTGAGGGCCACGTCCCACGCCGTGCGCAGCGGCCGGTAGCCGGGGCCGCCCTGGATCAGGATGTGGTTGACCTCCAGGGAGGGGCCGAGCGGCCAGTCGGCCGGCACCCGGCCCTCGGAGCGGGCCCGCCAGTTCTCCAGCCCCTTCGGGAAGCCGTCGTTGTCCTGCAGGACCTGGAGCGCCTCGCGGTAGCCGAGGACCAGCCAGGCGGGTACGCCGAGCAGGTCGACCGGCGCGACCGGACCGTGCTGCTGCCTCAGCCGCTCGTACACGAGCGCGGGGCGCGTCTCGTAGTCACGGGTCAGCAACGGCTCGGGACTCAGCGCCTCCAGCCGCGTGTCGTCCAGGTCCACTGATCCGCCGTCACCCCACTGGGAGTCCATCGTCCTGCCACCCTCCGACACGCCCTGTACCGGCACACCATCAGTCGGTAGCCGGAAACGTGGGGACCCTACCCCAGGGGCAACCGGCGGGTAACGACGGGGGGTGGGTACGACTCGGGGTGATCCGGCGCGTGAAACGTGGATCAGGCGGCGGTGTAACCGAGTTGGCGCCGCATGTAGGGCGTCATGAGGGTCTTCGCCTTGGCCATGACCGTGGTGCGGCTGCCCAGGACCGCGGACTCGCCGCCCGGTACGGGCAGCACGGTCAGTCCGTCGGCCGGGCCGAACGGCACGATGAGCGGGGTGCGCTGGACCGGCCGGTAGAAGCGCGGTTCCTTGCGGTGCTTGCCCGAACTCTGCAGGTAGGCGCGGATGTTGTGGGCGGCGATGTCGGCCTGGGCGAGAGCGGCGGGGGTGATCTTGAGTTCGCTGACGTCGTTCACGTCGCCGACGGCGAACACGTCCAGCCTGCCCTCCACTCGGAGCGTCCGGTCGACCTTGACGTGCCCGTCCCGGTTCAGCCAGTCGCCGTGTCCGGCGAGGCGGAGCCAGAGCGTGTTGGGTGTGGTGCCCGTCGCCCAGAAGGACAGGTCGGCCTCGATGACGGTGCCGCGGCCGTCGCGGTAGGTGCCGAAGTCGTTGCCGGGCGACATGAACGAGTCGAGCCGGACCTCGATGTCATGGGCCTCCAGCCACGCGAGGGCCTTGCGTCCCGGCCGCGCGCTGCCCGTGGAGTCGAGCAGGGCCGGTCCGGAGTGGGCGAGCGTGACACGGGCGTCCGGCCGGGCGAGGCGGATCTCGGCGCTGAGTTCGACGCCGCCGGGGCCGCCGCCGACGACGAGGACGTGCTCGGCCGTGGCGATGTTGCGCTGGTGTTCGGCGAACGACTTGGCCGCCTCGTCGACGGTGGTGCCCAGGAAGCGGGCCGGCTCCGGGTAGTCGGCGCCGGTGGCGATCACGACCACGTCGTAGGGCAGCCGCTCGCCCGTGGCGAGGACGACCTGCCGCTCGGCGGTGTCGATACGGACGGCCTTGCCCGCGACCACGCGGCCGCGCCGCAGCAGCCGGTCGTACGGGATGAAGGGCGTGTGCGTCCACTCGGGGCGCACGCCCGCGCGCAGGGAGGCGACGCGGTGGAAGAAGACCTCCTTGCGGTCCACCAGCGTGACCCGGGCCGTCGTATCCAGCCGCCTCGCCAGCCGGACGCCGCCATAGCCGCCGCCGATCACCACTACGTCGCCGTCGTACACGCCCAGTCTCCTGTGCCTGGTGGGGGGTGCGAGAGCCGCCGCGGAACGGGCCCCGCTCGGATCGACCCCCGGCGGCCACTCGACTGACGGTGACATTAGCGCTTGAAACTTAAAGGGATCCTGGGGTTCCGTGCATGTTCCGTGAAGAGATGGACACCTGACCGGGCGTCACTTCCCCCAGATCCTCCGGTACGCCTCCCGGTAGCCCGACGGGTCCCAGGTCGTGGCGCCTTCGCTGTTGCCGGCCGTGGCGATGTGGACGGGGGCCGTGTACCCGCTGGCCGGGCGGCCGGCGAAGGCGCGGTTGAACTCGTCGACGATCTGCCAGCCCTGGAGGGACAGCGGTTCGGGCACGGTGGCGGCCTGGTACTGCCTGCTGTTGACGCGCTGGAAGGCGGACGGGTCCCCGTCGCCCGCGCCGATGTTGTAGGGCGGCCCCGAGCCCTTCTCGCCGGCCGCGCGGAAGGCGGGGGCGGCGTCGGCGAAGTACAGGTCGTTGATGGCGACGGAGTGGGTCCACCGGTCCTGGAACCGGGAGAGCAGCGAGGAGATCTCCCGCGGGGTGCGGCTGCTCGCGTCCGGGATCGGGATGTTCTCGACGGAGAGCAGCCGCACTCCCCGGCACCTGGCGAGTTCCTGCCTGATCAGGTCGGACTTGTTCTTCGCGAAAGGGATCGACGCGTCGGTGATGAGCACGACCCCGGCTCGGCCGTCAGAGTCGGAGATGACCCACTGCGCGCTGATGCGGGCCACGTCCTGGACGCGGGTGGTGACGTTGGTGAAGAGGTCGGGGTCCCGGCTGGGTCCGGGTTCGGGGACCGCGTGCCAGCCGATGAGCGGGATGCGCCGCGCGTTGGCCCGGGCGGCCTGCTGTGCCGTCGAGTCGGGGTCGAAGCCGCCGATGACGATGCCCGAGGGCCTGAGGGCGACGGCCTCGCTCATGGCCGCCTGGATACCGGCCGGGGTGCCTCCGCCGTCGATCACCCGGACGTCCCATCCGATGACCCGCGCGGCTTCCCGGACCCCCCTCGCGGCGCCCGCGACGCCGGGATTGGTCATCGTCTGGGCGACGTAGACGATGGTCTTGCCGGACACCGCCTCGGGGCCCGTGGTGGGTCCGCCCCAGGGGATGTCGGTCCGCTCGGCCCGGGCGACGGCGGCCCGCGCCCCGGCCTGGACGTCGGGGCAGCCGCTCGGGCCCGTCGCGGTCTCGTCCGCGCCGTCCGAGGAACCGCGCTCGCAGCCGACGAGGGCGGTCGCCGTCGCCAGCAGGGCGCAGCAGACGAGCCGCGCGGTGCGGGCTCCGGGGGCGGCCTTGCGGTTGCGGTGCACGGGGGGCTCCTGTGAGGGATCGGCGTGGCGGACGTGCCCGGGAGGGGTCAGGGGGGTGCGCCGCCCTCCGGCGTCGGGGAGGACGGCGGCGGGGAGGAGGGAGGCGACGAGGAGGGTGGCGGGGTGGAGGACGGTGGCGGGGGCGGCGCGGCGGGTGTGTCGCGGGCCGCGGCGCCGCCGCGCAGCCGGCGGCGGGCGGCGTATCCGGCGAGGCCCACGGCGATGAGCAGGGTGCCGCCGTGGAACAGCGGGACCGTCCAGAAGTCGGCGCCGAGCTGCGCGATGCCGGTGAGGCCGACGGCCAGGACGGCGACGGCGACGACGGTGCCGAGGGCGTTGGGCCGGCCCGGTTTGATCGCCGTGGAGCCGAGCAGGGCGCCGACGAAGGCGGGCAGCAGGTAGTCGAGGCCGACGCTCGGGTTGCCGATCTGCTGCTGGGACGCGAGCAACACACCGGCGAAGCCGACGATCAGACCCGAGGCGGCGAAGGCGTAGACGGTGTAGGTGCGGGTCGGGATGCCGACGAGGTCGGCCGCCCGCGGGTTCGATCCGACGACGTACAGGTACCGGCCGAGCGGCAGCCGCTCCAGCACCAGCCAGAGGACTCCGGCGAGGGCGAGCACATAGAAGGCGGGGACCGGGAGGCCGAGGAACGTGGAGTCGTAGAGGTCGGTGAACGCGGGCGGGAGACCTTGCGGGCCGGGGACGATCCGGCTGCCGTCGGTGATCCAGCCGGTCACGGCGTACATCATGCTGCCGGTGCCGAGGGTGGCGATGAAGGAGTCGATCCGGCCGAACTCGACGATGACGCCGTTGAGGACGCCCACGACCAGGCCTCCGGCGAGCACGGTGAGGCAGGCGAGCGGCCAGGGCCAGCCCGCGTTGACGACGAGCTGCATCACCATGACGTGGGCCAGTCCGAGGCCGTAGCCGATGGAGAGGTCGAACGCGCTGGTGACGATGGGCACCATGGCGGCCAGTGCGAGGACGGCCGGGATCGACTGGTTGGACAGGATCGAGTCGACGGTGTCCAGCGTGGGGAAGGTGTCCGGCAGGGCTAGGGAGAAGACCAGGTAGAGCAGGGCGGTGAGGGCGAGCAGGCCGTAGGCGCCGATGCGGCTCCCGCCGGGGGCGCGCCGGCGCCCGGGGCGGGGCGGGGCGGGGGAGGGCGGCTCGGTCATGGGTTCGTCGCGGCCGTGAGCGGGGGCATGGCCGAGGCGGCCCGGGTGAGCTCGGTGACGGTGAGGGCGCCGCCGCTCAGTTCGGCCGTCACGGACCCGCGGACGAAGACCAGGGTGCGTCCGCACACGCTCGCGACCTCCTCGAAGTCGGTGGACAGGAGCAGCACCGCGAGGCCCGCCGACAGCGCCTCGTCGAGCAGGCGGTGGATCGCGGCCTTGGCGCCGACGTCCACGCTCGCGGTCGGCTCCTCGAGGATCAGCAGCCGCAACTCCGTCCGCAGCCAGCGGCCGATCATGACCTTCTGCTGGTTCCCGCCGGAGAGCGTGGCGATGGGGGCCTCGCTGTCGCGGGGGCGCACGGAGAACCGGTCGATGAGGGCTGCGGCTTCGGCGCGTTCGTTCCGGGGACCGATCCAGCGCGGCGCCCGCCGTCCTCCCGCACGGGGATTGGCCAGGAGGTTCTCCCGTACGGTCAGTTCGGCGAGACAGCCCTCCCGCAGCCGGTCCCCCGGCACGAAGCCGACGCCACGGGCGACGGCCTCCGCGACCGAGCGGGGCCGATAGGGCCGCCCGTGCAGCACGGCCCGCCCCCCGAGAAGGCGTCGGTCCCCGGCCAGGGCACGCCCCAGTTCCGCGTGCCCGGCCCCCGAGAGCCCGACCAGCCCCAGCACCTCGCCGGCAGCAAGCCTCAGACAGACCGGCCCGACCCGCCCGGTCCGCACGCCGTCGAGGGTCAGGACGGGGGGCGTGCGGGCCGGGAGGCCGACGGGGCGGGCCGCTGGGGGTTCCGGGGCCTCGCCGACGATGTCGTGGACCAGGCGGGCCGGGCCGCGGTCCGCGAGGCGGCCGTGGCTGACCAGGCGGCCGTCGCGCAGGACGGCGAACGTGTCGGCGACCTGGTACACCTCGTCCAGGCGGTGGCTGACGTAGAGGATCGCGTGGCCGCGGTCGCGCAGGTCGTGCAGGACGCCGAAGAGCCGGGCGCTGTCCGCGGCCGGCAGGCGGGCGGTCGGCTCGTCGAGGACGATGAGCTTCGCGCGGGCCGCCAGGGCCCTGGCGATCGCGACGAGCGAGCGCTCGGCCGGTGCGAGGCCGGAGACCGGCGCGTCGGGGTCGAGGTGCGCGGCGACGATCCGCAGCGCGTCGACGCAGCGCTCGCGGGTGCGCCGCCAGGAGATCAGCCCGGTGCGGCGGGCGTATCCATTGGTCAGGGCGATGTTCTCGGCGACCGTCATCCACTCCACGAGCCCGAGGTCCTGGTGGATGAAGGACATGCTCGTGGACGCGGCCTGGCTGCCGAGGGGCATGCCGTCCACGGTGATCTGTCCGGTGTCGGCGGGGTGGACGCCCGCGAGGACCTTGATGAGCGTGGACTTTCCGGCGCCGTTGGGCCCGAGGAGGGCGAGCACACTGCCCGCGTGGACGTCGAGGTCGACCCCGGCCAGCGCGACGGTCCCGCCGAACCGCTTGCCGAGCCCGCGGATACGGACCAAGGGCTCCGGCCCGAAGGGTGAAGCCGCCTTCACCGGCGTGTCAGGGGCGTCGCGCACCCGATCAAATTACAGCATTTCGGGCACCTTTAGGTCGCTGTGACTCCCACGCGGGTCGGCGGACGCCTCACGCGGCGTCGAGCCCGCACTCGGCCCAGATGACCTTGCCCTCGGGGAGGTAGCGCGTGCCCCAGCTCTGCGAGAGCTGCGCGACGAGGAACAGGCCGCGTCCGCCCTCGTCGGTGCTGGCCGCCCGGCGCAGATGGGGGGCGGTGTTGCTGACGTCGGAGACCTCGCAGATCAGCGTGCGCCCGTACAGCAGCCGGACCCGGATGGGCCCGGTGCCGTGCCGGACGGCGTTGGTGATCAGCTCGCTGAGGATCAGCTCCGCGGCGAACGCGGTCTCGTCGAGCCCCCAGTCGGCCATGCGGCGCATGGCCGAGGCCCGGACCTCGCCGACGAGCGCCGGGTCGGCGGGCAGCTCCCAGGCGGCGATCCGGCCGGGGTCCAGCGCGTGTACGCGGGCGACGAGCAGGGCGATGTCGTCGTGCGGGTGCGCGGGGGCCACGGTGTCCAGGACCGCCTGGCAGGTCTCCTCGGGCGCCCGCTCCGGATGGGCCAGGGCCGCGCGCAACTGCTCCAGCACCACGTCGACGTCACGGTGGCGGTCCTCGATGAGTCCGTCGGTGTAGAGCACCAGCTGACTGCCCTCGGGGACGTCGATCTCGACGGTGTCGAAGGGCAGACCCCCGAGACCGAGCGGGGGCCCGGCCGGGAGGTCGGGGTAGGACACGGTGCCGTCGGGGTGGACGAGTGCGGGCGGCGGGTGACCGGCGCGGGCCATGAGGCACCGCTGCTCGGTCGGGTCGTAGACGGCGTACAGACAGGTCGCGCCGATGACGCCGGCGCCCTTGCCGTCGGGGTCCTCCCGGTCCAGGCGACCCACGAGGTTGTCCAGATGGGTGAGGACCTCGTCCGGGGAGAAGTCCAGCTCGGCGAAACTGCGCGCCGCCGTGCGCAGCCGGCCCATGGTGGCCGCGGAGAGCATGCCGTGGCCGACGACGTCGCCGACGAGGAGCCCGACGCGGGTGCCGGAGAGGGGGATGACGTCGTACCAGTCCCCGCCCACGTCGGATTCGGCGGGCAGATAGCGGTGGGCGACCTCGACGGCGTCCTGGTCGGGCAGCCCGTGCGGGAGGAGCCTGCGCTGGAGGGCCAGGACCATGGCGCGTTCGTGGGTGTAGCGCCGGGCGTTGTCGATGGACAGGGCGGCGCGGGCGGCGAGTTCCTGGGCCAGCGAACGGTCGTCGTCCCCGAAGGCGCTCCCGGCGCGGTAGAAGCTGGCGATGCCCAGGACGACACCGCGGGCGACCAGGGGCACCGCGATCAGGGAGCGGACGTGGGCGAGCAGGCGCGCGGTGTGCTCGGGGTCCTGGGCGAGCCAGCCCGCGGCGGCCTCCAGGTCCGGTTCCAGTACCGCCTCGCCCGTGGTCAGGCAGCGCAGCTGGGGCGCGGTCGGGCCGAAGTCGATGCGCTTGCCGGGCGGTGTGAAGGGCAAGCCCTCGCGGACACCGTGCAGCACCGTGCGGCGCAGGTCGGCGACGGGGTCGGCGGACTCCTCGCCGCGCAGGACGGCGTCGGGCAGGTCGATGGTGACGAAGTCGGCCAGGCGCGGGACCGCCGTCTCGGCCAGTTCCTCGGCGGTGCGGCGCACGTCGAGGGTGGTGCCGATGCGGGCGCTGGCCTCGGACAGCAGCTCCAGGCGCCGGCGCGCGGCCAGGGCGTAGGCCCCGACGTGCGGCTCGCCCACCATGACGAGCCCCCGGGCCGGGAACGGCGAGCCGCTGCGGTCGCCCGCCGTGCCCCTGCCGCCGTACAGCGCGTCCCCACCACCATCGGCCACACCCCCACCGCCGCCCGCAGCGTCCGTACCGCCTCCAGCCACACCCCTGCCGCTGCCGACCCGGCCGCCGTCACCGACCGCCGCATCCCCGCCGCCGTACAGCGCGCCTCCACCGCCGTCGACCGCACCCCCGCCGCCCGCGGCGTCCGTACCGGCTTCGGCCACACGCCTGTCGGCGTCGGCCCGGCCGCCGTCAGCGACCGCCGCACTGCTACCGCCCGCCCCGTCCCCGCCGCCGTCCACGCCGCCCCCGTCGCCGTCGGCCACGCCCGGACCGCCACCGGTCACACCCCGGCCCCGGCGGCCGTCGGGAGCGACGGCGGGGGCGGATGCGGCGGCGAGATAACCGGACGGCAGCGTGATCGACTGTGGGGCGGGCCGTGGGCCGGTCGAGAGGGCGGCCAGGTCCGGCAGTTCGTCCGCCTGGTGCGGGAGGACCAGGCGCTCCGCCGCCGGGGCGCCCGGCAGCACCGCCTCGACGGCGAAGCCCCGCACTCCTGAGGCGCTCGTCATCGGGCGGCTCACCAGCGTCACGCGCCGGCCGCCGGGCAGGGCCACGTCGACGGCGGCCCGCTGCCCGCGGGAGATCAGCTCGGCGGCCTTCTCCCTCAGGACGTCCTGGTCACGCGGGGGGAACTCGTCGGCCAGCACGTCCAGGGCGATGCCGCTGTGCAGCCCGGCCCCGCCGCCGGTCGCCAGGTACGTGCGCAGCAGGGCGCGCTCGTGCGCGGAACTCTGCCCCAGCAGCCGCCGCTCGATGTTCTCGGCCGCCCTGCGGATCGCCGCACCCAGCGCGGGCTGTTCGAAACTGCGCGGATAGCCGAAGCACAGGACGCCCTCGATGCGTCCGCTGAGCGGGTCGCGGACGGGCATCGCGACGCAGGCGTTGCCCTGGGAGCGTTCCGCGAAGTGCTCGGCGCCGTAGACGCGGATGAGCTGCCGCTCGGCGAGGGCGAGGCCGATGCCGTTGGTGCCGGCGACCTGCTCGGCGAACACGAACCCCGGCACCCGCTGGATCGCCGGGAGGTTCCTGGCCATCGCGGGATCCCCGAACCGGCGCAGCAGGACCGTCCCGTTCGCGTCGGCGACCGAGATGTTGATCTGGCTGCCGGAGAACGCGTCCTGAAGCCGGTCGAGCACCGGCACGGCCGCGCGGACGATACGGCCCCCGGGGTCGAAGTCCTCCCGGTAGGGCAGGTCGGTCTGGTTCGGTGACAGGCCCAGGGAGCGGCTGCGCCGCCACGAGTTCAGGATGGACGTCCGGACACCCGTGTCGACCGGCTGCCCCTCGAGAAACCGCTCACGAAGCCGGGCGGGCCCCGTGCCGTCCGTCGCACGTCCCGCCGGCTTGGGTTCCTCGCCGGACCGAACCACGCTTCGCCTCGCTTGCGCCCGCGATCATCCGCTGCTCGGAAGAGAATCTGGCATTGACGAGGATACGGGCATTACGGGCACGCGTCACTGCGCGCCGGAGCCGTTCGGGCACCGGGCACGGGGCTACGCGCAGGGCTGAGCGCATTCACCCCAGGAAACTCAGCCGCACCTTGCGCTCCGGGTTGTCCTTGTTCGTGTCCACGAGGCACACCGACTGCCATGTCCCGAGCTCCAGCCGGCCGCCCAGCACGGGCAGGGTCGCGTGCGGCGGGACGAGGGCCGGCAGGACGTGGTCGCGGCCGTGGCCGGGACTGCCGTGCCGGTGCTGCCAGCGGTCGTCGGCGGGAAGCAGCGTGTGCAGTGCGGCCAGGAGGTCGTCGTCGCTGCCGGCACCGGTCTCCAGAACGGCGATTCCGGCCGTCGCGTGCGGGACGAAGACATTGAGGAGGCCGTCACGCCCGGCCGCCGCCTCCCGCAGGAAGGACTCGCAGTCGCCGGTGATGTCGACGACCCGCTCCGTGGCACCGGTGCGGACGTTCAGAACTCGGGTGGTGAAGACATCTGACATGCCTCCCATCCTGACGCACGCGCCCGCTTTCTCCCGATGACCGCCGCCCGGTGGCGGTACCGGCGTCCACTGGACGAGACGCCCGTTGACCGTGCGCATGCCACCTGACTAGGTTCAGCCGCATGTTGCGTTCAGCCCTGCTCACCACGCGCGGTCACATCGACCTGCTGCGGGTGGCTTCCGCCGCGTGTCGCCGCGGCCGCTGACGCCCTTCCTCTCCGCGCATTCCGGTTCCCTCGCCTTGGTTCCGCCTGCCCGCTGAACGCCCCGTTCTCGCCTGAACACCCCGTTCTCGACTGAACACCCCGTTCTCGACTGAACACCCCTGTTTCACGTCGGCGCGGCGGCGGCGAGGTGTGCCTCCCCCTGCCCGCTCTCTCCCCCGTGGAGCCTTCATGAGCATCAGCCATGCCCCGCCCAGGTCGACGAAACCCGATATTTCGTCAATATCGGCTCATGACCTCGGCCTCCAGCCCCTCGTCCCCACCTCCTCCCGCCGCACCCGCGTCCCCCGCTGGCTGCGCCGCACCACCGGCCCGGTCCTGCTGCTGGTGTTGTGGCAATTCCTCAGCAGCACAGGCGCGTTGCAGGCGGACGTGCTCGCCTCGCCCGGCCGTATCGCCCAGGTCGCCGGTGACATGGTGGCCGACGGCTCGCTGCCCGCGGCCATGGGCACCTCGCTCCAGCGGGTCGCGGCCGGGCTGCTGCTCGGCCTGGTCGTCGGTACCGGACTGGCCCTGCTCTCGGGCCTGTTCCGGATCGGCGAGGACCTGGTGGACGCGCCCGTGCAGATGCTGCGGACCGTGCCGTTCGTGGGGCTCATCCCGCTGTTCATCATCTGGTTCGGCATCGGCGAGGCCCCCAAGGTCGCCATCATCACGCTCGGCGTGACCTTCCCGCTCTACCTCAACGTCTACGCCGGAATCCGCGGTGTGGACGCGCAGCTGATCGAGGCCGGGGAGTCCCTCGGACTGTCCCGGTGGGGACTCGTCCGGCACGTCGTCCTCCCGGGCGCGCTGCCGAACGCCATGACCGGTCTGCGCTACTCGCTCGGCATCGCCTGGCTCGCGCTGGTCTTCGCCGAGCAGGTCAACGCCGACTCCGGCATCGGGTTCCTCATGGTGCAGGCGCGGGACTTCCTGCGGACCGACGTGATCGTGGTCTGCCTGGTCGTCTACGCCTTCCTCGGCCTGCTCGCCGACTTCATCGTCCGCTCTCTCGAAAGGGTGCTGCTGCAATGGCGACCGACGTTCACCGGCCGGTGACCCCCCAGGCGGTCCATGTCGAGGGGCTCACGCGGGCCTTCGACGGACGTGCCGTCATCGACGACCTGCGACTGGACGTCCGGCCGGGCGAGTTCGTGGCCCTGCTCGGGCGCAGCGGCTGCGGCAAGTCGACGCTGCTGCGGATCCTCGCCGGGCTCGACCGCGACATCGAGGGCACCGTCCTGGTGCCCCGCCGCAAGGCCGTCGCCTTCCAGGCGCCCCGGCTGATGCCGTGGAAGAGGGTGTGGCGCAACGTCCTGCTCGGCCTGCCCGGCAAGCCCGAACGTGCCGTCGCCGAGCAGGCCCTCGACGAGGTCGGCCTCGGCCACCGCTCGGCCGCCTGGCCCAAGACCCTCTCCGGTGGCGAGGCCCAACGTGCCTCGCTCGCCCGCGCGTTGGTGCGCGAGCCCGATCTGCTGCTGCTCGACGAGCCGTTCGGCGCGCTCGACGCCCTCACCCGCATCAAGGCCCAGCGACTCGTGGGCGAGTTGTGGCAGCGCCGGGGCTGCGCGGTGCTCCTCGTGACCCACGACGTGGAGGAGGCCGTGCTGCTCGCCGACCGCGTCCTGGTGATGGACGGCGGCGTCATCGCCCACGAGCAGCGCGTCGACCTCGACCGTCCCCGCGACATCACCGACCCGCGCTTCGCGGCACTGCGCGCCGGCCTCCTCGAACGCCTCGGCGTCGAGGCGACGGCCGCCGAAGCCGCCTGAACCTCTTCACGCACGAACACACGAACGGAACCGCCATGCGACGACGCCTCGCCCCCGCCGCCCTGCTCCTCCCCCTCGCCCTGCTGCTCACCGCCTGCGGCGGGAACTCGGCCGCCAGTACGTCGGACGGCGGCACCGACGGCCACGGCTCCGTCACGATCAACGTCGGTGACCAAAAGGGAGGTTCGGAGGCCATCCTGCGGGCCGCGGGGGAACTGAAGAACCTCGACTACAAGATCAAGTGGTCGACGTTCACCTCCGGCCCGCCCCTGCTGGAGGCCGTGAACGCCAAAGCCGTCGACATCGGCGGCGTCGGCAACACCCCGCCGGTGTTCGCGGCCGGGGCGGGTTCGAAGATCAAGGTCGTGGCCGCGTGGCACGGCACGTCCAAGGGCGACGCCATCCTCGTGCCGAACGACTCGCCCCTGAGGAACCCCACGCAGCTCAAGGGCAGGTCGATCGCCGTCGCCCAGGGATCCTCCGCTCACTACCAGTTGGTGGCGTCCCTGAAGAAGGCCGGGCTGAAGCCGAGTGACGTCAAGGTCAAGTACCTCCAGCCGGCCGACGCGCTCGCCGCGTTCACCGCCGGCAAGGTCGACGCGTGGGCGGTGTGGGACCCGTACACCTCGCAGGTGCTGAAGGGCAAGCAGGGCCGCGTCCTGACCGACGGTGACGGCGTGACCAACGGCCTCACCTTCCAGGTCGCGGCACCGGACGCGCTGAAGGACAAGAAGAAGGCCGCCGCCGTCAAGGACTACCTGGAGCGGCTGCGGCGCGCCTACAGGTGGGTGTACGACCACGAGGAGGAGTGGGCGAAGGTCTGGGCGAAGGACACCGGGCTCCCCGAGGACGTGGCACTCGCCGCGGTGAAGCGCACCTACACCACCCGGGTCGAGGTCGCCGTCGACAAACCGCTGATCGCCTCCGAGCAGGAGATCGCCGACACGTTCACGGCGCTGAAGCTCATCCCCCGCAAGGTCGACTTCGCCGAGTTCACCGACACCCGGTTCAACGGCGACCTGCCTCCGTCGACGACCACGCCCCGCCCTGCCACCGGGTCGTGAGCCGGCCCGCCGGGTCCCCCGCCGCGCGGGCGGGGGACCCGCGCGTCACGGCCGGGTGGCGGCCGAGCCGTCGTAGACGTTGCCGGGAGTCACGACCGCGGTGATCGCGCGGGCGAGCAGGGTGGACGGCTCCTGGTCACCGGACAGGACGTCCGTGTCGAGCATGACCACCATCGTGGCCCGCTGTGAGGGCAGGCAGACGGTCACGGTCTCGTAGCCCGGGATCGAGCCGTTGTGCCCGATCCAGCCGTTGGTCTCGAGGATGCCGAGGCCGTAGGTGGTGCCGGGGTAGCCGGTCGGCAGCGTCCTGAGCCGCTGTGCCTGGGTCTCGGGGCTGAGCAGCTCGCCGGTGGCGACGACCTTCGCCCAGCGGCGCAGGTCGTGCAGGTTGGAGATCATGGCCCCGGCCGCCCAGGCCCAGCTGAGGTTCCAGTTCGTGACGTCCTCGACCTCGCCGCTGAGCGTCTGGTCGGTGTAGCCGCGCGGGTGCGGCTCGGGGAACTCGTCGTCCTGCGGGAACAGGGTGTGGTGCAGGCCGGCAGGGCGGAGCACCCGCTCGTGGATGACGTCGGCGAGCTTGCGGCCGGTGACCTTCTCGATCACCAGGCCGAGCAGAACGAGGTTGGAGTTGGAGTACTGGAAGTCCTGGCCGGGCCCGAAGGTGTTCGGGTGCCGGAAGCCGTACGGGGGGGGACCTCCCGGGGACTGAAGTGGCGCTCCGGGTCGCTCAGCAGATCGTGGGTGAAGTCGGCGTCGGCGGTGTACGGGAACAGGCCGCTGCGCATCCCTGCGAGCTGCCGCAGCGTGATCCGGTGTCCGTCGGGCACGCCCTTGACGTACGTGGCGATCGGGTCGTCCAGCCCGATCCGGCCCTCGTCGACGAGTTCGAGCAGTGCCCTGACCGTGAAGGTCTTGGTCTCGCTGCCGATGCGGACGTAGGAGTCTCGTTCGGTGAGCTCGGGGCCGAGGCCGTGGCGCGGGAAGTCGTCCTGGTCGTGGCGGGCGATGCCGGTCGCGGGGGCGGCCGTGGCGGGCATCGTCGCCATCGGAGCCAGCACGGACGCCACGAGCAGTGCCGCGGCGAGCAGCCGGCGGGAGGGGGTACGTCGCATGGGGGGGGCGCCTCTTCCGGAGGGGCCGAGGGGGCAGGTCGGGATGATCATCACCACGCGGATCCCGGGCGGGGGCTTCCTTCCGGTGCACCGGCCGGAGGAGTCCTCTCGTTCGGAGCTGCGCGGGCCGTCCCTCGGGAAGATCCACGGACCCGGCACGGTTGGTAGAGGCGTGAACACCACACGCGAGGTCGAGGTGGTCGTCATAGGCGCCGGTCAGGCCGGTCTGGCCGGCGCCTATCACCTGCGGCGATCCGGCTTCGAGCCGGACCGCGACTTCGTCGTGCTGGACCACTCCCCCGCCCCCGGCGGCGCCTGGCAGTTCCGCTGGCCGTCGCTGACGTACGGCAAGGTGCACGGGATGCACGCGCTGCCGGGCATGGAGCTCACGGACGCGGATCCGGCACGGCCGTCCGCCGAGGTGATCAGTGACTACTTCGACGGGTACGAGCGGACCTTCGACCTGCGGGTGCGGCGCCCCGTCGACGTGCGGGCCGTGCGCGAGGGGCCCGGCGGGCGGCTGCTGGTGGAGACCTCGCAGGGCGTGTGGGCGGCGCGGGCGCTGATCAACGCGACCGGCACCTGGGACCGGCCGTTCTGGCCGCGCTATCCGGGCCAGGAGACCTTCCGGGGGCGGCAGTTGCACACCGCGCAGTACCCAGGGCCGGAGGAGTTCGCCGGGCAGCGGGTGGTCGTGGTGGGCGGTGGCGCCTCGGGCACCCAGCACCTGCTGGAGATCGCCTCGTACGCGGCCGCCACGACCTGGGTGACCCGGCGTCCGCCCGTCTTCCGTGAGGGTCCCTTCGACGAGGACGCGGGCCGGGCGGCCGTCGCGCTCGTCGAGGAACGGGTACGGCAGGGCCTGCCGCCCAGGAGTGTCGTCTCGGTCACCGGGCTGCCCCTGAACGACGCGATCCGCCAGGGCATCGAGGACGGGGTGCTCGACCGGCAGCCGATGTTCGACCGCGTCACGCCGACGGGAGTCGACTGGCAGGACGGTCGCCACGTCGACGCCGACGTCATCCTCTGGGCCACCGGCTTTCGCCCGGCCATCGACCACCTCACCCCGCTGCGCCTGCGCGAGCGGGGCGGCGGCATCCGTCTGGAGGGCACCCGCGCGGCCGCCGACCCTCGTATCCACCTCGTGGGCTACGGCCCGTCGGCCAGCACCATCGGCGCCAACCGCGCCGGCCGCGCGGCCGTCCGGGACATCAGGCGGCTGCTGGCGCGGGAGCCGGTCGCCGCGTGAGACCCGGGCGGGTCATCCGGCCGCCCGCGCGCCGTCCTTCTTCTGCTGCGCGTTGAACTCCGCGACGTTGCGCTGGTGTTCCGCGTAGTCCGCGGTGAAGCGGGTGTCGCCCGGGCGGACCGTGACGAAGTACAGCCAGTCGCCCGGGGTCGGGTTGATGGCGGCGCGCATGGCCTGCTCGCCGGGGTTGTCGATGGGGGTGGGGGGCAGGCCCATGCGCTGGTACGAGTTGTAGGGGCTGTCGACGCGGGTGTCGCTCGGCGTGGTGCGCAGGGTGGAGCGGCCGAGCGCGTAGTTGAGGGTGGAGTCCATCTGCAGCGGCATGCCGCGTTCGAGGCGGTTGAAGACGACCCGGGCGACCTTGCCCATGTCGGCCTTGGTGGCCGCCTCCGCCTGGACGATGCTCGCGATGGTGACGGCCTGGTAGACGTTCATGGCGTTGCGCTGCGCTCCCGCGGCGATGGGCGCGCCGTTGAACTTCTCGTTCGCGGTGTCGACCATCAGCGCCAGGAGCTTCTCCGGGGTCGTCTTCTCCTGGAGCGGATAGACCGCCGGGAAGAGGTAGCCCTCCGGGTTGCCCTCGGCGTCGTTCGGCAGTTTGAGGGCGGCCTTCGCCAAGGACTTCTTCGTGCTGCCGGGAGGCAGGGCCAGGGCCTTGTCGACGGCGGCGTAGACCTGGCTCGCGCGCCAGCCCTCCGGGATCACCAGGGTCGTGGGCCGGGCGTCCTCCTCGGGCCCCAGGGTCAGCAGCGGCACCGCCACGGCGGTACCGACCACGACGGCTCCGGTCGCGACGAGGGCGATACGGCCCCGGCGCGTCAGTCGAATCGTGCTCCGTGGCGGAGTGTTCTTCTGCATGCGGGCACGGTAACCCGCATATCGTCATAAACCCGGCATATTTTCATCTTGTCGGTTCCAGTTGGGCGTCCCGGCGTACGAGAGCGGCGTACCGGCCGTGCCGCTCCAGCAGTTCCTCGTGCGTACCGAGTTCGACGGCGCGCCCCGAGTCGAGGACCACGATCTGGTCGGCGCCCCGGACGGTGGACAGCCGGTGGGCGATGGTGAGCGTGGTGCGGTTCGCCGACAGCGCGTCGATGGCGTCCTGCACGGCCGCCTCGGTCCGGGTGTCCAGGGCGCTGGTGGCCTCGTCGAGGATGAGGACCGGCGGGTCGCGCAGGATCGTGCGGGCGATGGCCAGGCGCTGCTTCTCGCCGCCGGAGAAGCGGTGGCCGCGCTCACCGACGACCGTGTCGTAGCCGTCGGGCAGGGACGCGATGTGGTCGTGGATCTGCGCCGCCTTCGCCGCCTGGTGCAGCTCCTCGTCGGTGGCGTCGGGCTTGGCGAAGCGCAGGTTGTCGGCGACCGAGGCGTGGAAGAGGTACGTCTCCTGCGAGACGACGCCGACCGCGCGCGCCAGGGTGTCGAAGTCGAGGTCGCGGACGTCGACCCCGTCGAGGGTGACGCGTCCGCCCGTCACGTCGTAGAGGCGGGGCACCAGGTAGCCGAGCGTGGACTTGCCGGCGCCGGTCGGGCCGACGACGGCGAGGCTGCCGCCGGCCGGGACGGTGAGGTCGATGCCGTCGAGAACCGGGCCGTCCTTGTCGTCGTAGCCGAAGGAGACCTTCTCGAAGCGCACCTCGCCCTTGACCCGGTCGAGGTGGACCGGGTCCGCGCGCTCGGTGATGTCGATCGGCAGGTCGAGGTACTCGAAGATGCGCTGGAAGAGGGCGAGCGAGGTCTGGATCTGCACACCCGTCGACAACAGGCTCACGGCCGGGCGGAACAGGCCCTGCTGGAGCGAGACGAAGGCGACGATCGTGCCGAGGGAGACCTCGGGGCCGCCCAGCTGGAGGGCCATGCCGGCGGTCCAGTAGATGACGGCGGGCAGGGCCGCCATGACGATCGTGATGACGGCCATGCGCCAGCGGCCGGCCATGTTGGACCGCACTTCCAGCTCGACGAGTTCCTCGGACTCGTCGGCGAAGGACTTGGTCAGCGAGTCGGAGCGGCCCATCGTGCGGCCGAGCAGGATGCCGCTGACGGAGAGCGACTCGGTGACCGTGGCGGCCATGGCCGCCATCTGCTTCTGGCGCTGGGTGGTGATCTTCCGCCGTTCGTTGCCGACGCGGCGGCTGATCCACACGAACACCGGCAGCAACAGCAGCGAGACGACGGTCAGGCGCCAGTCGAGGACGACCATCGCGACGATCGTGGCGACGACGCTGGTGAGGTTGGAGACCAGGGACGTCGCGGTGGAAGTGACGGTGGCCTGCATGCCTCCGATGTCGTTGGCGATGCGGGACTGCACCTCGCCCGTGCGGGTGCGCGTGAAGAAGGCGAGGGACATGCGCTGGAGCCGGCCGTAGACGGCGGTGCGCAGGTCGTGCATGACGCGCTGGCCGACCGTCGTGGAGATCAGGGTCTGGAGGACACCGAAGACGCTGGTGAGGACGGCGCTGAGGATCATGCCGAGGGCGAGCAGGCTGAGCAGGCCGGTGCGCCCCTGCGGGATCGCGACGTCGAGGATCTCCTTCAGCAGGAAGGGCGTGGCGACCGAGACCAGCGACGCGGCGCCGACCAGCAGGCCGACGACCGCCAGGCGGCCCCGGTAGGGGCGGAAGAGCCTGAGGATGCGGCGGACCTGCCGGGGCTGTTCCTTCGCGTCGGCGGGTGCGCTCCAGGGGGCTTCACGGTCGGGATGCATGGGCTCCTTCGAGAGAGCGGTACGGGCGGCGGTACGGGGTGGGGCCAGGACGGCTGTACAGGGCGGGGCGAGCGGCGGATCGGATCGTAGCTCATTGTTACCTATACTCACAATGAACATCATCCTGATATTGTTCCCGCATGACCTCCCCCGATTCCGACGGCCTGCTCGCCGAGCAGTTGCTGCGGCTCACCCGCCGGGTGCACCGCATCCAGAAGCACCATCTGGAGCGGCGCGACCTCGGCATCACACCGGCCCAGTCCCGGCTGCTGCGCACCCTCGCGCACTGGGGTTCGCCGCCGCGGATGGCCGACCTGGCCGAGCGCCTGGAGGTGGTGCCGCGGGCCGTGACGACACTGGTCGACGGGCTGGAGGCGAGCGGCAAGGTGCGGCGGGTCCCGGACCCGGCGAACCGGCGGGTGATCCGCATCGAGCTCACGGACGACGGCCGCAAGGCGCTGGGCGAACTGCGGGCGGCGCGCAGGTCGGCCGCGGAGGAGATCCTCGCGCCGCTGACGGAGGAACAGCGCGGGGCGCTCGGGGGGTTGCTGAACACGCTGATCGACGGGGCGCCGGTGCGGCGGTGCTGAAGCACGTTCACGACCGGGCACGCGAAACGGGCCGCGGCCGCCGCTCTCCTGTTGGAGCGGTGGCCGCGGCCCGGTCGGTGTCGGTCGCCTTGGTCAACTGACCTCGGGGGCGGGTTCCTTGGGCTTCTGGGTGGGGATGCCCGGCGCGGGGTCGGCCGCCGCCGAGGCCTCGATGCCTGCCCCGCCGCCGTCCTGCTCGTCGTCGGGTGCGGACGTGTCCTCCCCGTCGAGCGTCTTCCTGGCCCGCTCGATGTCCAGCGCGCCCTCCCAGCGGGACACCGCGAACACGGCGACGCAGTTGCCGAGCAGGTTCGTGACGACGCGCATCGAGTCCATGATGCGGTCCACGCCGAGCAGCAGGGCGACGGCTCCGGCCGGGATGGCGCCCAGGGACGAGGCCGTCGCGGACAGGGCGAGGAACGCCGAACCGGGGATGCCCGCCATGCCCTTGCTGGTCAGCATCAGCACCAGGACCACGGTGATCTGCTGGCTCAGGCTGAGGTCGACGCCCACGGCCTGGGCGATGAACAGCGTGCCGATCGACAGGTAGAGCGAGGCGCCGTCGAGGTTGAAGGAGTAGCCCGTCGGCAGCACCAGACCCACCGCGTCGTCGCGGGCACCGGCCCGGCGCAGCTTCTGCATCACGCGCGGCATGACCGACTCGGTGGACGCGGTGCCGAGCGCGAGCAGCATCTCCTCGCGGATGTAGCGCAGGAATTTCCAGAGGCTGAGCCCGGTCACCAGCCGCAGGGCGACGGCGAGCAGGGCGACGAACAGCGCGGCCGCCACGTAGCAGAGCACAATGAGCTTGGCGTACGTCTTCATCACGCCGAGCCCGTAGTTGCCGACCAGGTGGGCCATCGCGCCGAACACCGCGAGCGGGGCGAGCCGCATGATGAACCCGACGACCGTGAAGATCACGTCCTGGGCCTGGTCGATGGCGGGCAGGATCTTCGGCACCCTGGTGTGTCCGAGGTGCAGCAGGGCGGCGCCCACCAGGCAGGCCAGGATGAGGACTTGGAGCAGTTGGTTCTCGGCGAAGGCGCCGACGAAGCTCTCGGGCAGCGCGTTGAGGGCGAACTCGGTCGTCGAGGGCAGATGACCACCGCCCGTCGTCTGGTCCACCGCGGCGGCGTCCAGCGAGGAGGGGTCGACGTTCATGCCCTTGCCGGGCCCGACGACGTTGGCGGCGACGAGACCGATGACGAGGGCCGCCGTGGAGGCGACCTCGAACCAGATCAGGGCCTTGACGCCGATCCGGCCGAACGCTTTCAGGTCACCGGCCTTGGCGATGCCGACGACGACCACGCAGAACACCAGCGGCGAGATCACCGTCTTGATGAGCCGGGTGAAACCGTCGCCGAGCGGCTGGAGAGCCGTGGCCGTGTCCGGCCACAGCTTCCCGACGAGGATTCCGAGGACGAGCGCGCAGAGGACCTGCGCGAAGAGTGAGGTACGCAGGGTGCGTGCGACGCGCCGCGGCAGGGACGGTACGGACGGTGGCACGAGGCCTCCTTGGGGGACGGGACACACAGAGGCCGGAGGGGACTTCTGCGATACGGAAAGCGGCTTCCGTAGCCGTACACACTGGAGGCTGTCTTGATCGCGCACAAGACCGCAACGTTTCAGCCACGTAAAAGCGTCCTACGTGGCGCATGTCACATGAGCCACACAGGCCCCCTCAGCAACGCCGGTGGTCTCCCGTGAGCACCCCTTGGACGGTGGTCAGCGTGCGGTCGTAGCAGCCGGTCGAGCCGTACAGCCGGTAGCGCTCGCTCGTCGTGCCGACCGCGTGCCGCTGGTCGCGGGGCACGTTCGCCGTGTACGTGGCGTCGCCCGTGTAGGAGTCGTCGAGCCGCGTCCACGCCGTACGACGGCCGTCGCGCGTCTCGACGGTCGTGGCGCGGTCGCCGAGGGCCAGCACGGTGCGCAGCCGGTCACCCGCGCCGAGCGTCGTCGTGCCGTCCATCGTGTAGGTCCGGTGCGTGCGGGTGGTGCGGGCCGGGCCGCGTGCGTCGACGGTCACCGACTCCTCGTCGCTCCAGGCGGCTTCGAGGGCATCGGTCGTCTC
The DNA here is from genome assembly GCF_040613735.1 of Streptomyces sp. NPDC006235. Lineage (NCBI taxonomy): Bacteria > Bacillati > Actinomycetota > Actinomycetes > Kitasatosporales > Streptomycetaceae > Streptomyces > Streptomyces sp. NPDC006235. The sequence continues at coordinate 135,499 of NZ_JBEXSR010000005.1, forward strand.
GCCGTCCGTCCAGCGGTGCTCGGAAGTGTGGGCGAGCGAACGGCCGACGGTGGTCGTGACCCGGCCGTGCGAGGTGTCCACGTATCCGGCGACGGTCAGCCGGTGGGCGCCCTCGGTGTCGACCCGGTGCTCCGGACCTGGCGTGTACGACGAGGAGTCGGCGAGGTCGCCCGCCTTGTGCGCGGTGAGCTTCCCGGGCACGTGGGCGCGCTGCTCGTCCTGCCAGACGAGGACGTTCACGGGGGTGCTCCAGCCGGTCTGCCCCTCGGGCACGCCGACGACCGAGACCTCGACGCGGTGCGGACGGCCGTCGTTGAGGAGCCCGGCGAAGGGGGTGAGGTCGTAGGTGATCGGCTTGATGTCGAAGGCGCGCGGGCCCGGGATGACGTACCAGAGGAACGGGTTGGACCAGCCGCCGGTCCACACGGTGGGGAACGGTGCGGCGATGCCCGCGAGCCGGCCGTCCACGCTGATCTGCACCTCGCGGTAGGGGCCTCGGCCCGCCTCGCACGAGTACGGCGCCGGGTCGGGCACCGTCAGGTACCAGTACTCCTCGCAGCCGCCGCCGGAGCCGGTGGCGTACACCTCGGCGACGACGCGTTCGCTGTTGCGCGGAGTCGTGAGGGTGGTCGCGCCGTCGGTCCCCCGGTCGAGGGTGAGGACCCGGTCGGGGCTCTTCCCGTCGGGGCGGCCCTGGTGGAACGTCAGGGTGACCTTGACGTCGAGGACGCCCGTGTAGGTGTCGTCGACGACGTTCCCGATGAGCATCTCGACGTCCTGGCGGCCGCGGAAGGTGTCGCTGTAGCGGGTGACGTCCTTCTCCACCGACCACTCGATGCCGTCGGGCGAGGGCTGCGGTGTCGAGGTGCGGAAGATCTCGACCCCGCCGACGTGCAGGTAGCCGAGCCGGTCGTACTGGCGCCCCTTGACCTTGCCGCCGAGCCGCAGCACCACCTTGCTCCAGCGGTCACCGCAGTCGGCGGGCGGTGTGTACGTGCCCCGGTACGGGGTGAAGTCGCGGAACTGCGCCTGGGCCAGGGTGACTTCGCACGACCTGCCGCCGGGCTTCGGGACGGGCGGGGCGGCTGTGACCGGGTCGTGCCAGTCGGTGCCGAACTCGGCGGGGACGTCGGCCGCACGGGCGGGACCGGTCCCGAGGAGGGTGCTCGCCAGGAGGGTCGCTCCGGCAAGCATGGACATGATGATCCGTCTCTTCATGGGCGGTGTTCTACGGGGACTCGGCCGCCTCCGCAATGAGTACCGGCCCGCCGAGCCGCCCTGTTCCCACCCCTGTCGGCCGGTTCCGTTCGGCGGGTCGAAAACCGGTTGCCCCCGAGCACGTGGCGAAGCGAACCTGTCACGGTTTGCTGCCCTCGGCCGAACGTTCATCCCCCCTCCCCATCCGCCCTTCCCCCCTCCCCATCCGCCCTTCCCCCCTCCCCATCCGCCCTTCCTCCATCCCCATTTCCCTGACACGAGCCACTGGGACGTCATGCAGATTCAAGACCTTCCGTACCCCGACCCGGGCGTGCCGGACGCGCGTTCGGGTCCCCGATTCCTGTGGTGGCTCTTCCGGAATCAGCTGGACGGGCAGCTCAAGTCGCTGGCCTGGGGGCTGCTGCACTTCGCCTCCGTCGCCTCGCTGCCGTTCTGCGTCGGTGTCGCCGTACAGGCCGTCGTCGACCGCTCCGGCGGGCAACTCGCCCTGGCGGGCGGCCTGCTGGTGCTGGCCTGCGTCGGCAACGCCGTCGGCGACACCTTCCTGCACCGCACCGCCATCACCAACTGGATCACGGCGGCCGCCCGCGTCCAGCAGCTGCTCGCCCGCAAGGCCGCCCAGTTGGGCTCGGCGCTGACCCGGCGCGTCGCGGCCGGTGAGGTCGTGGCGGTCTCCACGGGCGACGTCGAGAAGATCGGCTGGTTCGTGGAGGCCTGGTCGCGGTTCACCGCGGCGCTGGTCACCATCGTGCTGGTCTGCGTCGCGCTGCTCGTCTACCAGCCCGCGCTCGGCGTGGTCGTCGCGGTGGGACTGCCCGTGCTGGCGCTCGCCGTGCTGCCTCTGCTGCCCCGCGCCACCCGGCGTGCCGACGTGCAGCGCGAGAAGGCCGGACGCGCCACCGAGCTCGCCTCGGACACCGTCGCCGGACTGCGCGTGCTGCGCGGCATCGGCGGTGAGGAACTGTTCCTCGACCGCTACCGCCGCGCCTCCCAGGAGGTCCGGCACGCGGCGGTGCGCAGCGCCCGGATGTGGTCCCTGATCTCCGCGATCCAGGTCCTGCTGCCGGGACTGCTGCTCATCGCCGTCGTCTGGTACGGCGTGCACCTGGCCCGCCAGGGCCGGATCACCGTCGGCGAACTGGTCACCGTCTACAGCTCGGTGATGGTCCTCACCTATCCACTGCGGCACTTCGAGGAGATCGCCATGGCGTACTCCTTCTCCCGGCCGTCGGCCAAACGGGCCGCGGGCGTGCTGGCGCTGGAGCGGGCCACCGACACCGCCGGGTCGCGCGGGGCCGAGCTCCCGTCCGGAGACCTGTACGACCCGGACACCGGACTCCTCGCGCGCACCGGCCTGCTCACCGCCGTGGTGTGCGGCGACCCGGACGCGGCCGGCCGACTGGCGGAACGGCTGGGCGGGCACCCGCCGCAGGAGGGCACCTCGGTGCTGCTCGGCGGGGTGCCGCTCGACGAACTCCCGCTGGACAGTGCCCGTACGGCCGTCCTCGTCCAGGACAAGGACCCGGTCCTGCTGTCCGGCACCCTGCGCGAACTGCTCGACGTACCCGCCTCGGGCGACGTCGAACCGCGGGCGGCGCTGGCCGCCGCACAGTGCGACGACGTGCTGGCGGCGCTGGTGCAGGGCTCGGTGGACGCCGCCGACCCCATGGACGCGCGGATCACCGAACGCGGCCGGTCCCTGTCCGGCGGCCAGCGCCAGCGCCTCGCGCTCGCCCGGTCGCTGATCACGGACCCGGAGGTGCTCGTCCTGGACGAGCCGACCTCGGCCGTCGACTCGCACACCGAGGCCCGGATCGCGCAGGGCGTGCGGGAGTTGCGCGCGGGGCGCACGACCGTGGTGTTCACCTCCTCGCCGCTGCTGCTGGACCGCGCCGACCGGATCGTGTTCCTGCACGACGGCGAGGTCGTGGCGACCGGCACGCATCGCGAGCTGCTGCACACCGAGCCCCGCTACCGCGCGGTGGTCACCCGCGAGACGGACGACGAGGTCGCGCAGACCGGTTCCGTCGCCCTGAAGGACGTCCTGCACGAACTGGAAGAGATCGAGGAGAAGGCATGATCGGCGTCGCGCCACCGGCGTACGACCCGGCCGCCCCGACGACGGCGAACACCCTGCCGGTCGGCGCCCCCACGACCGTCCGCGCCTATGTGGCCGAACTGCTGCGCCGGCACCGCCGGGCGTTCGTGCTGCTCATCGTCGTCAACACGGTCGCCGTCGTCGCCTCGATGGCCGGTCCGTGGCTGCTCGGCGGAGTCGTGGAGCGGGTCTCCGACGGCGCGCGGGATCTGCGGCTGGAACTCACCGCTGGGCTGTTCGTGGTGGCGCTGGCCGTCCAGGCCCTGTTCGTCCGCCAGGTGCGGCTGCGCGGCGCGATGCTGGGCGAACGGATGCTGGCCGACCTGCGCGAGGACTTCCTCGTCCGGTCGGTCGGACTGCCGCCCGGCGTGCTGGAGCGGGCCGGGACCGGCGATCTGCTGTCGCGGATCACCACGGACATCGACCGGCTGGCCAACGCCATGCGGGAGGCCGTGCCGCAGTTGTCGATCGGCGTGGTGTGGGTGGTGCTGCTGATGGGCGGGCTGGTCGTCACGGCGCCGCCGCTGGCGCTCGCCGTGCTGCTCGCCCTGCCGCTGCTGATCACCGGCTGCCGCTGGTACTTCCGGCGGGCACCGGCCGCCTACCGCTCGGAGGCCGCCGGGTACGCCGCCGTGGCCGCCGCGCTCGCCGAGACCGTGGATGCCGGGCGCACCGTCGAGGCGCACCGCCTCGGCGACCGGCGCGTCGCGCTGTCCGAGCGCCGGATCAAGGAATGGACGGCCTGGGAGCGCTACACGTTGTGGCTGCGCTCGGTGCTCTTCCCGGTCGTCAACGTCACCCACGTGACCGTCCTCGGCTCGGTCCTGCTGGTCGGGGGCGTGTTCGCCCTGCACGGCTGGATCGACGTGGGCCAGCTCACGACGGGCGCGCTGATCGCCCAGATGCTCGTCGACCCGGTGGGCATGATCCTGCGCTGGTACGACGAACTCCAGGTCGCCCAGGTGTCGCTGGCCCGGCTCGTCGGGGTCCGGGACATCGAGCCGGACGCCGGCGACCCCTCCGTGTCCCCCGACGGACGCCACGTGCACGCCGACCGCGTGCACTTCGGCTACGTGGAGGGCGTGGACGTCCTGCGCAAGGTGTCCCTGGAGGTCTCCCCCGGCACGCGGCTGGCCCTGGTCGGTCCCTCGGGTGCGGGCAAGTCGACGCTGGGGCGGCTGCTCGCCGGGATCTACGCGCCCCGGGACGGCCGCATCACGCTCGGCAGCGCCGAGTTGTCCCGGATGCCGGCGGAACGCGTCCGCGCCCATGTCGCCCTCGTCAACCAGGAGCACCACGTCTTCGTGGGCTCCCTGCGCGACAACCTCCGGCTCGCCCGGACCGGCGCGGGTGACGCCGAGCTGTGGGCGGCACTGGGCGCGGTCGACGCGGACGGCTGGGCCCGGGCGCTCGACGACGGCCTGGACACCGAGGTCGGCTCGGGCGGCCTGACGCTCACCCCTGCCCAGGCCCAGCAGATCGCCCTGGCCCGCCTGGTGCTGGCGGACCCGCACACTCTGGTCCTGGACGAGGCGACGTCCCTGCTCGACCCGCGCGCCGCCCGCCACCTGGAACGATCCCTGGCCAAGGTCCTCGACGGCCGCACCGTCGTCGCCATCGCCCACCGCCTCCACACCGCCCACGACGCGGACGTCATCGCCGTCGTCGAGAACGGCCGCATCAGCGAACTGGGCAGCCATGAGGAACTGGTGGCGGCGGACGGGGCGTACGCGGCGTTGTGGAGGTCGTGGCACGGGTGAGCGGTGGATGACGAGGCGGCCGGGGGCGACCAGGACCTCGTGAGAGGCAGGCCCTCGGCGGGCCTGACCGGGAGAGAGCGGCGTCCGGAACGACCGCCGCTCTGAAGGGGCCGGGCCTGGCGGTCCGGCCCCGTTCCGTTCCGGCCCGTTCCGGGGCCCGGCACCGATACGTCCGGCATCGGGGTCGGTCCCGCCTTCCGGGACCGACCCCGCCCCGTTGGGCCGCTTCCGGAGGTCCGCTTCCTGGTGGGCCACGTCCGGGGGCGCCTTCCGAGGGACGCCTTCCGAGGGCCACCTCCGGGGGCGCCTTCCGGGGGGTGCTTCCGAAGGCGGCCCCGGCGTCGGGCCCGTGCCCGGTCAGGACCGGGCAGGGCCACGCCGTGACCAGGCAGGACGGGGCCAGGCAGGACGGGGCCGGGCAGGACGGGGCCGGGCAGAACCGGGGCCGGGGCCAGGCCCCGGCGTCGGTCCCGTGCCGGGTCGGCCCATGCCGGATCGGGGCCCGGGCAAGGCCACGCCGTGGCTGGGCACGCCGGGGCCCGACAGGACCGCAGACCGGGCCGGGCAGGGCCACGTCCGGGTCGGGTCCGCCACCTGGCCGGTCACCGCCGGAGGCGTTCCGTGGCGTTGCGCGGTCCCGAGCCGGGGTGGAAGGCTGGAGTCAGGCACCGGCTCGGGGAAACGCCCGGGAACCGCGGCAGCGGTTCGGCGGCGGGCGGCGTCAGTGCTCCGTGTGGCGGCCCGGCGCGGGCCCCGGTGTGAACGGGCCCGCCCCACCCCTGGAGGTACCCGTGAAGAGCTCCGACGGCTGGGGAGACGACGTCTACCAGCCGGAACCATCCGAGCAGAGAGAGGACACGGGGCTGCTCGACGCCGAGGACACCCTGGAGTACGACGGCGTCGACGATCCCCTCGACCGCGGCTGGTCCCCTCCCGAGCGGCCCTGGGCCGTGGAGCACAGGGGCGTCACGGCGGCGGAGCGGCGGCAGGGCGAGACGCTGGACGAGCGGCTCGCCGAGGAGCTGCCGGAGTCCGTCGCCCCGGACGGTGACGGTCTCGGGGACTGCCAGGGCACCGACGGGGAACTCCTGGACAACGAGGTGGGCGCCGCCCGCTCCGGCCGGCTCGTCGCCCCTGACGAGGGCGCGCACGAGGACGAGGAGAGCGCGCTGGTCGCCATGGACGTGGGCATCGACGGCGCGGCGGCGTCGGCCGAGGAGGCAGCCGTGCACATCGTCGACGAGGACGTCCTGCCCGGCTGATCGCAGCACCGACCCGAGCGGCACGAGGAGCATCCATGCAGCAGGACAAGCACCCCGACTACCACCCCGTCGTCTTCCGCGACCGGGCCGCCGGTTACGCGTTCCTGACGCGGTCCACCGCGACCAGCGACCAGACCATCGAGTGGGACGACGGCGAGACCTATCCGGTCGTGGACGTGGAGATCTCCTCGGAGAGCCACCCCTTCTACACGGGCAAGGCCCGCACCGTGGACTCCGAGGGCCGGGTCGCCGCGTTCGAGCGCCGGTACGGCGGCCGCTGAGCCCGTCTCCTCCGGCCCGGCCCGCGCTCAGATGACTCAGATGACGTTGAGCGCCGCCGCGCAGCCCACCCCGCCGAGCAGCATGAACACCGGCATCAGCACCCTGAGCTCGACCCAGCTGCCCGCGCGGAACCGCAGGGCCTTCGGCGGCCCGACCGGGTACCAGCGCTTGCGCCCCACCGGTATGGGCCACAGGACGGGACAGCCCGAGACGGTGAGCGCGTCTCCGAGGTCGTGCACCAGCGCCCCCAGCACGACCGGCAGCCCCAGCCAGAGGTACTCCTGGCCCGGCGCCGTGAACAGCCAGTCCGCGCCGTTGCCCGGCTGATCCAGCACACCCGCGAGGATCCACGCGGTGGCCGCGGCCAGCAGCCACACCAGGACCTCGCTGCTGGAGCCGCGCGTCGCCCGCCACAGCAGACCCTCGATGGCCAGGACCATGTGCACGAAGAGGATCGCCAGCACCCCCCAGCGGTCGCTGGTGATCGCCACGGCCGAGGTGCCCGCACCGATCATCACCGCCCACAGCCAGGTGTGCGTGAGCGTCCGGTGCCCGCCGGAGCGACGCGGGTCGCCTTGTTTCTTGGTGGCTTTGTAGACGGCGTACGACAGCTTGTCGACGATCTCGCACAGCCACCGCGACAGCGGTCCGAAGGACCGGGAGATGGTGGCCGCCTTGTGGTCGAGGTCCGGGGCGAGCGCGGCACCGGCGCAGATCAGGGCGCCGACGAGGAGGACCGGCCAGGGCATCGGGTGCCCGGCCGCGGCGGCCGCCGCACCGACGCCGAGCCAGGCGGCGCCGCCCGACAGTGAGTGTGCTGGTCCCATCATCGGCGTGGCCCGCCCCATTCCTCGTGTACCGCTGTCCAGTTGACCGGCGCGCTGACATCCCGTCGGCGACACAGCGTAGCGTTCGCGATCTTCGCGCCCGCAGCCGATTCCCGCATCGGGCCGGAGGCCAGGCAAGATGGGGGGCGTGACCCTCATCGATCAGCTGCCGCGGACCGCCGACCCCGACGCCCTGTACGAAGCCTTCGAGTCGTGGGCCGGTGAGCGGGGTCTCACGCTCTACCCCCACCAGGAGGAGGCGCTGATCGAGGTGGTCTCCGGCGCGAACGTGATCGTGTCGACCCCCACCGGTTCCGGCAAGAGCATGATCGCGGCGGGCGCGCACTTCGCCGCGCTGGCGCGGGACGAGGTCACCTTCTACACCGCCCCCATCAAGGCGCTGGTGTCGGAGAAGTTCTTCGAACTGTGCAAGATCTTCGGCACGGAGAACGTCGGCATGCTGACCGGCGACGCGTCCGTCAACGCCGACGCCCCCGTGATCTGCTGCACCGCCGAGGTACTCGCGTCGATCGCGCTGCGCGACGGCAAGCAGGCGGACGTCGGCCAGGTCGTGATGGACGAGTTCCACTTCTACGCGGAGGGCGACCGCGGCTGGGCCTGGCAGATCCCGATCCTGGAGTTGCCGCAGGCGCAGTTCGTGCTGATGTCGGCGACGCTCGGCGACGTGTCCTTCTTCGAGAAGGACCTCACCCGCCGCACCGGCCGCCCGACCGCGGTGGTCCGCTCGGCGACCCGCCCCGTGCCCCTGTCCTACGAGTACCGCTACACCCCGCTCACGGAGACGCTCACCGACCTGCTGGCGGCGCGGCAGGCGCCCGTCTACATCGTGCACTTCACGCAGGCGCAGGCCGTGGAGCGGGCGCAGGCGCTGATGAGCATCAACATGTGCTCGCGTGAGGAGAAGGAGCAGATCGCCGAGCTGATCGGCAACTTCCGCTTCACCACCAAGTTCGGCCGCAACCTCTCCCGCTACGTCCGGCACGGCATCGGCGTCCACCACGCCGGCATGCTGCCCAAGTACCGCCGCCTGGTGGAGAAGCTCGCGCAGGCCGGCCTGCTGAAGGTCATCTGCGGCACGGACACCCTCGGCGTGGGCGTCAACGTCCCCATCCGCACGGTGCTGTTCACGGCCCTCACCAAGTACGACGGCACCCGCGTGCGCACCCTGCGCGCCCGGGAGTTCCACCAGATCGCGGGGCGCGCGGGCCGGGCCGGTTACGACACGGAGGGCTTCGTCGTCGCGCAGGCGCCCGAGCACGTCGTCGAGAACGAGAAGGCGCTCGCCAAGGCCGGTGACGATCCGAAGAAGCGCCGCAAGGTCGTCCGCAAGAAGGCCCCGGAGGGCTTCGTCGCGTGGTCGGAGCAGACCTTCGAGAAGCTCATCACCTCCGAACCGGAGCCGCTGTCCTCCCGGTTCCGGGTGACGCACACGATGCTGCTGTCGGTGATCGCCCGCCCCGGCAACGCCTTCGAGGCGATGCGCCACCTGCTGGAGGACAACCATGAGCCGCGCAAGCAGCAGTTGCGGCACATCCGCCGGGCCATCGCGATCTACCGCTCGCTGCTGGACGGCGGCATCGTCGAGAAGCTCGACGAGCCGGACGCCGCCGGCCGCATCGTCCGCCTCACCGTCGACCTCCAGCAGGACTTCGCCCTCAACCAGCCGCTGTCCACGTTCGCACTGGCCGCGTTCGAGCTGCTGGACCCCGAATCGCCGTCGTACGCGCTCGACATGGTGTCCGTGGTCGAGTCCACCCTGGACGATCCGCGGCAGATCCTCGCCGCCCAGCAGAACAAGGCGCGCGGCGAGGCCGTGGCCCAGATGAAGGCGGACGGGGTCGAGTACGAGGAGCGCATGGAGCGCCTCCAGGACATCACGTACCCGAAGCCCCTGGAGGAGCTGCTCTTCCACGCGTACAACACGTACCGCAAGAGCCACCCCTGGGTCGGCGACCATCCGCTGTCGCCGAAGTCGGTCATCCGCGACATGTACGAACGGGCGCTGTCCTTCACGGAGTTGGTGTCCCACTACGAGCTGGCGCGCACCGAGGGCATCGTGCTGCGCTACCTGGCCGGCGCCTACAAGGCCCTCGACCACACCGTCCCGGACGACCTGAAGTCCGAGGACCTCCAGGACCTGATCGAGTGGCTGGGCGAGATGGTGCGCCAGGTCGACTCCAGCCTGCTGGACGAGTGGGAGCAGCTCGCCAATCCGGAGGAGATGACCGCTGAGGAGGCCCAGGAGAAGGCCGACGAGGTCAAGCCGGTCACGGCCAACGCGCGTGCCTTCCGCGTCCTGGTCCGCAACGCCATGTTCCGCCGGGTGGAGCTGGCCGCCCTCGACCAGGTCGGGGAACTCGGCGAGATGGACGCGGAATCCGGCTGGGACGCCGACGCCTGGGGCGAGGCGATGGACAAGTTCTGGGACGAGTACGACGACCTCGGCACCGGCCCCGACGCCCGCGGCCCCAAGCTGCTGATCATCGAGGAGGAGCCGGAGAACGCCCTGTGGCGGGTCCGGCAGATCTTCCACGACCCGAACGGCGACCACGACTGGGGCATCAGCGCGGAAGTCGACCTCACCGCCTCCGACGCCGAGGGCCGGGCGGTCGTCCGCGTCACCGACGTCGGCCAGCTGTGAACGGCACGGCAGCAGCGAGCACAGGAGAATCCCACGCATGACGACGAATCCGGCCGAGAGACTGGTCGACCTGCTCGATCTGGAGCAGATCGAGGTCAACATCTTCCGTGGCCGCAGCCCGCAGGAGTCCCTCCAGCGGGTTTTCGGCGGCCAGGTGGCGGGCCAGGCCATGGTCGCCGCCGGCCGCACCACGGACGGTGACCGTCCCGTGCACTCACTGCACGCGTACTTCCTGCGCCCGGGCATCCCGGGCGTGCCGATCGTCTACCAGGTCGAGCGGGTGCGCGACGGGCGGTCGTTCACGACCCGCCGCGTCACGGCCGTGCAGCAGGGCCGTACGATCTTCAATCTCACCGCCTCCTTCCACAAGCCGGAAGAGGGCAGCTTCGAGCACCAACTGCCTCCGGCCCGCAAGGTCCCGGACCCGGAGTCCCTGCCCACGGTCACGGACGAGATCCGCGAGCATCTGGGCACGCTGCCCGAGCAGTTGGAGCGGATGGCCCGCCGCCAGCCCTTCGACATCCGCTACGTGGACCGGCTGCGCTGGACCACCGAGGAGGTCGCGGACGCCGAGCCGCGCAGCGCCGTGTGGATGCGCGCGGTCGGTCCGCTGGGCGACGACCCGCTCGTGCACACCTGCGCCCTCACCTACGCCAGCGACATGACCCTCCTGGACGCCGTCCGCATCCCGGTCGAGCCGCTGTGGGGCCCGCGGGGCTTCGACATGGCGTCACTGGATCACGCCATGTGGTTCCACCGCCCGTTCCGCGCGGACGACTGGCTGCTGTACGACCAGGAGTCGCCCATCGCGGTCGGCGGGCGCGGTCTGGCCCGGGGCCGCATCTACGACCGTGAGGGCCGACTGGTCGTGTCGGTCGTGCAGGAGGGGTTGTTCAGGAAGCTGGGCTGAACCCACCGCGACAGGGTGCTGCTCGGCTCCGATCGCGCGCGTGCCCGGTTCCGGCGACCATGGCAGGAGGAGGCACCGCCGGCGTCACACGCCCGCCGATCCGGGAGGTGGCCACGCTGCACACCGTGCTCCCCGTCGTCTTCGCGGTCTGCGCCGCCCTCAGCAACGCCGTCGCGACGGTGTTGCAACGCAAGGCGGCACTCACCGTGCCGCGCTCCCAGGGGCTCCGGGCCGGGCTGATCGCCGACCTGCTGCGCCGGCCCGTCTGGCTGGCCGGCATCGGCGCGGTGATCGCCGCCGCCGTCTGCCAGGCGCTGGCGCTGGCGACCGGGCCGCTGACGATCGTGCAGCCCCTGTTCGTGCTGGAGCTGCCCCTCACCCTCGTCGTCGCGTCGCTGCTGATGCACCGGCATCTGCCCCGCACGGGGTGGGTGGCCGTGACGGTGGTGGTGGCCGGCCTGGCGGTCGCGCTCGCCGCCGCCTCCCCCGCCGGTAATCGCACCCATGTCGAGCTGGACCGCTGGCTCCCCGCCCTCGCCGTGTGCGCCGGAGCGGTCGCCGGCCTCGCCGTAGCCGCCCTGCGCCGCCCGGAGGGGCGGGCCCGGGCGGCGTGTCTGGGTGCCGCGACGGCGATCAGCTACGCGGTGACCGCGGCGCTGATGAAGACTGCCATGCACATCCTCGACGAGCAGGGACTCGTGGGCTTCCTCACCGCCTGGCAGACCTACGCGTTCGCCGCGGCAGGCGTGTGCGCGCTGTTCCTCCTGGAGAACGCGATGCAGGCCGGCCCGCTGGTCGCCTCCCAGCCCGCCCTCACCCTCGGTGACGCGCTGGTGAGCCTCGCCCTCGGCATCCTGCTGTACGAGGAGACGGTCCGCACCGGGTGGTGGCTGCTGCCCCAGCTCTTCGGTGTCGCGCTGATCGCCGCGGGCGTCTTCGCCCTGGCGCGGATCCCGTTCACACAGTCGCTCGTGACACCGGACGAGGAACGCCGGACGGCGGGGGTGCCCTGAGTGCCGTGGTCGCCGATATCGGGGAAGGTGAGGAGGCGCAGCGGGCGGACCTGGCCCCGGCGGGGTGACCCCTCCCCTCCCCCTCCCGCCGCCTGATCACGCGTCCGACTGACACCGCGGGCACCACACCGTGCCACGCCCCGCCATCCTGGACCGCCGCAGGCCGCTGCCGCAGCGCGGGCACCTGGGGTCGGGGTCGTCGCGGTGGCCGGTCAGCCAGGATTCCCGCGGCGGCACGCACCCCGCGTTGACGGCGGACCGCAGGGTCCTGCGCATCTCGCTGTACAGGCGACGGCGGTCGTCCTGGGTGAGCTCCCGCGCCCGGCGGTCAGGGCGCAGCCGGGCGCGCCACAGGATCTCGTCGGCGAGCAGATTGCCGAGGCCGGCCAGGACGGACTGGTCGGTGAGCGCGGTCTTCAGGTGCCCGCGGCGCGACGAGAGCACCGCCTCGAATTCCGCGCGGTCCACCGCCATCGCGTCGGGGCCCTGCCGACGGAGCAGCCGGTCGAGATCGGAGTCGTCGTGGGCCAGCCACAGGCCCTGGAGTTTGCGCTGGTCACGGAAGCGCAGCTGACGGTTGCCGCTCAGGGTGAACAGCACGCGGTCATGGGCTTCGACGGGGTCCTCGGGACGTCCGCAGACCAGTCGGCCTGTCATGCCGAAGTGCAGCACGAGGGTGGGGCCGCCGGTGCGGGCGAGCAGCCACTTGCCGTGCCGCTCCGGCGTGCCGAACCGTCGTCCCTCCAGCGCGTCACGCAGGCCCCGGCCCCCGACGCCGTGCAGGACGCCAGCGTCCCGCACCTCGATTCGCCGCACGACCCGTCCCTTGGCGCAGGACTCCAGCACCTGCCGGAAGCCCTCGACATCGGGCAGCTCGGGCATGACCGGCGGATCAGGTTTCCTGGAGGACGGACAGCACGTTCCCCGCCGGGTCGGTGAACCACGCGATCAGCGGGCCACCGCCGCGGAAGATGCCCTTGTCGTCCGCCTTGAGGTGGTCGTAGCGCTCGAAACGCACCCCCCTTCTGCTCAGCTCGTCGACCGCCGCCTCGATGTCGTCGACGGGGAAATTGAGGATGGTGTACGTCGCCGGGGTGTGATCCTTCTTCGGGTAGACCAGGATGTCCCGGTCGCCCGCGATGTGAAGGATCAGCATGCCGTGCTCTTCCGAGACGCGCAGTCCCAGCGTGTCCCCGTAGAACGTCCTGGCCGCCTCGATGTCGTTCACCGAGAACCCGCTGTACGCCTTCGTCGTAGCGAACATGATCGCCTCCCGGACCTAGTCTCCTCACAGGTCGGACCGGGACGCATCCGGAAACTCATCGCTCATCGGGCGGACAGCGGGGCACGCGCCCTCCGCTCCCGGCAGAGGGCGGGCAAGGTCACCCCGTCGGCCACCGACTTCTGCGGCGCAGCCAGCCCAGGAGGCCGTGGGAAGGGGCGTGGTCCGGGAGGGCCGGACGGTCCGCCTCCCGTAGGGCCGGTTCGGGGGACGGGCGTGGTGCCGGATGTCGCCTTCGGGCCGTTTCCATCGTGTGGGCGAGGTCCGCGCGGAACCAGGCCACCTCGTCCGGCTCGCTCGCCGTCATGAGCTCCTGGGCCCGCTCGGCGGCGGGCGAGCCGGGTGCGCCGTGGGCCGGGAGCCGGGGGCGGTAGCGGTTCAGGCGGTCGCGCTCGTGCGGGTCCTCGACGACGTCCGCCACGTCGGCCGGGTCGAGGAGGCAGGCGACGGCCGCCGCATGCGCCCACGGGTCGTCTCCCGCCTGTCGCAGCAGGAACCCGATGTGCCGTCCCCGCCAGTTGCGGGGGCGCCGGTCCATCTTTGCCTTCATCCCGTCCCGCACTTCCGCGGGCACGCGGCCGGCCAGCAGCCGGGCGTTGCTCTTCTCGGCGGCGAACTGCCTTAGTTCCTCGGCCAGATAGAGCCAGACGACGGTGCGGTAGCGGTTGAGGTAGAACCGTACGGGCACGAGCAGGCCGAAGCGCGCGAGGCTCGTGAACCTGGTGGGCGGGACGCCCATGATCTCGGCGCCCTCATGGGTGCCCGCGGTCGCGACGCGCTCGCGCAAGGCGTCGGGGAAGCGGTCCTCGGCGCGCAGCCGGTCGATCTCGGCGCGGGCGACCCGTCGGCCTGCGCCTCCTTCGTCGGGGACGGTCCGAATGAGTCCGAGATTCACCGCCAGGTCGAACTCCCCTCGCTTCAGGTCGAGTTCGCGGGCGGCCCGGCTCGGGGCGCAGGTGAGGCGGTCGGATTTCGCGATGGTGCCTGACATGGTCGGTCTCCCCCGTGGAGTCGGCGGCTCACGCCGTGTGCGGTCGCCGTGAAAAAACCGTAGCCGCTTCGGCGGATCTCGTGGCGAGCCTGTGGATAACTCCGCGGGGGATGACGAACGTGCAGGTCAGGCACCTGTTTCCGGTTTCCGCTCGGGCTGGCGCGCATCCACGTCGAGGTGCTCGCCGACCCGGTTGACCAGAAGGGTCATCTCGTAGGCGATCTGCCCGATGTCGGCCTCCGCGCCGCTGAGGACGCACAGACAACTGCCCGTGCCGGCCGCGGTGACGAAGAGCACCGCGTCGTCGAACTCGATCATCGTCTGGCGTACGCTGCCCGCGCCGAAGTGCCGTCCCGAGCCCTTGGCCAGGCTGTGCAGTCCGGATGACACGGCCGCGAGGTGCTCCGCGTCCTCGCGGCGCAGTCCGGTGCTCGCCCCTGTCACCAGGCCGTCGTTGGACAGGACCAGTGCGTGCCGCACCTGGTGGACGCGCTCGGTCAGGTCGTCCAGCAGCCAGTCCAGTCCCTGGTTCTGCGCCATTCCGATCTCCCCGTTTTCTCCCCGTGCGATTCTCCTCCTGGCCGGAGGATCTCCACGCCAGCCTTCCCCACGACCGCGGTCGGGGCAAGGAGGATGGGAGCCATGGCAGAGAAGATGACCGACGCGCAATGGCGGGAGTTCGTTTCCCACGGCACCCGCACCGGAAAGCTCTCCACGGTCCGGGCCGACGGGAGCCCGCACGTGGCCCCGATCTGGTTCGTCCTGGACGGCGACGAGCTGGTGTTCAACACCGGCAAGGACACCGTGAAGGGACGCAATCTCATCCGTGACGGCCGGGTCGCCCTGTGCGTGGACGACGACCGGCCGCCGTACTCCTTCGTGGTCGTGCGGGGCCGCGCCCGTGTCTCGGAGGATCTCGACGAGATACGGCAGTGGGCCACCCGCATCGGCGCCCGGTACATGGGCGAGGAGCGCGCCGAGGAGTTCGGCGCCCGCAACGGGGTCCCGGGCGAACTCCTCGTCCGGGTCGCCATCGACAAGGTCCTGGCGGAGCGGGACGTCGCGGACTGACAGAGAGACACCCGGTCACCCGACCGAGTCGAGGAGCCGGGCGGTGTGCATCCGCCCGGCGTACTCGACGAGCCGGATCAGCACCTCCTTCCCCGAGTCACGGTCACGGGCGTCGCACAACACCACGGGCGTGCCCTGGTCGAGGTCGAGGGCGCGTGAGACGTCCGGAGCGCCGTGGTGCCGGGCGCCCGCGAAGCAGTTGACGGCCACCACGAAGGGGATGCGCCGGTGCTCGAAGTAGTCGACCGCGGGGAAGCAGTCCTCCAGGCGCCGGGTGTCCGCGAGGACCACCGCGCCGAGCGCCCCTTGCGACAACTCGTCCCACAGGAACCAGAACCGGTCCTGGCCCGGTGTGCCGAACAGGTACAGGGAGAGGCCGGAGCGAATGGTGATGCGTCCGAAGTCCATGGCGACGGTCGTGGTGGTCTTGTGGTCCACGCCGTCGGTGTCGTCCACCAACTGGCCGGCTTCACTGAGCAGTTCCTCGGTGCGCAGCGGCCGGATCTCGCTGACGGCGCCCACCAGGGTGGTCTTGCCCACGCCGAACCCGCCGGCGACCAGAATCTTCAACGCCAGTGCGGAGGTCTCGCCGCCGGTTGCGTCGGAGTGCTCGGAGACCATTGATCACTTCTCTCGGGAGTGCCGGCAAAGGGTGAGGTGGGAAGGGTGAGGTGAGCAGGGTGAGGTGAGTGCGGGGTGGTGTCATGCGTCTACAGCGCCCTCAGTCCTGCGATCACCTCGCGCAGAATCCGCTCGTCGGGCAGCTGTGCCGGCGGCACGGGGCGGCTGACGGTGACGCAGCCGAGTTCCAGGAGGTCGCCGAGGAGGACCCGGACGACGCCCACGGGCAGGTCCGCGCCCGCGGCGAGTTCGGCGACCGACTGGGTCTCCGTACGGCACAGGTCGAGGAGGTTGCGGTGTTCCGGGCCGAGCGGGGCGTCGTCCACGCCGGGTGCGGCCGGGTCGAGCGTGACCAGGGCGATCAGGTCGAACCGCACGCCGGTGGGGGCGGGCCGGGTGCGTCCGCCCGTCATGGCGTAGGGGCGGACGAGCGGGCCGGCCTCGTTGTCGTACCACTGGCTGCCCTGCTCGGCCGGGGGGCCCGTCATGTCCTCGGTCATCTGCGGGGACCGCCCTCTCGGTTCATCCGGCGGCGGGGGGCCGGGCGCCGACGCGGGGCGCGGTGCCGAGGTGCTCGCCGACGCGTTTGACCAGGCGTGCCATCTCGTAGGCCACGAGGCCGATGTCGGCGGTCACGGCGGTGAGGAGGGCGAGGCAGGATCCGTCGCCCGCGGCGGCCACGAACAGGAAGCCCTCGTCCATCTCCACCATGGTCTGGCGGACCCCGCCGGCACCGAAGTGCCGCCCGGCTCCCTTGGCGAGGCTGTTGAAGCCCGAGGCGACCGCGGCGAGGTGCTCGGCGTCCTCGCGGCGCAGGTCGGTCGAGGCGCCCACGGCGAGGCCGTCGTTGGACAGCACCACGGCGTGCCGACTCTCGCTCACGCGGAGCACCAGATCGTCCAGCAACCAGTCGAGTTCGCCGGAGCTCCGGGCGGAATGCCTGCTCGGGTCCTGGATCATGCGGGGTCTCCTTCGCTGCTGTCGCTGCCCGTCGGACCGGGGGTGGTGGTTCCGCGGCCGGGTGGCCTGCCGCCGCCGCGCGTCCAGCCGGCGCGGTAGGCCGCCATGCGGTCCCGGACGGCCTCGGGCGTGCGTTCGTCGTCCCGGGGTGCGGGCGAGGGCGGCGGCTCTTCGGGGCGCCCGTTCCGCAGTTGGGGCGCGAGGCTGGCCTGCCGTACGCGACGTGGGAGGTCGTCGGAGTCTTCGGGCTGCTCGGGCCGGTGCAGTCGCAAGGTGGCGACTCCTGGGGGTGGGGTGTGGCTGGTGGTCTGCGGGGCGGTCGGGACGGGAGCCACCAGGGAGCGCCTGTCGGCCGGGGCGGGGAGGGCGTCGGGGGCGGCGTCGGTGACGGTGTCCTGATGCGGGATGCCGTCGGGCACGCGCGGGTGGGCGCGCTGCTCGGGCTGCCGCGCGTACACCGCTCCGCCGTGGGAACGTTCGGCTTCGCCGTGGGAATGCTCGGCTTCACTGTGGGAACGTTCCGCGGCCCCGGTGTGCAGCAGGGCGGTGGGCACCAGGACGACCGCGGTGGTGCCGCCGTACGGCGAGGTCCTCAGGTGGACCTTGACGCCGTGCCGGGCGGCGAGCCTGCTGACCACGAAGAGGCCGAGCCGGTCGCTGTCGAACAGGTCGAGCGTCTCGGACTGCTCGATGCGGCGGTTGGCTTCGGCGAGGGTCTCCTTGCCCATGCCGAGGCCGCGGTCCTCGACCTCGACGGCGTAGCCGTTGCCGACGGGTTCGCCGGTGATGCGCACGCGTGTGTGGGGCGGCGAGAACTGCGCGGCGTTCTCGATGAGCTCGGCCAGCAGGTGCGTGAGGTCGGCGACGGCCGCGCCGACGACGGCCGCCTCGGGGAGTTGCCGTACCTCCACGCGCGCGTAGTCCTCCACTTCGGATACGGCCGCGCGGACGACGTTGGTCAGGGAGACGGGCATGCGCCAGGCCCGGCCGGGGGCCGCTCCGGAGAGGATGATCAGGCTCTCGGCGTGGCGCCGCATCCGGGTGGTGAGGTGGTCGAGGCGGAACAGGTCGCTCAGTTCGTTCGGGTCGTCCGAGCGGCGTTCCATACTGTCGAGCAGGCTCAGCTGCCGGTGGACGAGGATCTGGCTGCGGCGCGCGAGGTTGACGAAGACGCCGGAGATGCCGCTGGCGAGTTCGGCGCGCTCGACAGCGGCCCGCAACGCGGCCCGGTGGACGGTGCCGAGGGCCTCGGCGACCTGTCCGGTCTCGTCCTCGGCGGCCGGTCCCGCCGGTGCCTCGGCGCGGATGTCGATCTCCTCGCCCGCGCGCAGTCTCCGCATGGCCTCGGGGAGTTTGCGCCGGGCGATCTCCAGGGCGCTGTTGCGCAGGCTCACGAGCTCCACCACGAGGCCGCGGCCGATGCGTACGGAGATGACGAGCGAGGCGGCGACGGCGGCGAGGCCGAGCAGGACGGCCGCGCCGGCCGGGGTGAGCAGTCCCCGGGTGAACGGGTCGGCCCGCTGCGCGACGCCTCGTGCGGCATCGTCCTCGACCGTGCGCATGCCGTTCAGCACGCGCGCGTGGGCGGTGTCCCAGGTGCTTCCGGGTACCGCCTCGATCGCCTTGGCACCCGGTCCGGCGGCGAGGACCTCGTCCTCGGCATCGACCAGCCCGGCGTAGGCGCTGCTGTCGGTGAGGGCGTCCCACCCGGCGCGTTCGGTGCCGCGCAGGTCGGCGACGGCCGACTCGGTCAGGGTGCGGCGCACTTCGACGGCGCCGGTGAAGAGCCGAAGCCGCTCCCCGGCCAGCGTCCCGGACGGCCGGGCACTCGCCAACAGGGCGTCCTCCCGGGCCAAAGCCTCGCCCGCGCGGGAGAATTCGAGCAGCACGCGCGCGTCAGAGCCTAGGTCGGCGTCCTGGATGCCGGTGAGGGCACCGCCGACGCCGAGGGCCTCCGAGATGGTCCGGGTGTAGCGGCTGTACGTCTCGGCCCAGCCCGCGCGCCGGTCCCGCACCTCGGTCCGCAGCGCACGCAGGTGCCCGGCACCCGTGACGAACGCCTCCAGCCGGCGGGCGACTCCGGCGGGCAGCTCCTCGCTGTCGGCGACGGTGCTGTTCTCGCCGAGCCGCAGTTTCGCGACGGCCCGGTCGGTGCGCCGGGCGAGTGCGTCCAGCTCGTCGGTCCCCACGGCGGAGGGGTCGGTGGCATGGCGTACGGCGGCCGCCCGCTCGGCCTGGAGGGCGGCGACGGCGGCGGAGACGGGGGCCCGGATCGTGGCGTCCACGCGCTGGACCTGCCGCAGCCGGGAGACGTCCTGGGCGGTGGTGACCGTGGCGTGGGCCCACAGGGCCAGGAGGGAGACGACCGGCACCATCAGCAGGCAGACGATCTTGGCGCGCACGGTGCGGGGGCGTATGTGCCAGCGCTCCGCACGCGTGGCCGCTCCGTCCGGTGCGGCCTCCGAGGGGGCCTGGCCGCCCTCGTCGGCCGGTGGTCCGGCGTGCGCGCGGCGACCGCGCACGGGCGGGGGCGGCGCCTCGGCGGCTGCCTCGGGGGTCCTACGGGGTGTACGCATGAACTCCTCGCTCGGGGGTGGTTCGGGGCGTGTCACCCCGGCTTCGGGGGGTGCCGTCCGGGCTTGAGGGGTCTGCCGACCAGGCCGACGGGCCGTCCGGAGGGCCTGTCGCCGGGAGTGCCTGTTGCCCGAAGTGCCTGTCGCCCGTCCGTCGGCGTCTGTCGGGGTCAGCGGGCGACGTTCTCGACCGGCCGCTGGGCCGACGCGGACGCCTCACGCTCTCCCGCCGTCGGCGACAGCGCGACGAAGGCGGAGGTCAGGAAGAGGTAGGACCCGAGGCCGACGGCGAGGGGGAAGACGAACTGCATCGCCGTGGCCCCGGGCAGTGCCTCCCCCGAGGGCGTCACGCGCACGCTCACCGCGAACATCCCGGTGTAGTGCATGCTGCTGACGGCCGCGCCCATGATCAGAGAGGCGATGGTGACCGCGACGGGCGACTTGATGTTGAGCGCCGCCCACAGCGCCGCCGTCGCGGCGACGACGGCGATCAGGACGGAGAGCCCGACGAGCACCGGGTCATAGGCCACGTCACCGTGCAGGCGGACGGCCGCCATGCCCAGGTAGTGCATGCTCGCGACGCCGAGGCCGGTGGTGAGCCCGCCGATCAGCAGGGCCCGGCCGCGGTCCCGGCTGTAGCCGACGGCGAAGACGCCGGCGCTGACCACGACCATGGCGACGAGCAGGCTCAGCAGGGTGAGCGGCACGTCGTAGCGGATATCGGTGCCGGCGACGCTGAAACCGAGCATGGCCACGAAGTGCATGGTCCAGATGCCGGTGCCGATCGCCGAGGCGGCGGTGATGAGCCAGTTGCGGCGCGAGCGCCCGGTGGCGGCGAGCGCGCGGACGGTGCAGCGCAGTCCTAGTGCGGCGCCGGTGCAGGCCATCACGTACGACAGCGCGGGGGTCAGCCACCCCAGGGCGGCGTGGTCCAGGTGTCCCATGGCTCCGGGACGCTAGACCCGCCAGGGGCGCGCGAAGGGAGCGCATTTCGAAAGGTGTTGGAATATGACGCAAGGATGTACCGGAACGATCGAGTCACGCTCGAACGTGTGCACTGAGGCGTCATCCGTGCCGGTGAGGAATCATGCGGTACATGAGCGACGACCAGACGCGTGTCCAGGAGTTCTTCACCGCCCGCGCCGCCGACTGGGACAGCCGGTTCCCCGACGACGGTCCGGCCTACGCGGCCGCGGTCGCCGAACTCGGACTGCGGGAGGGTGACCGGGTGCTCGACGCGGGGTGCGGCACAGGACGCGCCCTGCCTCCGCTGCGTGCCGCCGTGGGGCCGTCGGGCGTGGTGCTCGGCGCCGATCTGACCCCGGCCATGCTGCGGGAGGCCGTGCGGGCCGGACGGCACCGTGACGGGGCGTTGCTGCTCACGGACGTCGCCGCGCTGCCGCTGCGCTCGCACTCGCTGGACGCCGTGTTCGGGGCAGGGCTGATCTCGCACCTGGCGAGTCCGGCCGAGAACCTGCGCGAGCTGGCACGCGTGGTGCGACCCGGTGGCGTGCTCGCCCTGTTCCACCCGATCGGCAGGGCGGCCCTGGCCGCGCGCCACGGTCGCGCGCTCACCCCGGACGACCTGCGTGCCGAGCCCAACCTCCGGCCGCTGCTGGCCGGTTCCGGGTGGCGCATGACGTCGTACGTCGACGAGGACTCCCGCTTTCTGGCACTCGCCGTCCGCCAGGACTGAGCACTCACCGTCCGCCAGGACTGAGCACTCACCGTCCGCGAAGACCGAGCAGCCGCCGTCCGCCAAGACCGAGCAACCGCATCACCCGGCCTCCGCGTCCGGCGCCGCCACGTGCCGCACAGGACAGCCCCGGACGCCGGGCACGGGGCGCGTGCCCAGGTCGGCGAGCCGATAGCCGTCCGGGTAGCCCTTGATCTCCCAGTTCTGTCGGGCGAAGTGCGGGGCGCGCCGGGGCGGCAGCAGCCGGACGGCGCGGCCCCGCAGCCGTACCGCGCGACGCACCCACGCGCGCGTGGCGGCGCTCGGCGGCGTGTAACGGAGGGCGCACAGCAGTGAGTCGTCGAGCAGCGCGAGGGTCGTGGTGCGCAGCAGCGGCGCGAGCGGGCGCGGATACCAGGAGGACATCAGGTCCAGCGTGGCGTCCGAGACCCGCCGGGCCTGCTCGTCCCAGGCGAAGTGGGCCGCCTCGTAGTCGTCGAGGCAGGCCTCGAACTCCTCGTAGGTCTCGGGGATGTCCTTGATGCCCATGTGCCGGCCGAGCGTGCGGTAGTGAACGACGCCGGCGACGGTCTCGTGGCGCGACATCCTGCGCCACCCGTAGGCGTCGATCCACCGCTTGGGCACCACGACGAACGTGCACAGCACGTAGCGCAAGTCGTCGTCGCTGATGTCGTAGCTGCGGTGCATCTGGTTGATGCGGCGGATCGCGATCCTGCCCTGGTCGCTGCCGAAGCCGTGCTCGACCACGGCGTCCAGGAGCAGCGACGTGTCGTCGTAGCGCTTCTGCGTCCGCTGTGTGAGCTCCGCCGTCTCGGCGAGCAGCCGTCCGATGCTCGGGACCGCGTAGGTGCGGTACAGGGCCAGTTCCAGGGCGCGGGTGAAGTCCCACGGGAACTCGTACGCCACGCTCAGCCGGTAGATCTCCGTGGCCTGCCGGTACGGGTCCATTCGCCGTATCTGTTCCAGGCGCGCGAAGCGCTTCACAGTGCCCTCCCCCTTCTGTCACCGGAACTGCAACTTTACGTTGGAGTCCGGAAGATGACCGGTACGGCGGGACATCCGCACAGGGGGAAGGTGGTCAGCATGTGGGGCAAGGTCCGCAAGGCCGGAGGCAGAGTCGCTCATGCCATGCGCACGGAACCGAAGGTCGGCGGGGACAAGCGTCCGCACAATCTTTTCGAGGCGGCCGCGGCCTACGTCACGGCGGGCGCGGAGGACGACCAGGAGCGGGCCGACGAGGCGGCCGGCTGGGTGTCGCCCGAGGCGCTGTCGTTCGGGGTGAACGAGCTGGCCTGCCGGGCCGTCATCGCGCTGGCCCGGGAACGCGGCCAGTCACCCCGGACCGTTGCCCGTGAGTTGCTGGGGCTGCCCGCGGAGTGACAGACCCGGCCGGGACGGCCGATTCGCCCCCGTCCGCCGGAAAACGGCAGCTCCGCGTGTGCCTGCGGGGCCGTGACAAGGGGCTTCCGCGCACACTAGGGTGCGCGCCGGTGGACGAACCGATGGGGAGGCTGGGATGGCCGGGACGGAAGAGGACACCGTCGCCGCCGAGGACGATGCGCTTTATGTGCTCACGGCGGTGCTGCTGACGCCGGCGAAGTTCCCGAGCGTGCTGGGCGACGACTATCCGGAGGCGTGCGCGGCGCTCGGCCTCGCGCCGCTCGCCGACGGGTACGGGCTGGTGCTCGGCCAGGACGGCGACGGCGCCCGGTGGACCGTGGTCATCGACGACGTCTCCCTGGTGGCCGTCGCGATCGCCTCCTGGGACTGCGGCATGGAGTACGAACTGTCGCCCGACGAGCGCACGGTCGTCGCGGCGCTGCCCGGCTGGCCCCTCGCGGTCGCCGTCGCGGCACCCGGGGTGCCCGCGCCGCACGATCCCGGTCCGGAGGCCGACGACCGGCCTCCGCTGGCTCCGCCGGACACCACCGTCTGGGGCCCCGCCCAGCGGCGTCTGGGTGCGGACGAGATCGCGCTTCAGTGGGCGACCTGGCGGGAACAGGTCGACGACTCGGCCTTCCCGGCACCAGGGTCGTCAGCGGCACCGGGATCCTCGCCGGCACCGGGCGACGGGGGCGCTGCAGCCGACGGCCCGGGCGGAGGCGGGGAGAACGGGCAGCAGGGCCACAGCGGCATCCGGCGCGTCCTCGCGGAGGCCCGCACCTACATCGACTCGCCGCCTCCGCTGGGCCGGGTCCGGTCGTCGTTCGCGCCCGGTGACGCGCGGACACTGCGGGCCGACGGCCCCGGCTGGTCGCTCGTGGCCAGGACCGACGACATCGCCTTCGTGCTGCTCGACGAGGAACCCGGCGAGGTCCTGCCGGTGGGGCGGGGGCCGGAACTGCCGGGTCTTCTCGAAGCCCTCGACAAGATGGCCGTACGGCCGAACTGACCGGTGGGCCGAACCGAGACCGTGGGCCGTACGGACGGAGCGAGCCGGTAAGCCGTACGGCCGGAGCGAGCCGGCAGGCCGTACGGCCGGAGCGAGCCGGTGCGGTCTTCGGCCGGGCCGGTCAGCCGCGCGTCAACGGCCCAGTTCCTTGCGGGTGGCTCGGCGCAGCCTGCGCCGCTGCGAGGGGTCCAGCGTGAGATACGCGGCGGCCGGGACTCCCAGGATGATCAGGAGCGATGCCCACCAGGGCAGCCAGATCAACAGGATGAGCCCGACTGCCACACCACCTGCGGCGATCTTGGCGTTCTTGGACATGATGTCGCCTCCTTCGCGGCCACTGCCGCTCTCTGTCTCGAGAACGGGCCCGCGCTTGCGGCAGTTCCGGACCGCGACCCTGAGACATCCCTGAGGCGCTACCCTTACGCACCCCCGAGACCTCTATAGTGACCTAACTCACAGCTAAGTCATAGCCAGGGTTTACAGGAAGTGCTGTACCCTCGGCGACTCCGACTCCGCTAGTCAAATTTGAGGAATAAGCCATAGCCGAGCATCCCACTCCCCCGGCACCCTCCTCCGACTTCCCCGAACTGGCCCACCTCCACGCCGTGTTCCTGCCCGGTGACCCGGCCCGAACCGGCAGCGTCGCCTTCTGGCGACCCGACGGCGAGGCTCCGCCGACCGTGACCTCGGCGTCCGCGGCGGACCTGACCGTCGTCGTGCCCGGCGACGACGGCGTCGAGCCGCTGAGTGTGCCCGCGGTTCTGCTGCCGGTACGCGCGGCCCTGCCGGTCCTCACACGTGCGCGCGCCGAAGCCCATGGGCACCGGTCCACCGTGTTCTGGGGCGCGGCGGCCGCGCACGCCCTGCACCTCGTGGCACGCGGACTGCTGCTGCCGGGGCTGTCCCCGGGCGACCACGACGCCTGGCGGACGGGCCCGCTGCGCGCCCAGGACGTGGAGGCCGTTCGCCGCCTCGCCGCCGCCATGCCGCCCGAGGCGCACGCCGCGCCCCTGACGGGCGCCGGGCCACTGACGGGCGCCGGGCCACTGCGGCTGCCCGACCCGGAGCGGCTGCTGCGCGCCTTCCTCGACGCGGTCGCCGACGCCCTGCCCCGCACTCCCGCCGCGCCGCTGGTCGCCGGCGGCCCCGCCTACGCGTCGGCCGAGCCGGTGCGCCTGCCCGAGCAGCGCGCATGGGCCGCCGACGTCGCCGCGGGCCACGACGCGGGGGTGCGGCTGTCGCTGCGGATCGAAGCGGGCGGCCTGACGGACACGGCGGACGACGCATCGGGCGCGGTAGACGACGAAGCGGACGCCAGGGACGTCGCATCGGACGCGGTGGACGACGAAGCGGACGTGACGTTCCGGGCCGTGCTCCAGGTGCACAGCGTGAGCGATCCCGCGCTCGTGGCGGACGCCGCGGACGTCTGGTCCGGCGCCGGGGGCGAGGCCTTCGGCCCGCGCGCGCGGATGGACGCGCTGCTCGCCCTGCGCCGCGCGGCCCGGGCCTGGGCGCCGCTGACGCCCCTGCTGTCGGCGACCGTGCCGGACGCGGTCGAGCTCGCCGACGAGGAGGTCACCGAGCTGCTCGGCACGGGCGCCCGGGCGCTGGCGGCCGCCGGCGTGGACGTGCACTGGCCGAAGGGACTGACCCGCGAGCTCACCACGCGCGCGGAGGTGGGCCCTCCCGACGACGAGCCGGAGTCCGGCACGTCCTTCGCGGCCATGCCGTCGTTCCTGTCCGCCGACGCGCTGCTCGCCTTCGACTGGTCGTTCGCGCTGGGCGACCGGCGGCTGAGCCG
The DNA here is from genome assembly GCF_040613735.1 of Streptomyces sp. NPDC006235. Classification (NCBI taxonomy): domain Bacteria; kingdom Bacillati; phylum Actinomycetota; class Actinomycetes; order Kitasatosporales; family Streptomycetaceae; genus Streptomyces; species Streptomyces sp. NPDC006235. The sequence goes on from NZ_JBEXSR010000005.1 coordinate 160,918, forward strand.
CGAGGAGCTGGACCGGCTCGCCGAGGCCAAACGCCCCGTGGTCCGGCTGCGCGACCAGTGGGTCCTCATCGACCCTCAGGAGGTGCGCCTGGCCCGCTCCCGGCAGGACCACAAGGTGACGCCGGTGGACGCGCTGGGCGCGGCCCTGACGGGCTGGGCGGAAGTGGACGGCCACCGGGTCGAGGTGCGGCCCACCGGGTGGCTGGCTGCCCTGCGGGAGCGGCTCGCGGACCCCGAGGCGCAGCAGCCCGTGGAGCAGCCGGCGGCCCTCGCCGCCACCCTGCGGGACTACCAGCGGCGAGGCCTGAACTGGCTCGCGGGTATGACCTCGCTGGGTCTCGGCTGCTGCCTCGCCGACGACATGGGACTCGGCAAGACGATCACGCTGATCGCCCTGCACCTGCACCGGCAGACCGACGCCCGGTCCGCCGGGCCCACCCTGGTGGTCTGCCCGACGTCCCTGATGGGCAACTGGCAGCGGGAGATCGAGCGGTTCGCCCCCGGCACACCCGTGCGGCGCTTCCACGGCGCGCGGCGCGGCCTCGACGGCCTGGCCGACGGGGAGTTCGTGCTCACCACGTACGGCACGATGCGCCTGGACGCGCCCCGGCTCGCCGAGGTGCCGTGGGGCATGCTCGTGGCGGACGAGGCCCAGCACGTGAAGAACCCGCACTCCTCGACCGCGCGGGCCCTGCGTTCGATCGGCGCTCGCGCGCGTGTGGCGCTCACCGGAACCCCGGTGGAGAACAACCTGTCGGAGCTGTGGGCGATCCTCGACTGGACCACGCCGGGGCTGCTAGGCCGCCTCGGCACCTTCCGCAGGCGGTACGCGGAGGCCGTCGAGGGTGGTCAGGACCCGGCCGCCGCGGACCGGCTGGCCCGGCTCGTGCGGCCGTTCCTGCTCCGACGCCGCAAGTCGGACCCGGGGATCGCGCCCGAGTTGCCGCCGAAGACGGAGACCGATCACGCCGTGTCGCTCACCCAGGAGCAGGCGGCCCTGTACGAGGCCGTGGTGCGCGAGGCGCTCGCGGAGATCTCCGGCGCGGACAGCATGGCCCGGCGCGGACTGATCGTGAAGCTGCTGACCGGACTCAAGCAGGTCTGCAACCACCCGGCGCAGTACCTCAAGGAGGAACGGCCGGTGATCGCCGGACGCTCCGGGAAGCTGGACCTGCTGGACGAACTGCTCGACACGATCCTCGCCGAGGAGGCGGGCGTGCTCGTCTTCACGCAGTACGTGCAGATGGCCCGCCTCCTCGAACGCCACCTGGCCGCCCGCGGCACGCCCTCGCAGTTCCTGCACGGCGGGACGCCCGTCGCCCAACGCGAAGCCATGGTGCGGCGCTTCCAGGACGGTGAAGTGCCCGTGTTCCTGCTGTCGCTGAAAGCGGCGGGCACCGGCCTGAACCTCACCCGGGCCGAGCACGTCGTGCACTACGACCGCTGGTGGAACCCGGCCGTCGAGGCCCAGGCGACCGACCGCGCCTACCGCATCGGCCAGACCCGGCCCGTGCAGGTGCACCGGATCGTCGCCGAGGGAACCATCGAGGACCGCATCGCCGAACTGCTGGCCCGCAAACGGGAGCTGGCCGACGCGGTCCTCGGCTCCGGCGAGGCCGCCCTGACGGAGCTGACGGACGCGGAACTGGCGAACCTGGTCGAACTGCGAGGGGGCCTGCGATGACTCGGCACGACAGTGACACGGAGCGTACGTTCGCCGCGCTGCCGCCCGCGCAGGGGAGGGGCTTCGCACAGACCTGGTGGGGTCAGGCGTGGCTGAAAGCGCTGGAGGACACGGCACTGGACCTGGCGCAGCTCAGGACGGGCCGTCGGCTCGCGCGCGCGGGAGCGGTCGGCGCGGTGTCGGTGCGCCCGGGGCGGCTCACAGCCGTCGTCCAGGACCGCGACCGCACGGCACACCGGGCCGACGTCCTGCTGGAGGAGCTCTCGCCCGGACAGTGGGACCAATTCCTGGACATGGCCGTGGAGCGGGCCGGTCATGTGGCGGCGCTGCTGGACCGTGAGATGCCGCCGCACCTGGTCGAGGACGCGGCGGCCGCCGGCATGGAACTGCTGCCGGGCCTGGGCGATCTGGAGCCGGAGTGCGACTGCGGAGCCTGGGACCACTGCGGGCATACGGCGGCACTCTGCTACCAGGTGGCACGCCTGCTGGACCAGGATCCGTTCGTCCTGCTCCTGATGCGCGGACGCGACGAAGCCACCCTGCTGAACGCTCTCCAGTCGCGCAGCGGCGCCTCCGCCACGGGGCGTTCCGGTCAGGAGGGGGTGGACGCGGCCGAGGCGTACGCGGCCGGCGACATCCTGCCTCCGCTGCCGCCCCTTCCCGAACTCCTCGACGAGCCGGGACTGCCGCCGTCCCTGGACACCGAGACACCTCCCGCCCCGGGCATCGACCCGGCCGCGCTGGAGTTCCTGGCCGCGCGGACCGCCGTACAGGCCCACCGCATGCTCGCCGAGTCATTCCGGGGCACGGCCGAAGGGCACCCTTCAGGTGCGGAGTTGACCGTCTCGGAAGACGCTGTACGGCTGGCCGCGGGCGACCCCGGGCAGGAGGTGGCGGACCGTCTCGCCGACGGGTCGGGACGCGGCCGGGAGGGGCTGGCAGCGGCGGTCCGTGCCTGGCGCCACGGCGGTACGGCCGCGTTGGCCGTGCTCGACGAGGAGTGGACGGCGCAGGGCGAGACGCTCGCACGCGCGCGTGCCGCCCTGGAGTCGGCCTGGGACGCGGACGAGCGCCCGGAGCTGCGGGTGCGGGGCAACCACTGGACGGTCGCCGGCGCCCCGGTCCAGCTGCGCCTCGGCCGGGACGGCCGGTGGTGGCCGTACCACAAGGAGCGCGGCCGCTGGCTGCCCTCGGGAGGGGCCGCACAGGATCCGGCGACGGCACTGACGTCGGCGGAGCTCGCCGCCGGTGACGAGGCCGCTGCGGGCTCAGGGAAGTGACTCGCCGGCGTCCAGGGACGGCAGGAGCGATTCGAATCCACTCGGCAGATCGCTCGGCAGCTGGCTCGGGAAGCCCGACGGCAGCCGGGTCGGCAGGTCGCTGGGCAACTCGGTGGGCAACTGGCTGGGCAGCCTCGTGGGGATACCGAAGGACGGAGCGGGGGTGCTGCTCGTGCTCTCGGCGGGCGGCTCCCGGTCCCGCGAGTCGTCGCTTCCCCTGGCCATCAGCACCACGACGGACACGGCTGCGACGGCCACGAGCACGGCAAGCAGGAGGAGCAGAGGGTTCCGGCGCCGGGGAGGCCCGGGCGGATGCGGCGGTACGGGCGGCATGGCCATACCACCCAGCGTCGCCGCGCACCGCTCAACGCGGGAGGGGCGCACGGAAGTTGCTACGGGCTCATGGCGTGGATCGCACGATTCCGGAGCATTACGGACGGCGATTCCGGAGCATTACGGACCGTGATTCCGGAGCATTGAGGTCCCGTTGGCCGGTCACACACCCCGCGACCGGCCCACGGACCCGCACACGCGGGTGACAACGACCCCGCACGCGCGCGTGCGCTCAGCCACGCGCTCCCAGCAGGTGGTCCATCGCCAGCTGGTCCAGACGCTCGAAGGCCATGCCGCGGGCGGCGGCCGCGTCGACGTCGAAGGCCTCGAAGGCCGAGCGGTCGGCGAGCAGGGCCTGCAGGCCGTCCGCGGCGGTGGGCTGTGCCAGTTCGTCCAGGCGGGCCGCGCTCAGGGCCTCCTGGACCTCGGGGTCGGCGCGGAAGGCGGCGGCGCGCTCCTTGAGGATGAGGTAGTTGCGCATGCAGCCGGCCGCCGAGGCCCACACCCCGTCGAGGTCCTCGGTCCGCGGGGGCTTGAAGTCGAAGTGCCGAGGACCGGCGTAGCCGGCCGACTCCAGCAGGTCGACCAGCCAGAACGCGGCGCGCAGGTCACCGGCGCCGAAGCGCAGGTCCTGGTCGTACTTGATGCCGGACTGGCCGTTGAGGTCGATGTGGAAGAGCTTGCCCGCCCACAGCGCCTGCGCGATGCCGTGCGGGAAGTTCAACCCGGCCATCTGCTCGTGCCCGACCTCGGGGTTGACGCCGTACAGCTCCGGCCGCTCCAGGCGCTCGATGAACGCCAGGGCGTGGCCGACCGTGGGCAGCAGGATGTCGCCGCGCGGCTCGTTCGGCTTGGGCTCGATCGCGAAGCGCAGGTCGTAGCCCTGGGAGGTGACGTACTCGCCGAGCAGGTCGAAGGCCTCCTTCATCCGGTCCAGGGCGGCGCGGACGTCCTTGGCGGCGCCCGACTCGGCACCTTCCCGGCCGCCCCAGGCCACGTACACCTGGGCGCCGAGCTCGGCGGCGAGGTCGATGTTGCGGATGGTCTTGCGCAGCGCGTAGCGGCGCACGTCGCGGTCGTTGGCCGTGAAGGCGCCGTCCTTGAAGACCGGGTGCGTGAAGAGGTTGGTGGTGGCCATCGGGACCTTCATGCCCGTGGCGTCCAGCGCCTGCCGGAAGCGCTTGATGTGGGCCTCGCGCTCGGTGTCGCTCGAGCCGAACGGGATCAGGTCGTCGTCGTGGAAGGTGACGCCGTGGGCGCCGAGCTCGGCCAGTCGCTGCACCGTCTCGACCGGGTCGAGGGCACGCCGCGTGGCGTCGCCGAAGGGATCCCGTCCCTGCCAGCCGACGGTCCACAGTCCGAAGGTGAACCTGTCCTCGGGGGTGGGCTGGTAGCTCATGCCGCGGCTCCTTGGTCGCTCAGGCTATTTCGTCATGCCGATTTACAAATTAGTATGCGAGCACCTTCCTGGGAAGAGACAAGGTGTCTCGGGACGAGAGCAGAGGGAGAAACCCGATGTCAGCAGCCGAGGGTCCGCTCGTCGTCGGCGTGGACTCGTCCACCCAGTCCACCAAGGCGCTGGTCGTCGACGCGTCGACCGGACGGGTCGTCGCGAGCGGCCAGGCGCCGCACACGGTCTCCTCGGGAGCCGGGCGCGAGAGCGACCCGCGTCAGTGGTGGGAGGCGTTGTGCGAGGCCCTGCGCCAGTGCGGCGACGCGGCGCACGAGGCCGCCGCGGTGTCGGTCGGCGGACAGCAGCACGGCCTGGTCACGCTGGACGAGCGGGGCGAGCCGGTGCGCCCGGCGCTCCTGTGGAACGACGTGCGCTCGGCGCCGCAGGCACGTCGGCTGACCGAGGAACTGGGCGGCGCCAAGTTCTGGGCCGAACGCACCGGCAGCGTGCCCGCCGCCTCCTTCACGGTCACCAAGTGGGCCTGGCTGGCCGAGCACGAGCCGGAGGCAGCGCGCGCTACGAAGGCCGTGCGCCTCCCCCACGACTACCTGACCGAGCGGCTCACCGGGCAGGGCACGACCGACCGCGGCGACGTCTCGGGGACGGGCTGGTGGGCCTCCGGGACGGAAGGCTACGACGAGGAGATCCTGGCGCACGTGGGGCTCGACCCCGCCCTGCTGCCCCGTGTGGTCCGGCCCGGCGAGGTGGCGGGCACGGTGCGCGACAGCCATGATCTGCCGTTCTCCAAGGGCACCCTGGTCGCCCCGGGCACCGGCGACAACGCCGCAGCGGCGCTGGGCCTCGGGGTGCGTCCGGGCATGCCGGTGATGAGCCTCGGCACCTCGGGCACGGTGTACGCGGTGTCGCAGCGGCGGCCCGCCGACCCGAGCGGCACGGTGGCCGGTTTCGCCGACGCCCGCGGTGACTGGCTGCCGCTGGCCTGCACCCTGAACTGCACGCTCGCCGTCGACCGCGTGGCGACGCTGCTGGGCCTGGACCGCGAGGCCGTCGAACCCGGCACGGCCGTCACGCTGCTGCCCTTCCTGGACGGCGAACGCACCCCGAACCTGCCGAACGCCTCCGGGCTGCTGCACGGCCTGCGCCACGACACGACCGCCGGCCAGCTGCTCCAGGCCGCCTACGACGGTGCCGTGCACTCCCTGCTCGGCGCGCTCGACCTGGTCCTCGACGAGGACGCGGACCCCTCGGCGCCCCTGCTGCTGATCGGCGGCGGTGCCCGGGGCACGGCCTGGCAGCAGACCGTCCTGCGACTGTCGGGACGTCCCGTGCAGGTGCCCGAGGCGAAGGAACTGGTGGCGCTCGGCGCCGCCGCGCAGGCGGCCGGTGTGTTGACCGGGGAGGACCCGGCGGCGGTCGCCAGGCGCTGGAACACCGCGGCCGGGCCGGTGCTCGACCCCGTCGAGCGGGACGAGGAGACGCTGGCCAGGATCGCCGGGGTACTCTCCGACGCGGCCCCGCTGCTGGAGCGGCCCACGGACACCCACTGAGGACTGGCGTCAGGCATGACCGCACCACTGCACGAGGCCCGTCCGGCCGGGCCGGGACGCGCCCTGCCGGACACCCAGCAGGGCATGCGCCGCCGCAACCTCGCCCGGGTCCTGCACGCCGTCCGGGCCGAGGGGCCGCTGTCCCGGGCCGCCGTCGCCTCGCGGATCGGCCTGACCCGGGCGGCCGTGTCGACCCTCGTCGACGAACTGATCCGCTCGGGGCTGCTGGAGGAGCTGGGGCCCGAGCGGCCCGGCCGGGTGGGCCGCCCCGGCTCCGCACTCGCGCTGAGCGGACGCGGCCCGGCGGGCATCGGCGCTGAGGTCGGCGTCGACCATCTCGCCGTCTGTGCCGTGGACCTGCGCGGCCAGACCCGGTCGCGGGCGATACGCCAGGGCGCGAACCGCGGCCGCTCCCCCGAGCCCGTGCTGGCCGAACTCACCGAACTCATCCGCCGGGTCGTCGCCGAGGCGGAGGGCGAAGGCCTGTGGCCGGCCGGTCTCGCCCTGGCCGTGCCCGGTCTGGTGGCGCGCGACGCCCGGACCGTCGTCCGCGCCCCGAACCTCGACTGGCACGACACGGACCTCGGTGACCTGCTGCCGGCCGACCTCCCGTTGACGGTGGACAACGAGGCCAACTTCGGCGCGCTCGCCGAACTCTGGCTGGGCGACGCCACACCGCGCGACTTCCTGCACGTCTCGGCGGAGATCGGCATCGGCGCGGCGGTCGTGGTGGACGGCGGCCTGCTGCGCGGAACTCGCGGGTTCGCGGGCGAGTTGGGGCACGTGCCGGTCCAGCCGGACGGCCCGGAGTGCGCGTGCGGCGGGCGCGGGTGCTTGGAGCAGTACGCGGGCGAGGAGGCGGTGCTGCGCGCGGCCGGTCTGGAGCCGGACGAGGACCGGGTCGGGCTGCTGGCGGGGCGCGCGGCGGAGGGCGACGAAGACGTACGCCGCGCCCTGCGCGACGCGGGCACTGCGCTCGGGGTCGCCCTGACCGGGGCGGTCAACCTGCTCGACCCGGAGAGCGTGGTGCTGGGCGGGGAACTGTCCGGGCTGGCGCCGTGGCTGCTGCCGTCGTTGCGGGACGAACTGGCGCGCCGCACGGCGGGTCCGGCCTGTCCCGTCTCCGTGTCCCGGCTGGGTCCGCAGGGTCCGCTGCTGGGCGCCGCGCACTCGGTCGTGCGGGCGGTGCTGGACGATCCGGCCACCGTTGCCGAGCGGGCCTGATAGGGGCTCTCAGCCCTGAGAGAGGCTAGTTCAGAACCCCGTCAATCACCCGACCGGGTGAGCGAGTTGTCCACATCCCCGCGCCCCTCCACCGAAAAGCATCGCGTCCCTCGGACCGACCGGCAGGCGCCGTAACTTGATCGCACGGGCCGCGACCACAACGGCCGCCGCCCCCAGCAGTTGAGCAAGCGACACCCGCCGTCGAGCCCGGGAGGCACCCACTCATGGAACGGACAACCCCCTTCCCCAGCAGGCGAGGCATCCTCAAAGGCGCCGCTCTCGTCTCCGTCCCCTCCGCCCTGTTCCCCGGCACACCGGCCGGCGCCCGGCCTCAGGCCGTCGACCACCCCGGAGCCGCGTGGCATCCGGCGAGCCGCCACAACTACACGCCGTCGAACCGCCCCCGCGCCCATCCGCTGCACTACGTGGTCATCCACGTCGCGCAGACGACCTACTCCGGAACCCTGTCCGTCTTCCGGAACCCCAGGAACAAAGTGTCCGCGCACTACGTGGTGCGCTCCTCCGACGGGCACGTGGCGCAGTGCGTGCGCGAGGCGGACATCGCGTGGCACGCGGGGAACTGGGACTACAACACCCGCAGCATCGGCATCGAGCACGAGGGCTGGGTGGACCAGCCCGAGTACTTCACCGACGCCATGTACGAGCGGTCCGCCCGGCTCACCGCGGCGATCTGCGCGAGGTACGACATCCCCAGGAACCGGGAGCACATCATCGGCCACCACGAGGTACCGGGCAGCGACCACACGGATCCGGGCCGCCACTGGGACTGGAAGCGCTACATGAGACTGGTCGACAACTCCCCCTGAGACCAGCCCGTTTCCCCCGCCCCGGCGCCCGCCACCCCACCTCACGTCCCGGTTACAAAACACTCAACCTCTGGTTGCGGCACGGTAAGCACGCGACGATGGGACCATGACCCTGGCCCAGCGCGCCTTGGAGCGTTTGCAGGCCTGGCCCGACCTGATGGCGGGCCCGGCGAGTTGCGGTACCGGACGAGCGCTCCGTTCCGTCCGCGACGAGATCGTCCACTTCCATTCGACGCGGGACGTGGACCTCCACCTCACCCGCCGGGCCATCCAGCGCTTCCATTACGACCTCGCCGGTTCGAGCGCCATCCACCTGGTTCCCGGATCGGGCTGGGTGACGGTCCACCTCGACTGCGAGGCGGACGTCGACCTGCTGCTGAGCCTGGTGAGCATCGCCCTCAAGGCCCACCAGACCCGGCCCGCCGGGAAGGAGCAGCGGCTCGCCGGGTGCAACTTCCACCGGGTCACGGTCCTTCCGCGCGACGCCGCGGCGGGCGGCTGAGCCGTGGTGACCCGACCGGAGGCCGTCAACGCCGAGGCCTGGCGCATGTACGGAGCACACCACCTGAGGAGGGGCACGGTGCTGCCCGAGGTGGCGCGGATCCACTGGGGGTTCGAGGGTGCCGGGCCGGGGATCGAGGTGCTCGGGGAGCTGACGGGTCGGCGCGTGCTGGACCTCGGGTGCGGTCCGGCGCGGCACGCCGCCCATCTGGTCCGTGCTCACGGCGCGCTGGTGGACGCCGTCGACTCCTCGGCCGGGCAGTTGGAGCGGGCGCGCGCCCGCTACGGCTCCCTGCCGGGGCTGCGCCTGATCCTGGGCGACGCGGTGGAGCATCTGCGCTCGGCGGAGCCGTACGACGTCATCTACTCGGTCAACGCCGTGCCGTACATCGACCCGCACCGGCTGCTGCCCGCCCTGGCCGCGGCGCTCAAGCCGGGCGGCAGGCTCTGCTTCACCGTGCTGCACACCAACTCCCGCGGTGACGGACCGTCGGACGAGGTCGTCGCCCGGCCGGAGATCCTGCGGCTGGCCGGGGGCGGGGACGTCACGGTCCAGATGTGGGTCCTCGACCCGGAGCTGTGGACGGCCCTGCTGACCGAGCACGGGCTGCGCGTGGAGCAGGTCGACGTCCTCGACACGCCGCAGCCCGACAACCACGCGTCGTACCGGCTCTTCCGGGTGACACGGCCCGTCCGGGTCTCCTCCCGGCCACGCACCGCCAAGCCGCCGAGGGCCCACGCCACGCTCGGGGTCGGCGCCATCGTGCACGGGCCCCGGGGACTGCTCCTGGGCCGGCACCGGCACGGGACGTGGGAGCTGCCCGGCGGGACGGTGGAGCCCGGGGAGTCACTGCGGGAGACGGTCGTGCGCGAACTGGGCGAGGAGACGGGCCTCGACGCCCGGCCGGAGGACGTCCGGCTCCTCGGGACGCTCCTCGACGACGCCGGGGGTCTCGTACGGGTGACCGTGGCCGCCCAGGTCACCGCCTGGCGGGGAGAGCCGTCGGACCAGCCCGGGGAGAGCGTGGGCCGCTGGCGCTGGTTCGACCTGGACCGCCTGCCGGAGGAACTGTTCGTATGCAGCGCGCAGGCCCTCACCGCTTGGCGGCCGGGTCTGCCGATCGACCACACGCCCGCCCGCTTCACGCCGTACGGCACCGGAACGGACGACGGCTGAAGCACCCAGAGGGGTGCGCTTTTTCAGCCGTTCCCGTGGAGTCGGCGCTCGGCCACCCCGCCGGCCCTCGTGGTCTGGTGCACTGCCCCTGAGGATCCGGTGAGTTGACGAGGCATCAGGGGGCACGGTGGCAGGTCGTCGCAGAAGACGGGGAGCAGGCAGAGCGGTACTGGCGTTTCTCACGGCGTTCGGCGCGCTGTCCGGGGCGGCCCTGGCGGGGGCGGCTCCGGCCGGCGCCGTCCACAAGGGCGTACGGGTCGCGCCGGGGGTCACGTACGAGGAGTTCGACATCAAGGCCGCCAAGGGGGTGACGCACGCGCATGTGCTGAAGGTCGACCTGAGCCATCCGCAGGTGCGGGTCGATCTGCTGTATCCCGGGGCCGTGGCCTCGCGCGCGCAGGTCTCGCGGATGGCCGACGCCCAGGGGGCGGTCGCCGGTGTCAACGGCGACTTCTTCAACATCACCGAGACGCAGCATCCGGGCGTCGAGGTGACCGGCGCGAGCGTGGGCCCGGCGGTCGCAGCCGGGCGGACGCTCAAGGCGGCCGTGCCGAACGGCCAGCGTTTCGGCCCGGCACTGCCGCCCGGCACGAGCACCGAGGACGTGTTCGGTGTCGGCAGCGACGGGGCAGCGTTGCTGGACCGGCTGGCCCTGGAGGGCTCGGTCCGTACGGCGGAGGCGCAGCTGCCGCTGGGCGGGCTCAACCAGTACGCGCTGCCGGTGGGTTCCGTCGGCGCTTTCACCTCGGACTGGGGCAGCGTCTCCCGCGTGCGCGCCACGTGCGGCACGGACACGGACCGGGCCGCGCCCTGCAGCTCGGACACATACGAGGTGACGGTCCGCGACGGCAAGGTCGTGTCTGCGACCGACACACCCGGCAGCGGTCCCATCGCCGCGGGCACCACCGTGCTGGTCGGCCGGGAGGCGGGCGCCCAGCAGTTGCGGAAACTGTCCGCCGGTGAGGCGGTCGAGGTCGAGCACCGTCTCGTGGCGGCCACGGACGGCACCGCCTACCGCCTCGCCATCGGCGGCTACCCGGTTCTCACGGGCGGCCGGCCGCTGCCGGGGCTGGACGACGCGACGTCGGCCGTTCGTACGGCCGTGGGCATCGCCGACGGCGGACGGCGCGTGCTGCTGTTCGCGCTGGACGGAGCCGCCGCCTACCGCAGCGGCCTGACGATCGCCGAAGTGGCCGACGCCATGCGGAAGCTGGGCTCGGACGACGCCTTCAGCCTGGACGGCGGCGGGTCGTCGACGCTGGTCGCCCGGAAGGCGGGCGCGAGCAGCGTCTCGGTGCGCAACCACCCCAGCGGCGGTGCCGAACGCGCCGTCGCGAACGGCATCGGCGTGTTCTCCGGGCGGTGACGTCAGGGCCGCAGACTGCTGACGATGTCCGCCGTCGCCGTGAGGCCGCTGTGGATGGTGGGGGCGACGCTGGTGCTGGCCAGGTAGAAGCCGAGCAGCAGGCAGACCAGCGCATGGGAGACCTTCAGACCGCCGTTGCGCAGGAAGATCACCGCCAGGACCAAGAGCAGCAGCACCACAGAGATGGAAATGGCCATCGTCAACTCCTCCGCCACGCCGCCATGTCCGGTTCACGGCGTTCGGCCGTAAGTGTGGCGTAGTGGAGGGTTCATCCGGGCTGCTGACCTGTCCGCCGAACGTGTGGTGTCCCCTGGACGCCCGACGGGCCTACGCCGCCCGCCGGGCGTCCAGGAACGCCTCCAGTCCGGCGAGGTCGTCGGTGTTGAGGTGGTCGACGTCGGCGGCGAGCAGTTCAGCCCACAGCGCCTCCCGGGCGGGCCCGGCCAGATCCGGGGTCGCCCAGAACCGCACCTTCTGCCCCCGGCGGTGCGCGGCCCGGACGATACTCCGCAGCTTCTCCCGCTCGGCGTCCGGGAACGCGCCCACGCCCTGCCAGGTGAAGTTGAGCGTCCAGTTGTCGCTGATCAGCGGGATGAGGGAGGCCGACGCCGGGCCGCCGAGGTCGGCGAGCCGGCCGTCGTAGAAGGCGCGCCGGACGGTCTGGGCCTCCATGGGGGCGCGGGCCGCGCGGTCGCCGGAGACGACGGCGGTGACCGGGCCGGGGAGGACCCGGCCGTGGGCGTAGGTGGTGAACAGGTGACGGTAGCGCCTGAGATGGCGGTCGAGTTCGAGGTACGTCGACGAGCCCTCGGTCTTGATGTCGACGAGCAGTTGCAGCGACCCGCGGTACCCCCGGTACACGCGGCCGCGGTTGGCCCGTACGCGCGCGGCGAGCGGGTCGAGGTAGAGGGACTCCAGCGTGCGGGCCGGGTCGAGGTCCTCCGGGTCGTGGGCGACGAGGAGTTGGTCGCCGACCAGGTAGATGTCGGCCTCGACGCTGCCGAAGCGGTGGTCGAGGGCGTCGAGCAGGGGCCGCGGATGCTCGTAGTCGTTGTGGGCGTGGGCCCGCCACAACGGCCGGGGCCTGTGCCGCCGTTCACCGGCGAAGGCGTCGGCGGCGGGGAGGGCGACCGAGCCCGCGAGGGCGGCGCCGAGGGTGGTGAGGGCTCTGCGACGGGTGGTGAGGTCCATGCTCTGCCTCCCTGGGAGTGCCGTACGGGAACCCTGCGAGTATGGGGTTCGCGCAGGACCAAGGAGCAGGGCCTTGCGGGGAGTTGGCCGGAGTGCCGTCGTGCGTTCACTTCGGCGGAGCAGGGCGCACGGAAAAGCCCGCCCCTGGTGGGACGGGCTTTGCTCCGGCGTCGACGAGACGTTGACCAGGCGCCGGCCAGGTGTATGTCAGGGGGCCTGGAGGTCGACCAGTGCGGCCAGTGCCTCCCGGTGGGCGCCGGCCGTGCCGTAGGCGATCGAGTCGGCCTTCGCACGCTTCAGGTACAGGTGCACCGGGTGCTCCCACGTCATGCCGATGCCGCCGTGGAGTTGCAGCGCCTCCTCGGCGGCGTGGACGGCCACGGGCGCCGCGTAGGCCTGGGCGACGGTGACCGCCACGTCGACGTCCTGGCCGGTCGACAGGGCGTCGGCGGCGTTGCGGGCGGCCGCGCGGAGATTGGCGACTTCCAGCCACAGCTGGGCGAGCCGGTGCTTGAGCGCCTGGAAGCCGCCGACGGGCCGGTTGAACTGCTTGCGGTCCTTGAGGTAGCGGACGGTCTCCGTCAGCGTCCAGTCGGCCAGTCCGAGCTGCTCGGAGGCGAGCAGCCCGGCTCCGGCGCGCAGGGCCCGGCGTACGGCGGGCTCGGCGTCGCCCAGCAGGCGGCCCGGTGCTCCGTCGAGGGTGACGGTCGCGAGCGGCCGGGTCAGGTCCAGGGAGGTCTGGGGTGTGACGGTCGCGGCGGTGGCGTCGACCGCGTAGAGGCCGCCGTCGTCGGCGGGCACGAGCAGCACGTCGGCGACGGCCGCGTCCGCGATGCCGGTCAGTTCGCCGTGCAGCAGGCCGTTCTCGTGCCGGACGACCTTGTAGGCGGTGCCCGGTGCGACGCCGAGGGCGACCGCGAGGGCTCCGATCGACGTCCCGGAGGCGAGTTCGGTGAGCAGGTCGTCGGTGCCGCAGGCCAGCAGCGCCTCGGTGGCGACGACCGCGCTCGTGAGGTACGGGACGGGCGCGACCGTACGCCCCAGCTCCTCCAGGACCACGGCGGCTTCCCGGTGCGTGGCGCCCTGGCCGTCCAGCTCCTCGGGCACCAGCAGGCCGGCGAGACCCATGCCGTCGGTGAGGGCCTTCCACAGCGCCAGGTTGTGCGGGGTGTCCGTCTCGACGCGGGCGATGACGCCCGGGGCGTCGCAGTGGTCGGCGAGCAGGTCGCGGACGGCGGCGCGCAGCGCCTCTTCCTCTTCCGAGTACAACAGGTCGCTCATCGGGCGAGGTCCTTCCAGGCGACGTCCTTGTCGGTGCGCGGTTCGGCGGGCAGGCCGAGGACGCGCTCGGCGACGATGTTCAGCAGGACCTCACTGGTCCCGCCCTCGATGCTGTTGCCCTTGGAGCGCAGGTAGCGGTAGCCGGCCTCGCGTCCGGTGAAGTCGACCAGCTCCGGTCGGCGCATGGTCCAGTCGTCGTACAGCAGGCCCTCCTCACCGAGGAGTTCCACTTCCAGGCCGCTGATCTCCTGGTTGAGGCGGGCGAAGGCGAGCTTCATGCCGGCGCCCTCGGGGCCGGGCTGGCCGGCCACGAGCTGCTGGCGCAGCCGCTCGCCGGTGAGCCGGGCGACCTCGGCGTCGACCCAGAGCTTCAGCAGGCGCTGGTGCAGGTCGTGGGTGCGCAACTCGGGGCGCTCGCGCCAGGTCTTCGAGACCGGGCCGATCATGCCACCCTCGCGGGGCAGCCGCATGCCGCCGATCGCGACGCGCTCGTTGTTCAGGGTCATCTGCGCGACCCGCCAGCCGTCACCGACCTCGCCGAGGCGGCGGGAGTCCGGAATGCGGACGTCGGTGAGGAACACCTCGTTGAACTCGGCCTCGCCGGTGATCTGCCGCAGCGGCCGGACCTCGACACCCGGGTCGGTCATGTCGCAGACGAAGTACGTGATGCCCCGGTGCTTGGGCACGTCCGGGTCGGTGCGCGCGATGAGGATCGCCCAGCGGGCCACGTGGGCGCTGGACGTCCAGACCTTCTGCCCGTTGACGACCCAGTCTCCCCCACTCTCGGCTTCGCTCGAGCGGGAGGTGCCCCCAGCCTCCCGGACGGCACGGGTGCCCAGCGCGGCCAGGTCGGACCCGGCACCCGGCTCGCTGAACAGCTGGCACCAGACCTCCTCCCCCGTCCACAGGGGCCTCAGGTACCGCCGCTTCTGCTCCTCGGTGCCGTAGGCCAGGATGGTCGGCGCGGCCATGCCGAGACCGATGCCGATGCGCCGCGGGTCGTTGCCGGGCGCCCCGGCCGCCTCCAGCTCGGCGTCCACGACGGCCTGGAGAGAGCGGGGAGCGCCGAGTCCGCCGAGGCCCTCCGGGTAGTGCACCCAGGCCAGTCCGGCGTCGAAGCGGGCCCGCAGGAAGTCCAGGCGGTCGGTCGAGGCCGGCGGGTGCGCGGCCAGCAACTCCTGTGTACGACGGCGCAGTTCCTCGGCGTCGGTCATGCGGCGGCTCCCTTCTCCAGGACGACGGCCACCCGGCCGGTCGTCACGCCGTCGGCGACCCGCTGCACGGCTGCGGCCGCCCCGCCGAGCGGCACGCGTTCGCTCACCAGCGGCTTGATCGCACCCCGGGCGGCCAGCTCGGTGAGCTGCTCGTGGCAGTGCTGGACCAGCTTCGGGTTCTTGGTGTTGTACAGGCCCCAGTGCAGGCCGAGGATCGAGTAGTTCTTCACCAGGGCGTGGTTCAGGCCCGGGCTGGGGATCGTGCCGCTGGCGAAGCCGACGACCACGATGCGCCCCTCGAAGGCGACGACCTTGGCGGACTGGGCGTAGGCCTCGCCGCCGACCGGGTCGTAGATCACGTCGGCGCCGCGGCCGCCGGTGGCTTCCTTGACGGCGGCGACGACGTCTTCGGAGCGCCGGTCGATCACGACGTCACAGCCCAGCTCGCGGGCGACGGCCGCCTTCCCGGAGCCGCCGACGACACCGATGACGGTGGCGCCGGCGGCCTTCCCGAGCTGCACGGCCGCGCTGCCGACCCCTCCAGCGGCAGCGTGGACGAGCAGGGTCTCGCCGGCCTGGAAACCGGCCCGGCGGTGCAGACCGAACCAGCCGGTCTGGTAGCCGATGTGCAGGGCCGCGGCCTCCGCGTCGTCCAGGGCGTCCGGCGCCGGCAGGAGGGCGGCGGAGTCCGCGACGGCGTACTCGGCGAAGCCGCCGTACGGCAGCGCCGGGTTGGCGATCACCCGGCGGCCGTCCTCTGTCTCGCCGCAGATCTCCACGCCCGGGGTGAAGGGCAACGGCGGCCTGACCTGGTACTGGCCCCGGCACAGGAGGGCGTCGGGGAAGTTGATGTTCGCGGCGCGCACCTTCAGCAGGACCTGGCCGTCGGCGGGCGTGGGCGGTGCCACGTCTTCCAGCCGCATCACCTCACCCGGCTCGCCGTTCTCGTGCACTTGCCATGCCTGCATGCGGGGCCTCCACGGGACTGCGTCGTCTGACCGGGGTCGGTTCGCATACTAAGCGGTCGCTTGACGATCTGGGAACCGTCGGAGGGCCGGGGAAGCCGTCGGACGCGTCACTTCCGCTTCGGCCGCGCCCGCACATGCATCCGCTCCCCCTGCGGCCCGAACAGGCTGAGGAACTCCACGGGCCCCTCCCCCGTCGACCCGAACCAGTGCGGCACCCGGGTGTCGAACTCAGCGGCCTCCCCCGCCGTGAGCACCACGTCGTGCTCACCGAGCACCAGGCGCAGTTTGCCGGACAGCACGTACAGCCACTCGTAGCCCTCGTGCGTGCGCGGGTCCGGTTCCTGCCGGCGCTGGGGTTCCAGCACCTTGTAGGCCTGGAGGCCGCCGGGCTGACGGGTGAGCGGCCAGTGGGTGCGGCCGAACATCTCGATCGGCGTCGACCGCACCCGCGGGTCACCGGCCGACGGCGCTCCGACCAGATCGTCCAGGGCCACCTGGTGGGCCCGGGCGATCGGCAGCAGCAGCTCCAGGCTGGGTTTGCGCAGGCCGGACTCCAGGCGCGACAGGGTGCTGACGGAGATGCCAGTGGTCTCGGAGAGGGCCGCCAGCGTCACCTCCCGCTCCTTGCGCATCTGCCGCAGCCGGGGGCCGACGCCCGCGAGTACCTCGTCCGTAGTCATGGGGGTATTGCAGATTCGGCAAACAGGTTTGTCAATACCGTGGCCCTGGAGCGACTCTCGGCAAAGGAGGTGGTCACCATGACCGAGAGGTACGCAGTCGTAGTCGTCGGCGGTGGTACGGCGGGCCTGTCCGCGGCTCTGGTGCTGGGCCGGGCCCGGCACCGCACGCTGGTCGTCGACGCGGGCGAGCCCCGCAACGCGCCCGCCGCGCACATGCAGGGCTATCTGTCGCGCGACGGGATGCCGCCCGCCGAGTTCCTCGCCGTCGGCCGGGAGGAGATCGCGCGCTACGGCGTGGAGCTCGTGCGGGACCGGGTGGTGGAGGTGGAGAAGGGCGAGGACTTCGCCGTGGTGCTGGCCGGTGGGCGGACCGTGCGGGCCCGGCGGCTGGTGATCGCGACCGGGCTGAAGGACGAGCTGCCGGCGGTCCCCGGGGTCGCCGAGCGGTTCGGCCGGGACGTGCTGCACTGCCCGTTCTGCCACGGCTGGGAGGTGCGCGACCAGCCGTTCGGAGTGCTGGCGACGAGCCCGGCGAGCGTGCACCAGGCGCTGATCGTGTCCCAGTGGTCGAAGGACGTGCGGTTCTTCCTGCACACGGTCGCCGAGGAGGAACTGTCCGACCAGGACCTGCGCCGGCTGGCCGCGGCCGGGGTGGAGGTGGTGCCCGGCGAGGTCGCGGGGCTCGTGGTCGAGGACGACCGGCTCACCGGTGTCCGGCTCGCTGGGGGTGCCCCCTCTGGGGGAGGCACGGTGCACGCCCGGTCCGTACTGTTCGTCGCCCCGCGCCCCGTCCCGCAGACCGGCCTGCTGGAGCGGCTCGGCGCCGAGCTGCACGAGACGCCGTTCGGCGCGTACCCGGTGGTCGACCCGACCGGGCTGACGACCGTCCCCGGCGTGTGGGCCGCGGGCAACGCGATCGGCTTCGCCGAGCAGGTCGTGCACGCGGCGAGCGGCGGCTACCGGGCGGCGTCCGCGATCGTCGGGGATCTGCTGATGACCGACCTCGACGCGGCCGCCCAGGAGCAAGCAGCCACGCAGGAGTAGGCGGCCACCCAGGAGTAAGAGGTGCCGTCCGGGTGTAGAGGCGGCCCCTCCGGTGCACCATGGCTGCATGCTGCTGCACCGGCTGGCCCGAGTGTCCCAGGAGGTCGCCGCCACTTCGGCGCGGTCCCGGAAGACGGCCCTGCTCGCGGAGCTCTTCCGGGACGCCGGGACGGACGACGTGCCGATCGTCATCCCGTACCTGGCCGGACGGCTGCCGCAGGGCCGGATCGGGGTCGGCTGGAAGGTGCTGAGCCGCCCCGTCGCGCCCGCCGCCGAGCCGGGCCTGACCGTGCGGGAGGTGGACGCCCGGCTGTCGGAGCTCGCCAAGGTCTCGGGGCCCGGCTCCCAGGCGGAACGGGCCCGGCTGGTCGGGGAGTTGATGGGCGCGGCCACCGAGGACGAGCAGCGGTTCCTGGTCGGGCTGCTCACCGGCGAGGTGCGGCAGGGCGCGCTGGACGCGGTCGCGGTCGAGGGACTGGCCCAGGCGACCGGGGCGCCCCCAGCGGACGTACGGCGGGCCGTCATGCTCGCCGGCTCCCTCCAGACGGTGGCCGAGGCGCTGCTTGCGGACGGCCCCGCCGCCCTGGACCGCTTCCGCCTCACCGTCGGCCGCCCGGTCTGGCCGATGCTCGCGCACAGCGCGTCCTCGGTCGCCGAGGCGGTGGACAAGCTCGGCGCCTGCGCGGTCGAGGAGAAGCTGGACGGCATCCGCGTCCAGGTGCACCGGGACGGCGACACGGTACGGCTCTACACCCGCACCCTCGACGACATCACCGACCGCCTGCCGGAAGTGACGGCCGCCGCGCTGGAGTTGCGGGGCGAGCGGTTCATCCTCGACGGCGAGGTGATCTCCTTCGACGCGGAGGGCCGCCCCCGATCGTTCCAGGAGACGGCCGGCCGCGTCGGCTCGCGCACGGACGTGGCGACGGCGGCCCGCGCGGTGCCGGTCTCCCCCGTCTTCTTCGACGCGCTGTCCGTGGACGGCAACGACCTGCTCGACCTGCCGTTGGCCGAGCGGCACGCCGAGCTGGCCCGGCTGGTCCCCGAGCCGATGCGGGTGCGCCGCACGACGGTGTCCGGCCCGGACGATTTGGCCACAGCGAAGGAGTTCCTCGCCGAGACCCTCAAGCGCGGCCACGAGGGCGTCGTCGCCAAGGCGCTCGACGCCCCCTACAGCGCGGGCCGGCGCGGCGCCTCCTGGCTCAAGGTCAAGCCCGTCCACACCCTCGACCTGGTCGTCCTGGCCGCCGAGTGGGGCCACGGCCGCCGCACCGGCAAGCTCTCCAACCTGCACCTGGGCGCCCGCACCGCCGACGGCGGCCTGGCCATGCTCGGCAAGACCTTCAAGGGCATGACCGACGCGATGCTGACCTGGCAGACCGAACGGCTCCAGCAGCTCGCCGTCGACGACAACGGCCACGTCGTGACCGTTCGCCCGGAACTCGTCGTCGAGATCGCCTACGACGGCCTGCAGCGCTCCACCCGCTACCCGGCCGGCGTCACCCTGCGCTTCGCCCGCGTCGTGCGCTACCGGGAGGACAAGCGCCCCGAGGACGCCGACACGGTGGAGACGCTGCTGGCCGCGCACCCGGAGGTGAGCCCGTGAAGCGCAGTGCCGGCCTGCTGCTCTTCCACCACACCGACGACGGCCTCGTAGTGCTGCTCGGCCACATGGGCGGCCCGTTCTTCGCCCGGCGCGACGCCGGCGCGTGGAGCATCCCCAAGGGCGAGTACGAGCCCGACGAGTCCGCCTGGGCGGCGGCCCGGCGCGAGTTCGAGGAGGAACTGGGGCTGCCTCCACCCGACGGGGAGGCCCTCGCCCTGGGCGAGGTCCGGCAGACGAACGGCAAGATCGTCACGGCCTGGGCGATCGAGGCGGACCTCGACCCGGCGACGATCGCGCCCGGCACGTTCCGGATGGAGTGGCCGCCGAGGTCGGGACAGCTCCAGGAGTTCCCCGAGCTGGACCGGGTGGCGTGGTTCGGGCTCGACCGGGCCCGCGAGGTGATCGTCAAGGCGCAGGCGGCGTTTCTCGACCGCCTGGCGGAGCACTCGCCCTGAGGAGACGCTCCCGCGTTGCGGTCCGCTCCGCCGCGCGGGAAGGTCGGACTAAGCCCGCTCCGAGGGAGGTCAGCCATGCCCATCGCAACGGTGAACCCGGCGAACGGCGAGACGCTCAAGACGTACGAGGCCATGGGCGAGGAGGAGATCGAGCGCCGGCTCCAGCTCGCGGAGGCCACGTTCCGCACGTACCGGACGACGACGTTCGACGAGCGCGCCCGGCTGATGAGGAAGGCCGCCGACCTCCTCGAAGAGGACCAGCAGGACATCGCCCGGGTGATGACCACCGAGATGGGCAAGCCGATCCAGCAGGCCCGGGCCGAGGCGGCGAAGTGCGCCAAGGCGATGCGCTGGTACGCCGACCACGCCGAGGAGCTGCTCGCCGACGAGGAGCCCTCCGACACCGACGTGAAGGACTCGGGCGCCTCGCGCGTGCGGGTGCGCTACCGGCCGCTGGGACCGGTGCTGGCGATCATGCCGTGGAACTTCCCGCTGTGGCAGGTGGTCCGCTTCGCCGCGCCCGCCCTGATGGCGGGGAACGTGGGCCTGCTCAAGCACGCCTCGAACGTCCCCCAGACCGCCCTCTACCTGGAGGACCTGTTCCACCGCGCGGGCTTCACGGAGGGCTGCTTCCAGACGCTGCTGATCGGCTCCGCCGCGGTCGACGACATCCTGCGCGACGAGCGGGTCAAGGCGGCCACCCTCACCGGCAGCGAGCCCGCGGGCCGCGCGGTCGCCTCCACCGCCTCGGAGATGATCAAGAAGACGGTGCTGGAGCTGGGCGGCAGCGACCCGTTCGTCGTCATGCCCTCCGCCGACATCGACCGGGCCGCGAAGGTCGCGGTGACCGCGCGCGTGCAGAACACCGGGCAGTCCTGCATCGCCGCGAAGCGGTTCATCGTGCACACGGACGTCTACGACGCCTTCGCGGAGCGTTTCGCCGAGGGCATGAAGGCACTGAAGGTCGGCGACCCGATGGCCGAGGACACCGAGGTCGGGCCGCTCTCCAGCGAGCAGGGTCTGCGCGATCTTGAGGAGCTGGTCGACGACGCGGTGCGCGGCGGTGCGGAGGTTCTGTGCGGTGGCGAACGACCGGACGGGCCGGGCTGGTACTACGCGCCGACCATCCTCGCCGGCATCGACCGGGAGATGCGCATCCACCGCGAGGAGGCGTTCGGTCCGGTCGCGACGTTGTACCGGGCGGCCGACCTGGACGAGGCCGTGCTGATCGCGAACGACTCGCCGTTCGGACTGAGTTCGAACGTGTGGACGCGGGACGAAGCCGAGGTGGACCGGTTCGTGCGGGACCTGGAGGCGGGCGGTGTGTACGTCAACGGCATGACGGCCTCCCACCCGGCGTTCCCGTTCGGTGGAGTGAAGCGGTCCGGGTACGGGCGTGAGCTGTCCGGGCACGGAATCCGGGAGTTCTGCAACATCACGACCGTTTGGCACGGTGCGTGAGTGTTGCGGGGCTACGATCCCGTCTGTGAACCGCGAAGTGACTCTGCCTCTGATCGTCGACGACCGCGGGACCTTGCAGGTGGCTGCGGCCGATGTCAGCAAGCTGTTGCGGACGGTGGGTGGTCGGTGGGTGCGGCTTGTCGAGGCCGGGGAGTCGGGGCTCGACGAGGACACGGTCGCCGCGTTGACGATCGAGCTGGCGAAGTTGGCCGACCGTATTGATGTGGCTTGTATTGCGCACAGCAGTGGGGGTGCGACGTAGCGGCGGCGGCTGCGGGTGCGTTGTGGCTGGTCGCGCCCACGCGGCGGAGCCGCAAGTCGACACAGCCCCGCGCCCCTAAGTGAGCTGCCCCAGCGTCGACCAGAAGTTCGCCTCGTATACCTGCAGTAGGCGGCCGTATGCGTGTGCTCGTGTCTCGTCGAGGCGCCCGGCGTTCAGAGCCGCCTGCACCGCCGCCGTCGCCAGCTCGTCCAGCTCCGACGACGGTTCCGCGAAGAAGTCGAAGAACGCGCAGGCCTCTTCGGTGAAGCCGTACCGCTCCCGCAGCGCGGTGGCGATCGTCGCGCAATAGCTGCCCCACGCGGAGCGCGGACGAGGCGAAGTGAGATGAGCGAAGAGACGATCACCGAAACGCCGCCCCCGGTCCGGGAGTGGCCCGCGCTCGACCTGTCCGGTGCGGACTTCGACCCGGTCCTGCGCGAGCTGATGGACGAGGGCCCGGTCACCCGGATCAAGCTGCCCAACGGGAAGGGCTGGGCCTGGATGGTCACCCGCTACGACGACGTGCGCATGGTGACCAACGACCCGCGCTTCAGCCGCGAGGCCGTCATGGACCGGCAGGTCACCCGGCGGGCCCCGCACTTCATCCCGGCCCGTGGCGCGGGTGTCGTCGTCGCACGGCGCCGAGGTCAGCGAGAAGGCGAAGCAGGAGATGGGCGCCTACTTCTCCGACCTGATCGGGCTGCGCGAGGGCAGCACGGGCGAGGACGTCACGTCCCTGCTCGGCGCCGCCGTGGGCCTCGGCGAGATCACGCTGTGGGAGGCGGTGGGCCTCGCGGTGCTCCTCCAGATCGGCGGCGAGGCGGTCACCAACAACAGCGGCCAGCGAGCCGGAGATCCGCCCGCGCGCCATCGACGAACTGCTGCGCTGGATCCCCCACCGCACGCGGTCGGTGCGTCGCGGATCGCCCTGGAGGACGCGGAGATCAGCGGCGTCCGGATCCTGGCGGGGGACGCGATCTACGTGTCGTACCTGGCCGCGAACCGCGACCCGGACGTGTTCCCCGACCCGGAGACGATCGACTTCGGCCGGAACCGGAACCCGCACGTGTCCTTCGGCTTCGGCCCGCACTACTGCCCCGGCGGCATGCTGGCCAGGCTGGAGTCGGAGCTGCTGATCGACGCGCTCCTCGACGGCGTGCCCGGACTGCGGCTCGCGGTCCCCGCCGAGGAGGTGCCGTTCAAGAAGGGCGCGCTGATCCGCGGTCCCGAGGCCCTGCCCGTGACGTGGTGAGCCGGCGATGACGGCGACGGAAGGACTGCTCGTACCGCCGGGCCAGGGCCGGGTCGTGGCGGCTCCCGCCCAGCACGTGACCTTCAAGGTGACCGGCTCGCACTCCCGCATGGCCTCCACCTTCGAGGTGGTCGTGCACCCGGGATTCGACGTCGGCGCCCATGTGCACACGCGCAGCGAGGAGTTGTTCTACGTGCTCGAAGGCGAGCTGGACGTCCTCGCGTTCGAACCGCGGGTCCGCACCCCCGACAACTGGCGGCCGTGGGAGTCGGCTTCGGGCAACCGGGTGGTGCGGGCGACTCCGGGAACGGTGATCGTCGTACCCCCGGGGTGCCCGCACGCGTTCACCAACCCGACGGACGAGCCCGCGAAGATGTTCTTCCAGGCGAGCCCTCCGCCGGATCACGAGCGCTACTTCGAGGAACTGCTGGAGATCCTCGGTCACGGCGGCCCGCCGGACCACGCGGCGATCGAGGAGCTGCGGGCGAGGTACGACATCGAGCAACTGACCCCGCTCCGGCACCGGTGATCCCGGTCCGGTAGCCCGGTCCGGGCTACCGGACCGGTTACCGGATCGTCATGCCCGACAGCGTCCGCGCGATCACCAGGCGCTGGATCTCGCTGGTGCCTTCGAAGATCGTGTAGATCGCGGCGTCCCGGTGCATCCGCTCCACCGGGTACTCCCGCGTGTAGCCGTTGCCGCCGAGGATCTGGACCGCCTGGGCCGTGACCTTCTTGGCCGTCTCGCTCGCGAACAGCTTGGACATCGAACCCTCGGCCGCCGTGAACGGCTTGCCGTTGACGGCCATCCAGGAGGCGCGCCAGACGAGGAGCCGGGCCGCGTCGATGGACGTGCGCATGTCCGCGAGCTGGAAGGCCACGCCCTGGTTGTCGATGATCGGCCGCCCGAACTGCTCCCGGGTCCTGGCGTAGTCGAGGGCGACCTCGTACGCGGCCCGGGCGGTGCCGACCGCCATGGCGCCGACCGCCGGGCGGGACGCCTCGAACGTGGCCATCGCCGCGTTCTTCACGCGCTCCCCGCCCTGCTTGGCCTTCTCCCGCGCCCGGGCGAGCCGCTCGTCCAGCTTCTCCTTGCCGCCGAGCAGGCAGGAGCCGGGGACGCGCACGTTGTCCAGGATGACCTCGGCGGTGTGCGAGGCGCGGATGCCGTGCTTCTTGAACTTCTGCCCCTGGGACAGGCCCTCGGTGCCCGGCGGGATGATGAAGGAGGCGTGTCCCTTGGAGCCGAGCTCGGCGTCGACGACCGCGACCACGACATGGACGTTGGCGATGCCGCCGTTGGTCGCCCAGGTCTTGGTGCCGTTGAGCACCCACTCGTCCTTGGCCTCGTCGTACACGGCCCGGGTGCGCATGGAGGCCACGTCGGAGCCGGCGTCGGGCTCGGAGGAGCAGAAGGCGGCGACCTTGACATCGTTGGCGTCGCCGTACATCTGCGGGATCCAGGTGCCGATCTGCTCCTCGGTGCCGTTGGCGAGGACGCCGACGGCGGCCAGACCCGTGCCGACGATGGACAGGGCTATGCCCGCGTCGCCCCAGAACAGCTCCTCCATCGCCATGGGGATACCAAGGCCGGTGGGGTCGAAGTACTGCTGGGCGTAGAAGTCCAGGGAGTAGATGCCGACCTTGGCGGCCTCCTGGATGACCGGCCAGGGAGTCTCCTCACGCTCGTCCCATTCAGCGGCCGCGGGGCGGATCACATCGGCCGCGAAGCCGTGCAGCCAGTCCCGGACCTCCTTCTGTTCGTCGTTGAGCTCCATGGTGAACTCGGCCATGTCGTCCCCTCCAGCGGCACACATGCATGTTACTTGCGGTAACACCAGTCTGTTACCGGTGGGTAGTCCACGTCAACTCCTACCGACCGGTCGGCACCCTTTCGATGTCCGGGGCATCGTTGAGTGTTAGTTTGCGCAGGCGTCATCGAAACAGCACGGGTGGGGAGAGCACATGGACACCACGCAGCGGACCGATCAGCAACGGTCCGCCGACCGCCGTCGGCGTGAGCTGCTGGAAGCCGCCGACCGAGTGGTGCTGCGCGACGGCCCGCAGGCCTCGATGAACGCGATCGCCGCGGAAGCGGGTATCACCAAGCCGATTCTGTACCGGCACTTCGGTGACAAGGGCGGACTTTACGCGGCCCTTGCCAAACGGCACACCGACGCCCTGCTGGATTCGCTGCGGGCGGCGCTGGACGCGCCGGCGGAGAGGCGGGAGCGGGTCGAGGCGACGCTGGACACGTACCTCGCGGCGATCGAGGCGCGGCCTCAGGTGTACCGGTTCCTGATGCATCCGGCGGAGGGGGGCCAGCCGGGGGATCCGGGGTTCGATGTCGGCAAGCACAGTGCGCCGTTGCTGCGGCGGATGGGGGAGGAACTCGCCCAGGTCATCGAGGAGCGGCTGGATCTCGGGCCGGGCGGGCAGCAGCTGGCGCGGGTGTGGGGACACGGGATTGTCGGCATGATGCATGCCGCCGGGGACTGGTGGTTGGGGGAACGGCCTTGTTCTCGTGCCCAGTTGGTGCGGAGTCTGGCTGATCTGCTGTGGGGGCGGCTTGCGGCTGCGGGGGATCGGGTGGGGGGTCCGGGGTTCTGACCGTCGTCCGTTGCGTGCGGGCCGGTGGGGGCTGGTCGCGCAGTTCCCCGCGCCCCTGGGTTACTCACCCACTCGGCGCCATGAAGCCCGGGCCACCTTGCGCATCAGTTTGCGGTGGCGCCAGCCGCTGAGGTGGTCCGCGTAGATGCGGCCCTCCAAGTGGTCGTACTCGTGTTGCAGGCAGCGGGCGAAGAAGCCCGTGCCGTGGACCGTGATCGGGGCGCCGGTCATCGTGAAGCCCTCGATCACCGTGTGGTCGTAACGTTCCGTGGCCGCTTCCAGGCCCGGTAGGGACAGGCAGCCCTCCGGTCCCCGGATCACCACTCCGTCCGCCTCGACCAGGCGCGGGTTGACGACATGGCCCAGGTGCCGGACGTCCTCGTCGTCGGGGCAGTCGTAGACGAAGACCCGCAGCGGCTCGCCGATCTGGTTGGCGGCGAGGCCGACGCCCTGGGCCGCGTACATGGTTGCGAACAAGTCCTCCACGAGGCGGGCCAGTTCGGGGCCGAACTCGGTGACCTCCGCACAGCGTGTGTGCAGGAGCGGGTCTCCGTGCAGGGTGAGGCGTCTCACGTGGCCGTGGGCGCCGGGGATGGGGCTCTTTCGCATGGCGGCAAGAGTAAGGTCCCTGTCACTCCGCGCCTCCCACACGAGTTCACCACAGTGCCTCGGTTCGGGAGTGCTAATGGATCTCGATAGGCTGAGGTCCACACCACGTGGCCGTCAGGCTTCAAAGCGCGGCGCGTACGCAAGGAGGATCGAGAACTGATGGCAGGCAACTCGGACCCGCTCTCGCCGCGGGCCAAGCTGGCCGTGACCGCGGGCAAGGCGGTCGCGGCGGCATCCCGCGCCGCGGGACGCGGCAGCGGTTCGGTGATCGGCGGCCGGGTGGCGCTCAAGCTCGACCCCGACCTCCTCGCCCGGCTCGCGCAGAACCTGGACGTGATCCTGGTCTCGGCGACGAACGGCAAGACCACGACCACCCGGCTCATCGCCGAGGCCCTGCGCGCGGCGGGACCGGTCGTCTCCAACGCGCTCGGCGCCAACATGCCGGCCGGCATCACCTCGGCGCTCGCGGGCAGCTCGGACGCCCGGTACGGCGTGATCGAGGTCGACGAGAAGTACCTCGCCGGCGTCGCCCGGGACACAGCGCCGAAGTGCATCGCCCTGCTCAACCTCTCCCGCGACCAGCTCGACCGCGCCGCCGAGACCCGCATGCTCGCCGAGAACTGGCGGGAGGGGCTCGCCGGATCCAAGGCCGTGGTGGTGGCCAACTGCGACGACCCGCTGGTGGTGTGGGCGGCGTCCTCCTCCCCCAATGTGATCTGGGTCGCCGCCGGGCAGATGTGGAAGGACGACGCCTGGTCCTGCCCGTCGTGCGGTGGCGTGATGCAGCGCCCGGGCGACGACTGGTACTGCGGTGAGTGCGGCTTCCGCCGTCCGACGCCGAGCTGGGCGCTCTCCGGCGACCACGTCCTGGACCCGCACGGCTCCGCGTGGCCGATCCACCTCCAGCTGCCCGGCCGCGCCAACAAGGCCAACGCCGCCTCCTCGGCCGCCGTCGCCGCCGTGTTCGGCGTGCCGCCGCAGGTCGCGCTGGAGCGCATGTACCAGGTGCAGGCGGTGGCCGGCCGGTACGACGTCGTCCAGTTCCAGGGCCGTGACCTCAGGCTCCTCCTCGCGAAGAACCCGGCCGGCTGGCTGGAGACGTTCTCCCTGATCGACCCGCCGCCCGCCCCGGTCATCCTGTCCGTGAACGCGCGCTCCGCCGACGGCACCGACACCTCCTGGCTGTGGGACGTCGACTACACGCGCCTGACCGGCCACCCGATCTGCGTCGTCGGCGACCGGCGGCTGGACCTCGCGGTGCGCCTGGAAGTCGCCGACCAGCACTTCCAGGTGTACGAGAACCTCGACCAGGCCGTGGCGGCGTGCCCGCCGGGACGGATCGAGGTCATCGCGAACTACACGGCGTTCCAGGACCTGCGCCGCCGGGTCGGCAACTGAGCACGAGACGTCAGGGGACTTTTGTGAGCGACAACCAACTGCGCATCGTCTGGATCTATCCCGACCTGCTCAGCACCTACGGCGACCAGGGCAACGTCCTCGTCGTGCAGCGCCGGGCCCAGCAGCGCGGCCTGGACGTGGCGCGGCTGGACGTGCGCAGCGACCAGGCGATCCCGACCTCCGGCGACATCTACCTGATCGGCGGCGGCGAGGACCGTCCCCAGCGGCTCGCGGCCGAGCGGCTGCGCCGGGACGGCGGACTGACCCGGGCCGTGGAGAACGGCGCCATCGTGTTCTCCGTGTGCGCCGGCTACCAGATCCTCGGCCACGAGTTCATCAACGACCTCGGGCAGCGCGAACCCGGCCTGGGCCTGCTGGACGTGGTGTCCGTACGCGGCGAGGGCGAGCGGTGCGTCGGCGACGTGCTGGGCGACATCGACCCGCGCCTCGGCCTGCCCCCGCTGACCGGCTTCGAGAACCACCAGGGCGTCACCCACCTCGGCCCCACCGCCCGCCCGCTCGCCCGGGTCCGCTTCGGCAACGGCAACGGCACGGGCGACGGCACGGAGGGCGCGTTCAACGACACCGTATTCGGCACGTACATGCACGGCCCGGTGCTGGCACGCAACCCGCTGATCGCGGACCTGCTGCTGAAGCTGGCCCTCGACGTCAACGCGCTGCCGCCGACCGACGACCGCTGGTACGAGGCACTGCGCAACGAGCGCATCGCGGCTGCCCAGCAGCCCGCCTAGACCGACAGCGTGCGTACAGCACGCGTCAACCTGCTGGTCAACAGCCCGTCTGACGGCCCATCCGCACAGGTGAGCGGGGTCGTCCAGCAGGCGGACGCGTGCTTCGGTCCGGCCCCTCGATGCCGCTAGGGTGGCGGGGATTCGAGCCGGACAACGTGGTCCGGTCCCGGCCCACGTCGATAAGGTTTTCGGGCTATGCGCATTGGTGTCCTCACGTCCGGCGGCGACTGCCCCGGCCTGAACGCCGTCATCCGGTCCGTCGTGCACCGCGCCGTCGTCGACCACGGCGACGAGGTCATCGGCTTCCGGGACGGCTGGAAGGGCCTTCTGGAGTGCGACTACCTCAAGCTCGACCTCGACGCGGTGGGTGGCATCCTCGCCCGCGGCGGCACGATTCTGGGGTCCTCCCGGGTCCAGCCCTCCCATCTGCGGGACGGTGTGGAGCGGGCCAAGGGCCATGTCGAGGAACTCGGCCTCGACGCGATCATCCCCATCGGCGGCGAAGGCACGCTCAAGGCCGCGCGGCTGATGTCGGACAGCGGTCTGCCCGTCGTGGGTGTGCCGAAGACCATCGACAACGACATCGCGGTCACGGACGTCACGTTCGGCTTCGACACGGCCGTCGGGGTGGCGACCGAGGCTCTGGACCGGCTGAAGACCACCGCCGAGTCGCACCAGCGGGTTCTGGTGGTCGAGGTCATGGGCCGGCACACCGGCTGGATCGCGCTGCACTCCGGCATGGCGGCCGGCGCGCACGCCATCGTCGTACCCGAGCGCCCCTTCGACATAGAGGAACTGACCCGGCGGGTCGGCGAGCGGTTCGAGGCGGGCAAGCGCTTCGCGATCGTGGTGGCGGCGGAGGGGGCCAAGCCCCGGGCCGGGACCATGGAGTTCGACGAGGGGGGCAAGGACATCTACGGGCACGAGCGCTTCGCCGGGATCGCCCGTCAGCTGTCCGTCGAGCTGGAGGGGCGGCTGGGGAAGGAAGCCCGGCCGGTGATCCTCGGGCACGTGCAGCGCGGTGGGACGCCCACGGCGTACGACCGGGTGCTGGCCACGCGGTTCGGGTGGCACGCGGTGGAGGCCGTGCACCGGGGCGAGTTCGGGCAGATGACCGCACTGCGGGGCACCGACATCGTGATGGTGTCGCTGGCCGAGGCCGTGGAGACGCTGAAGACCGTGCCGGAGGATCGGTACGCGGAGGCGGAGTGCGTTCTCTGAGGTTCCTGTAACCGGCCGGCTGCGGCTTGTGAGTGGGTTGCTCGCGCCCACGCGGCAGAGTCGCATACGGTACCGCCCAGCGCCCCTGAGGACCTCGTTCCGCCCCCGGTCGCCATGGCGACCGGGGGCGGTTCTACTCTTGGGGCGGACAACTTGCTGCACACCCCCACGAAACAGGAGCCGGCGGTATGGATCACAGCGGGCACGGCATGACCATGGATCTGCCGCCGTTCACGCTGGGACGAGGGCTGGAGTGGTCGGCCGACCCGTTCTTCCTCGTCGCCTGCCTGGCCGGGCTGGCGCTGTACGGGTGGGGTGTCGTGCGGCTGGTGCGGCGCGGGGACAAGTGGCCGGTGGGGCGGACCTTCGCCTTCGTCATCGGCGTGCTGACCATCGTGCTCATGATGTGCACCCGGCTGAACGACTACGGCATGGTCATGTTCAGCGTGCACATGGTGCAGCACATGGTGATCAGCATGGTGTCGCCGATCCTGATCCTGCTCGGGGCGCCGATCACACTGGCGCTGCGGGCGCTGCCGACGGCGGGGCGGGGCCGCAAGGGGCTTCGTGAGCTGCTGCTGATGTTCCTGCACAGCCACTACATGCGGATCGTCACCCACCCGGCGTTCACGATCCCCCTGTTCATCGCCAGCCTGTACGGGCTGTACTTCACACCGCTGTTCGACTTCCTGATGGGCTCCACGACGGGGCACATCGTCATGATGGTGCACTTCCTCGCCGTGGGCCTGGTGTTCTTCTGGCCGATCATGGGCGTGGACCCGGGCCCGCACCGGCCGGGCTATCTGATGCGGATGCTGGAGCTGTTCGCGGGCATGCCGTTCCACGCGTTCTTCGGGATCGCGCTGATGATGGCGTCCCAGCCGATGGTCGAGACGTTCAAGAACCCGCCCGCCTCGCTCGGCATCGAGGCGCTCTCCGACCAGAACGCGGCGGGCGGCATCGCCTGGGCGTTCAGCGAGATCCCGTCCGTGCTGGTGCTGGTCGCGCTGCTGTTCCAGTGGTACGCCTCGGACCAGCGCCAGGCCAAGCGCGAGGACCGGGCCGCCGACCGCGACGGGAACAAGGAACTCGAGGCGTACAACGCCTATTTGAGCTCGCTGCACGCACGCGGGAACTGACTTTTCCCACGCCCCGGATCGCCCGTTCCTCCTCGTTCTGCTCTTTCTCCACAACGCGACTGAAGCGCATTTTCCTTCAGTAGCATGAAACGCGTCGGGGAACCGCAGGGGGGAGCGGTGATGCGGAGGATCGCTGTCCTGGTCGCTTTTCTGCTGGCTCTCGGGGGGTGTGATTCGGGCGGGTCTTTGTCCGAGGTGAAGGCCGTGGCCGCGGGAGTTCCGTCCCTGGCGCCTTTCTTCGCCGAGGACAGCGGGCTCGGCCGGGATGCCCGGGTGCGGTCGCGGGCCGTGCCGGGTGGCCTCCAGCAGGGGGACACGCCGGGGCTGTACGGCGGGACGAAGCAACCGGGGATCTGTGATGTCGAGCGGCTGAAGCGGTTCCTCACCGCACCGCGCAACGATCGCAGGGCACGGGTGTGGGCGGCCGCCCTCGACCTTCGCAAGAACGAGATTCCGGGATATCTGGACCGGCTCACACCGGTTCTCCTGCGTCACGACACCCTCGCCCTGAACCACGACTACAAAAAGGGAAAGGCTGTTCCCTTCCGCGCCCTGCTCCAGGCGGGAATCGCGCTTCTCGTGGACCAGCACGGACTTCCATCGGTCAAATGTTCGTGCGGGAATCCGCTGCGACCTTTCGAGGGCGACACGAGCCGGATAACCGTCACGTTCGGGGACGGCAACGAGAAGTGGCAGGGGTACGACCGTGCCGAGGTGGTGGTCGTACGGCCCGCTCCCCGGAAGCTGGAGCGCATCGCCCTCGTCGACGTCCAGGACCCCGGCCGGGGCATCGAGCGGCCCGTCGGCACGATCGGTGAGGCCGACGCCGGCTTCGACGCGACGGAGCGGCGGGCCGTGCCGCGCGTCGCCGGGACCACACTCGGGGAGGCCCGCCGGCGGCTCGCCGATGCGGGGCTTGCGGTCGCGTTCAGGGGTGCGGAGCCGCCCGCGGAGCATGCCCGCGTGGTCGCGTCCGACCCCGGCGCGGGGGTCGAGCTGCGGTTCGGGGCACAGGTGACGCTGACCGTGGCGGCGGAGTCGGGGACGGAGGGGCGTAAGCCGAGCACGGCGGGTACGGCGGGCACTGCGACGCCTTCACCCTCGACGTCGTCCGCTCCCCCTGCCGGCTCCAGGCCTCCGACGAGCACCGGGCCCACGACGACCAGCGGGCCGACGCCGTCCCGTCCGTCCCCCTCGAAGGCGCCGCCCAGCTCCGTGCCACCGCCCGCGTCGAGCGCCGCGCCCCGGAGCAGTGCGCCGCCCCCGGCGACCAGCTCACCACCACCGGTCACCAGCTCCCCTCCCCGGCAGGTCACCAGCTCGCCCCCCACCGGTGGACCGGTCTCGAGCAGCGCACCGCCGCCGGTGAGCAGTCCGCCCGCGTCCAGCGCTCCGGCGTCCACCCCACCCGCCCCGAGCACCACCGTCTAGCGCCGCACCGCCGCCGAACCCTGGAGAACCCTGGAGTCACCGGATGTCCTCAGGATCACCGACGTCGGGAGTGGGCCGGGTCATCGCCGGCCGTTATCTGCTGCTGCGCCGGCTCGGCAGCGGCGGCATGGGGCACGTCTGGCTCGCCCATGACCAGAGACTCGTCTGCGAGGTCGCGCTGAAGGAGATCGTGTTCCGCGACCCGGCCGAGGCCGGAAACGAGCGGGAGGCGCGGGTCGCGCGGGCCCGGGCGGAGGCCCGGCACGCGGCCGGGCTGCGCGGACACCCGCACGTCGTCACGGTGCACGACGTGCTGGAGCACGAGGGGCTGCCGTGGATCGTCATGGAGTACGTGACGGGCGCCGTGGACCTGCGGGAGCTGGTGACCCGGCGCGGGCCGCTCGCCCCGGCCGACTGCGCCCGCGTCGGTCTCGCCGTACTGGACGCGCTGACCGCGGGGCACGAGCGGGGCGTGATGCACCGGGACGTGAAGCCGGCCAACATCCTGCTCGCGCCGGACCGCGCGGGCTCGCCGTACGGGCGGGTGCTGCTCACCGACTACGGCATCTCCGTGCAGCCGGACGCCGGTGAGACGCGGTACACGATGGCGTCCGTGCTGGTCGGCACGGCGGGGTACCTGGCGCCGGAGCGGGCGTCGGGCGGTACGCCGACACCGGCCGCCGACCTGTTCTCACTGGGCTGCACGCTGTACTTCGGTGTCGAGGGCCGCGGCCCCTTCGAACGGGAGTCGCATCTGGCCGCTCTCACCGCCGTGGTCATGGAGGATCCGCTGCCCCCGGTAGGGGCAGGGGCTCTGGAGCCCGTGCTGCGCGGGCTGCTCGCAAAGGATCCGGAGCTGCGGATGACCGCCCGGGAGGCGGAGGCCGGGCTGTCGGCGCTCGTCACGCCCCATGCGGAGGTGTACGAGCGGACCCGGACGGACCCCGGCTCGCCGTCCCCGTGGGAGACCCCGCCCGTGCCCTCACCCGGGCCGGGCGGAGTCGGTCCCGTCGTCCCGGCGCCCGGCGTCGCCCCACCCGGCGCACGGCGGCGCCGGCGCTCCCCCGCCCTCCGGGCCGTCGCCGCCTGCGGGCTCGGGCTGCTCCTCGGGCTCGGCGGCGTCTGGTACGCGCTGGCCGACCGGGCACCGGGCGGCGGGAGGGCGGCGCCGTACGGCGAGGCTGTCGGGCTGGGGAAGCCGCTGGCGGACGGGGACTGTGTGCTCGCCGACTGGCCGGGCGGGGCCCGGTTCGTCGGCACGCCCCGGCTCTCCCTGGACCCGACCTGCCGGGACGAGGTGCCCGACGGGCAGGTGGTGGCGTTCGTCGAGGCGGCCTCGGCGGAGGAGGCGCGGACGCTGGGGCCGACCCGGTGCGAGGAGCGGACCCGCGAGCTGCGCGAGCGGCTCGCCGATGTCCGCGGCCACGCCGTCGTGCCGACCGGCGCCGGGTTCGAGGCGGCGGGGCGGCGCACCGCCTGCCTGGTGCTCGGCGCGCACGGGCCGCTGTACGGGCCGCTCGGGGAGCGGCGTAGGTTCGGTACGGCATTCGCCGACACCGCGACCATGCAGAAGCGTGACTGCCTGGACGTCCGTTCGAACCGGGAGGCGCGGCTGGTGCCGTGCGGCGGGCGGTACGACCAGCAGGTCCTCGGGTTCACCCGACTGGGCGCCGATATGACGCTCGCCGAGGCGCGGACCTCGTCGGACGCGGCGTGCGCCCGGGACGTGGCACCGCGCGACTACGGCTTCGACCCGTCCGTCTACGAAGCCGGTTCGTGGACCAGTGACGGACCCTGGAAATCCGGTACTCATGTCGCCGTCTGCACCGTCAGGAGGCAGAACGGGGGCACCATGGGGGGAAAAGAACCATGAGGAGGGTGTTGCGATGCCCGGTTCCACGAACGGTTCGAACGCGACGAAGACCATGGGAGTCGTCACCGTCGGCGGTCTCGTCCTGGTGACGGCCTACACGGTGGCGCTCGGCAGCAACGGCTGGCTGTGGTTCGGCTGGGTCGTCCTGGGCCTGATCACCCTCGGGATGGTGGTCACCTCGAAGAGCACCTGAGGCTCACTCCGGGATCAGCCGTCCGGCCGAATGCACGCCCGGCTGGTACTTCGGGAGCCGGACGGTGATCTTCATGCCCGCGCCCGTCGCGGTCTCGATGACGAGGCCGTGGTCGTCGCCGTAGACCTGGCGGAGCCGGTCGTCGACGTTGGAGAGCCCTATGCCGCCCGAGGGGCTGACCTCGCGGGCGAGGATACGGCGGAGCAGGCCGGGGTCCATGCCCGCGCCGTCGTCCTCGATCACGACCAGGGCCTCGGCGCCCGCGTCCTGAGCCGTGATCTGGATGTGGCACTTGTCGGCCTTGCCCTCCAGGCCGTGTTTGACGGCGTTCTCGACGAGCGGCTGGAGGCACAGGAAGGGCAGGGCGACGGGCAGCACCTCCGGGGCGATCTGGAGGGTGACGGAGAGGCGGTCGCCGAAGCGTGCCCGCACGAGCGCCAGGTAGTGGTCGATGGCGTGGAGTTCGTCGGCGAGGGTGGTGAAGTCGCCGTGTCGGCGGAACGAGTATCGGGTGAAGTCGGCGAATTCCAGGAGCAGTTCGCGGGCGCGCTCGGGGTCGGTGCGGACGAACGAGGCGATCACCGCGAGCGAGTTGAAGATGAAGTGCGGGGATATCTGGGCCCGCAGCGCCTTGATCTCGGCCTCGATGAGACGGGTGCGGGACTGGTCCAGGTCCGCGAGCTCCAGCTGTACGGACACCCAGCGGGCCACCTCGCCGGCCGCCCGGACGAGGACCGCGGACTCGCGGGGCGCGCAGGCCACGAGGGCGCCGTGCACCCGGTCGTCGACGGTGAGCGGGGCGACGACCGCCCAGCGCACCGGGCAGTCGAGGAGGTCGCAGGTCAGCTGGAAGGCCTCGCCGCGGCCGGTCTCCAGAGGCCCGGCGAGCCGCTCCATGATCTCGGTGCGGTGGTGGGCGCCGTCGCCGTCCCAGACCAGGACCTGTTCGCGGTCGGTCAGGCACAGGGCGTCCGTGCCGAGCAGGGAGCGCAGTTTGCGGGCGGACTTGCGGGCGGTCTCCTCCGTCAGCCCGGCCCGCAGCGGGGGTGCGGCGAGGGTGGCGGTGTGCAGAGTCTCGAAGGTGGCGTGTTCGACGGGGGTGCCCAGGCCGCCGAGGCTCTGGGGGCGTGCCGTGCGCCGGCCGAGCCAGACGCCCAGGGCCAGCACCGGGAGCACGGCGACGCACAGACCGGCCAGGAATCCGCTCATGCCGTCACCTCCGTGCGCAGTTCCTCGGGCAGGTGGAAGCGGGCCAGGACCGCCGCCGTGCCCGGCGGGACCCGGCCTGGGGTGGCCAGGGACACCAAGATCATGGTGAGGAAGCTCAGCGGCACCGACCAGAGCGCGGGCCAGGCGAGCAGGGCGTGCAGCGCGCCCTCGCCCGGGTAGCCCGCCATGGTCGCGGCGACGGCGAGCAGGGCCGAGCCGCCGCCGACCAGCATGCCGGCGGCCGCGCCGGGCGGGGTGAGCCGCCGCCACCAGATGCCGAGGACGAGCAGCGGACAGAACGACGACGCGGACACGGCGAAGGCGAGCCCCACCGCGTCGGCGACCGGGAGCCCTCCGACCAGGACGCTCGCCGCGAGGGGCATGGCCATCGCGAGCACGGTCCCGAGCCGGAAGTGCCGTACGCCCCGCGCGGGCAGGACGTCCTGGGTGAGCACGCCCGCGACCGCCATGGTGAGCCCGGAGGCCGTGGACAGGAACGCGGCGAAGGCGCCTCCCGCCACCAGCGCGCCCAGCAGATCGCCGCCCACTCCCCCGATGATGCGCTCGGGCAGGAGCAGGACGGCCGCGTCCGTGTCGCCGGTGAGGGTCAGTTCGGGGGCGTAGAGGCGGCCGAGTGCGCCGTAGACGGGTGGCAGGAGGTAGAAGGCGCCGATCAGTCCGAGGACCGCGACGGTGGTGCGGCGGGCGGCGACGCCGTGCGGGCTGGTGTAGAAGCGGACCACGACGTGCGGCAGGCCCATGGTGCCGAAGAACGTGGCGAGGATCAGCCCGTACGTGGCGTACAGCGGGCGTTCCTCGCGGCTCTCGGCCTGTGCGGGCGACAGGTCGCCGCCGCCGCTGCGCTGCGCCTCTGGGACGGCCGCTCCCTCGGCGAAGGTGAGCCGGGTGCCGCGTTCGACGCGGTGGGTGCCGGCGGGGAGTTCGAGGCGGGTGCCGGTGTGGGTGCGGCCGTCCACGGTGCCGGTCACCGTGACGGTGAGCGGCCGGTCCAGTTTCAGGTCGATGCTGTCGCCGACGCGGACGACGCGCTGCTCGCGGAAGGTGGCCGGTTCGTCGAAGGCGTGACGGGGGGCTCCGTCGTTCTGCCAGGCCAGGACCAGGAACAGGGCGGGGACGAGCAGGGCGGTGAGTTTCAGCCAGTACTGGAAGGCCTGGACGAAGGTGATGCTGCGCATGCCGCCGGCGGCAACGGTGGCGGTCACGACGACGGCGACGATCACTCCGCCGACCCAGTCGGGCGCCCCGGTCAGCACGGTCAGGGTCAGGCCGGCCCCCTGGAGCTGGGGCAGCAGATACAGCCAGCCGACGCCGACGACGAAGGCTCCGGCCAGCCGCCGCACGGCCTGGGAGGCGAGGCGGGCCTCGGCGAAGTCGGGGAGCGTGTAGGCGCCGGAGCGGCGCAACGGGGCGGCGACGAAGAGGAGCAGGACCAGGTAGCCGGCGGTGTAGCCGACCGGGTACCAGAGCATGTCGGGGCCTTGGACCAGGACGAGGCCCGCTATGCCCAGGAAGGAGGCGGCGGAGAGGTACTCACCGCTGATGGCGGCGGCGTTGAGGCGGGGACCGACGGTGCGGGAGGCGACGTAGAAGTCGGAGGTGGTGCGGGAGATGCGCAGACCGAAGGCGCCGACGAGAACCGTCGCGACGACGACCAGGGCGACGGCGGGGACGACGTAGTTGGACTTCATCGGTCTTCGACGAGGCGTACGAAGTCGCGCTCGTTGCGTTCGGCCCGGCGGACGTACCAGCGGGCGAGCAGGACCAGCGGGGCGTAGAGGCCGAAGCCGAGGACGGCCCACTCCAGGCGGCGGGTGTCGGGCATCGCCGCGAAGAGCAGCGGGAGCGGGCCGATGAGCAGCCCCAGGATCGCGAAGACGGTGAGGGCGGCGCGCAGTTGGGTGCGCATCAGGGACCGGACATAGGTGTGGCCGAGGGTGGTCTGCTCGTCGATCTCGGTGCGCGGGCGGTAGTAGCCGGAGGCCCTGCGGTTCTGGCGGGGCGGGCCGGTGACGACGACGCGGCGCTCGGTGTGGTCCTGGGGCACCGTCACGTCCTCCTCATGAGCAGGTCGCGCAGTTCGCGCGTGTGGCGCCGGCTTACCTGGAGCTCCTCGGAGCCGACCAGGACGCTGACGGTGCCCGCGTCGAGGCGGAGCTCGCCGATGTGGCGCAGGGCGACGAGGTGGCGGCGGTGGATGCGGACGAAGCCGCGGGAGCGCCAGCGCTCCTCCAGCGTGGACAGCGGGATGCGGACCAGGTGGCTGCCCTTGTCGGTGTGGAGCCGGGCGTAGTCGCCCTGCGCCTCGACGTGGGTGATGTCGTCGACGGCCACGAAGCGGGTCACGCCACCCAGCTCGACGGGTATGTGGTCGGGGTCCGGCTCGCTCACGGGGATGCGGGGCGCGGCGCCTCGGAGCTCGGCGGCACGTCGTACGGCCTCGGCGAGCCGTTCCTTGCGGACGGGCTTGAGGACATAGTCGACGGCCTCGAGGTCGAAGGCCTGGACGGCGAAGTCCTCGTGGGCGGTGACGAACACGACGAGCGGCGGCCGGGCGAACCCGGTGAGCAGCCGGGCCAGGTCGAGGCCGTCGAGGCCGGGCATCTGGATGTCGAGGAAGACGACGTCGATCGCCTCGGGACCGCCCGGACCGGACTCCAGGGCCCGGTTGATGCGGCGCAGCGCCTCGGTCGCGTCGCCGGCGCCCTCCGCGCTGCCGATGCGGGGGTCCGCGTGCAGCAGGTAGAGCAGTTCCTCCAGCGAGGGGCGTTCGTCGTCGACAGCGAGGGCGCGCAGCATGAACCCGGAGTGTAGGGGCGATCGGTACGTCTGGACATGTGCCGGTGGACGTTGCCCCAGGGTGAGGTGCCCGGGCCGGGCGCCGGCCGGGACGCCGGTGGATACAGTGCCCGCATGAACAGCAGGTCCACGCCGTTCGACGAACTCGACCGGAAGATCATCACCGCACTGATGGCGAACGCCCGGACGTCCTTCGCCGAGATCGGCACGGCGATCGGACTGTCGGCCACGGCGGTCAAGCGCCGGGTCGACCGGCTGCGGGACACGGGCGTGATCACCGGGTTCACGGCCACGGTGAAGCCGTCGGCGCTGGGCTGGCGGACCGAGGCCTACGTCGAGGTGTACTGCGAGGGCGCCGCCCCGCCGCGGCGGCTCGCGGAGGTGGTGCGCAACCACCCGGAGATCACCGCGGCGATGACCGTGACGGGCGGTGCGGACGCACTGCTGCACGTGCGGGCGCGGGACGTGGAGCACTTCGAGGAGGTGCTGGAGCGGATCCGCCAGGAGCCGTTCATCCGGAAGACGATCAGTGTGATGGTGCTGTCCCATCTGCTCCCCGAGAGCCCGGAGGCGGGCGCCAGCCAGCCGGCGCCGGAGGCGGTCCCGGGCGGCGCAGCAGACGTGCGCTGACCGGCCTCAAGACGCAGCGTTCCTGCGTGGACGCGCAACCTTTGTTCCTTGTCGGCCACCTCCGTCAGTTCCTACCGTTGTGTCAACCCCCAGTCACACACCGTGAGGAAGCGGAGGGACCCCTCTGTGCCCGACTCCCGTGTGCCGCGCCGGCGGCGCTACCTCGTCTGCGAACCCAGACACTTCGCCGTGCAGTACGCGATCAACCCGTGGATGCATCCCGACGAACCCGTCGACGTCATCCGCGCCCTGGACCAGTGGCAGGCGCTGGTCGACACCTATCGTGCCCACGGCCATACCGTGGACACTGTGAAACCCGTTCCCGGTCTGCCCGACATGGTCTTCGCCGCGAACGCGGCGGTCGTCGTCGACGGCCGCGTCTTCGGCTCCCTCTTCCACGCGCCCGAGCGCCGCCCCGAGTCCGTGCCCTACGAGGCGTGGTTCAAGTCGGAGGGCTACGAGGTCTACCACCCCGAGTCGGTGTGCGAGGGCGAGGGCGACCTGGTGCCCGCCGGCCGCTGGATCCTGGCCGGGACGGGCTTCCGTACGACCCGGGAGGCGCACAGCGAGGTGCAGGAGTACTTGGGGATGCCGGTGATCAGCCTGACGCTGGTGGATCCGTACTTCTACCACCTCGACACGGCGCTGTTCGTCCTCGACGACGACACCATCGCCTACTACCCCGAGGCGTTCTCGCCGGGCAGCCGCGAGGTGCTGGCCCGGCTGTACCCGGACGCGGTGCTCGCCACCCGCGCGGACGCGATGGCGTTCGGCCTCAACTCCGTCTCCGACGGGCGGCACGTGTTCATCTCACCAGGGGCGACGGCCCTGGCCGGCCGGCTCGCCGACCGTGGCTACGTCCCCGTCCCCGTCGACCTGTCCGAGTTCCAGAAGGCCGGTGGCGGCATCAAGTGCTGCACCCAGGAGATCCGGGAGACCCGCTCATGACCGCACCCGTCCGCACCGAGGACCCGCAGGAGAGCCGTGGCTCGCTGGAGACCCGTGGCTCGCAGGAGCTCATCCGCGCGGAGGAGCCGGTCCTCGCGCACAATTACCATCCGCTGCCCGTGGTCGTCGCCCGTGCCGAGGGCACCTGGGTGGAGGACGTGGAGGGGCGGCGCTACCTCGACATGCTGGCCGGCTACTCGGCGCTCAACTTCGGCCACCGGCACCCGGCGCTGATCGAGGCGGCCCACCGCCAGCTCGACCGGCTGACCCTGACCTCGCGGGCCTTCCACAACGACCGGCTCGCGCAGTTCGCGGAGCGGCTGGCGGCGCTGACCGGGATGGACATGGTGCTGCCCATGAACACCGGTGCGGAGGCGGTGGAGAGCGGGGTGAAGGTGGCCCGCAAGTGGGCCTACGACGTCAAGGGCGTCCCGGCCGACCGGGCCACGATCGTGGTCGCGGCGGACAACTTCCACGGCCGTACGACGACGATCGTCAGCTTCTCCACGGACGAGACCGCCCGGGCGGGCTTCGGGCCCTTCACGCCGGGCTTCCGGATCGTGCCGTACAACGACCTGGCCGCGCTGGAGGCGGCGGTCGACGAGACGACGGCGGCGGTGCTGATCGAGCCGATCCAGGGCGAGGCGGGCGTGATCATCCCGGACGACGGCTATCTGGCCGGCGTGCGGGAGCTCACCCGCCGCAAGGGCTGCCTGTTCATCGCGGACGAGATCCAGTCCGGGCTCGGCCGTACGGGCAGCACGCTGGCGGTCGAGCACGAGTCGGTCGTGCCGGACGTGGTGCTGCTGGGCAAGGCGCTGGGCGGCGGCATCGTGCCGGTGTCCGCGGTGGTCGCCCGGCGGGAGGTGCTCGGGGTGCTGCAGCCCGGGGAGCACGGGTCGACCTTCGGCGGCAACCCGCTGGCGGCCGCGGTCGGCACGGCGGTGGTCGAGCTGCTGGAGACGGGCGAGTTCCAGCGCCGCGCGACCGAGCTGGGCGCGGTGCTGCGGGACGGTCTGACGGGACTGGTCGGCAAGGGCGTCGTCGGCTTCCGCTCGCGGGGCCTGTGGGCGGGCGTCGACATCGATCCCGCGCTCGGCACGGGCCGCGAGATCAGCGAACGCCTCATGCGCGAGGGAATCCTGGTCAAGGACACCCACGGCTCCACGATCCGCCTGGCCCCGCCGCTCACGATCACGGGCGAGGAGCTTGAAGGGGCGCTGGGAACGCTGGAGAAGGTGCTGCGGTAAGAGGACGGCAGGTTACGGCGGAGACCGCCCGGCGGCGGGACGGCCTCCGCCGGGCCGGGCGCCCCACCAGCCACCCCGACCGGCCCCGTACAAGCCGCCCCCGCATGCCGGAAGGGTGAAGATTGAGGCAAGAGGTGGTAGACCACTCTCAGCGACAGAGAGGTCGGCCGTGGGCGCACACGAGGAGTACGGTCGGCGGCGGTTCGACGTGGCCGACGCCGTGCCCCTGTTGCTCGATCCGCAGGGCGTGGTGACGGGCTGGACCGG
Organism: Streptomyces sp. NPDC006235; assembly: GCF_040613735.1. NCBI lineage: Bacteria > Bacillati > Actinomycetota > Actinomycetes > Kitasatosporales > Streptomycetaceae > Streptomyces > Streptomyces sp. NPDC006235. The sequence continues at coordinate 202,032 of NZ_JBEXSR010000005.1, forward strand.
CGAGGCCAGGCGGCTGCTGGCGTACCCGGCCGCCGAGGCGGTCGGCAGGAAGCTGGCGGACCTGCTGACGGCCGAGGACGCCCAGCGCGTGCCGGACCTGGTCGAGCGGTGCCGCAGGGACGGCGGCTGGACGGGGCTGCTGACGGCCCGCCACAGGGACGGCCGGCCCGTGAGGGTCGCGGCCCGGATCACCCCGGCCGAGGAGGCGCACGGCGGCGCGCGCTGGCTGGTGCTGCTGTCGGAGCTCGCCGACGCGCCCGGCTGGGACATGAGCCGCACGGTGCTGGAACGGATGGTGTCCGACGCCCCGGTCGGTATCGCCATCGTGGACACGGACCTGCGGTTCGTGTGGTCGAACGCCGCCCTGGAGCAGTTCGGCGGCGGACCGCCGGCCCGGCGGCTCGGCCTGCGCTTCGCGGACGTCCAGCCGGGCCTGGACGCCCAGGCGGTCGAGGCGCAGATGCGGCACGTGCTGGAGACCGGTGAGGCGGTGGTCGGGTACGAGCACGTGGGCCGTGTGGTGTCGGCGCCGCTGCGCGAGACCGCGCACATGCTGTCGTTCACCCGGCTCGAGGACGACCGGGGCCGCCCGATGGGCGTGTACTACACGGTCGTCGACATGACCGAGCGGCACCGCGCCCGGCAGCGGCTGGCGCTCCTCGACCGCGCCAACGAGACCATCGGCCGCAGCCTGGACCTCACACGCACCGCGCAGGAACTGGCCGACGTGGCCGTGCCGGGACTGGCCGACCTCGTCACCGTGGACCTGCTGGAGACGGTGCTGCGGGGCGCCGAGGTGACGCCCGGGCCGCTGGCGGACACCGATCCGGTGGCGCTGCGCCGGACGGGCCACGGGTCCACCGAGGAGGGCGGCCCGCAGGCCGTCGTCGGGATCGGCGAGATCGCGACGTACCCGGCCGGGTCGCCCCCGGTCCGCAGTCTGGCCACGGGACGGACCTGGCACGCCGAGCGGCTCGATCCACGGGACCGGGTGTGGGTCACGGACGTCCCGGGCGGCCCGCGGCCCACGTTCTCGGAGCTGGGCCTGCACAGCGTGATGGTCGTGCCGGTCCGGGCCCGCGGCACCACGCTGGGCATCACCACCTTCTTCCGGCGCCACGGCCGGGAGCCCTTCGACGAGGAGGACCTGCGGCTGGCCGAGGACCTCGTCTCCCGCGCGGCCGTCTGCGTGGACAACGCCCGGCGCTACACGCGCGAGCGCGACGCCGCGCTCGTCCTCCAGCGCAGTCTGCTGCCCCACCGGCTGCCCGAGCTGGACGCGGTCGAGGTGGCCGCGTGCTACCGGCCGGCCGACGAGCTGACCGGCCTGGGCGGCGACTGGTACGACCTCATCCCGCTGTCGGGGGCACGCGTCGCGCTCGTCGTGGGCGAGGTGCCCGGGCACGGCATCGACGCCGCCGCGGCCATGGGGCAGTTGCGCACGGCCGTACGGACGCTGGCCGCTCAGGATCTGCCGCCCGAGGAGGTCCTGGCGCACCTCGACGACCTGGTGGCGCGGTCGGCCCGGGAAGAGGGCGCCGAGCCGGGCGCGGCGGGGTCCGCGGGCACGCAGTGCGTGGGATCCGGGTGTGTGTACGTCGTCTACGACCCGGTCGACGGCGGGTGCGCGATGGCCGCCGCGGGCCATCCGGTGCCGGCCGTGGTCCTGCCCGACGGTTCGGTCGGCTTCGTCGATCTTCCGCAGGGGCCGCCGCTCGGCGTGGGCGGTCCGCCCTTCGAGGCGGTCGAGCTGTCCCTCGAGGAGGGCAGCACCCTCGCCCTGCACACGGACGGGCTGCTGGCCCGGTCCGAGACCTGGGCCGTCGACGCCGGCCGGGAACGGCTGCGCGGGGCGCTGGAAGGGGCGGGCCCGCTGGAGGCGCACTGCCGGCACGTCGTCGACGCCCTGGTCCCGGCGCGCCCGTACGACGACGTGGCGCTGCTGATGGCCCGGACGAAACGTCTCGGCGCCGAGCAGGTCGCGGCCTGGGACCTGGACCCCGACCCGGCCCTCGTCGCCGACGCCCGCCGCAGGGCCACCCGGCAGCTGGCCCGCTGGGGGCTGGAGGAGCTGGCGTTCACCACGGAACTGGTGGTGAGCGAGCTGGTCACCAACGCCATCCGGCACGCCCCCGGGCCCATCCGGCTCCGCCTGATCCGGGAGCGCGCCCTGGTCTGCGAGGTCTTCGACACCGGCGCCACCGCTCCCCATCTGCGCCATCCGCGTACGACGGACGAGGGCGGGCGCGGTCTGCTGCTGGTCTCCCAGCTGACCCAGCGGTGGGGTACGCGGTTCGTCCAGGACGGCAAGATCATCTGGGCGGAGCAGTCCCTGACGGAGCTCCCCGAGCTGCCCGTGGCGGCGCTCGGGGTGTGAAGCCGAGGCCGAATTCCCCCATACCGTGGGAAACTGGTCTGACCCCGGCAGTGGTGAGGCGGCGGCCATGACGGATTCGGCGATCGACTACGCGGCGGTGTTCCAGGCCTTGCCCGGCATGGTGGCGCTGCTGACACCCGAGCTGGTGTACGCGGACGTCAACGAGGAGTTCGTCCGGGCGTCCGGCCGCTCCCGCGAGCAGCTCGTCGGGCACTACCTGTTCGACGTCTTCCCCGACAACCCCAACGACCCGGCCTCGACGGGCATGCGCAACCTGGAGGCCTCGCTGTACCGGGTCCTGGCGACCGGGGAGCGTGACGCCATGGCCCTCCAACGCTACGACGTCGAGGATCCCGAGCGGCCCGGGGAGTGGCAGGAGCGCTACTGGAGTCCGGTGAACGCGCCGCTGCTCGGCCCCGACGGCAAGGTGACGCTGATCCTGCACCGGGTCGAGGAGGTCACGGAGCTGATCCGGGCCCGGGGCCGCCCGGGGGGAGGCCGGAGCGGCCGGTCCCGGGTCCTGGAAGCCGAGCTGTACACGCGCGCCCGTGAGCTCCAAGAGCTCAACGAGCGGTTGCGGCAGGCGCACTCCCGGGAGCGGGAGGTGGCGATGGTCCTCCAGGAGGCGATGCTGCCCGACCGCCGTCAGGTCAGCCACCACCACCGGGCCGCCGTCCGGTACCGGCCGGCCGTGGGCGCGCTCAACGTGTGCGGAGACTGGTACGACCTGGTCGACCTGGTCGGTGGCCACCGGGTCGGCGTGTCCGTGGGCGACGTGGTCGGGCACGGGCTGGAGGCCGCCGGTGTCATGGGCCAGCTGCGCAGCGCGCTCAGCGCGGCCTCCCGGGTCGCCGAGGGCCCGGCCCAGGCCCTGGACGTACTGGGGCGCTACGCCCACGTGGTCGAGGGCGCCGAGTCGGCGACCGCCGTGACGACCTTCATCGACTTCGACCGGCACACCATCACCTACAGCAGCGCCGGCCATCTCCCGCCCCTGCTGGTCCACCCCGATGGCCGCGCCGAGTTCCTCGACGGGGCCACGGACATCCCGCTCGACGCCCGCCCCGACCCGATCCCCAGGCCCCAGGCGGAGACGGTCTTCACGCCGGGTGCCACGCTCGTGCTCTACACCGACGGTCTGGTCGAGCGGCGGGGCGAGGACATCGACACCGGCCTGGCCCGTCTCGCCGACGCGCTGTACCGGAACCAGGAGCAGGATCCCGAGATCCTCGCCGACACCGTCCTGCTGGAACTGCTGCCGCCGGGCGGCGCCACCGACGACACCGCGCTGATCGTCGTGCGGCTGTGACCGTGACCTACCGGCGGTTGGCGCCGTGGTCGAGCAGCCGGACGCGGTCCACGTTCTGGCGGTCCTCGGCGTCCGCGCTGGGCTCGCCGGCGAACCACGCGTCGAGAATCTCCTTCAGCAGCGGCTCGGAGGTGAGCCGCAGACTGAGCGCCAGCACGTTGGCGTCGTTCCAGCGGCGGGCCCCGTCGGCCGTGTAGGCGTCCGTGCACAGGGCGGCCCGGACGCCCGGCACCTTGTTCGCGGCGATCGAGGCGCCCGTGCCGGTCCAGCAGCACACCACGGCCTGGTCGGCCGTCCCGTCGGCGACCTCGCGGGCCGCGGCCTGAGAGCACACCGCCCACTGGGGGTCGTCCCCGGGACGCAGCGCGCCGTGCGGGCGCACCTCGTGTCCCCGCTCGCGCAGCGCGGCCACGAGGGAGCGGGCGACGGGCTCGTCCATGTCCGAGGAAACAGAGATCCGCATACTTCGCAGAGTACTCGGCGGGGCCGCAAGAACCAGCGGTTGGCCAGGCACCCCTCGGATCCCGCCACGCCGCCCGTTCGGCTTGCCGGTCACCCGTGTGGCGCAGCACCCTGGTCCCGCGGTTCTCCCCAGCCGCAGGAGCACCACCGGAAGCACCTCTCTGACTGACCGTCAGTCAATCGGCAAAGGATCGGCCGGTCCGGTCGCACGAGGTGCCCGGTGGCCACGCCTGCACCTACACTGGCACCCCACGACATGCCGGTTGACCTGCTGGAACGCGGCGGTTGAGCCCACCGCAAGAGTCGAGGAGCGCCCGCTTTGTTCTACTACCTGCTGAAATACGTGCTGCTGGGGCCGCTGCTGAGACTGGTTTTCCGGCCTCGGATAGAAGGCCTGGAGCACGTCCCTTCGGAGGGTGCCGCCATCATCGCCGGCAATCACCTGTCGTTCTCGGACCACTTCCTGATGCCCGCGGTCCTCAAGCGTCGCATCACCTTCCTGGCGAAGGCCGAGTACTTCACGGGCCCGGGCATCAAGGGCCGTCTGACGGCGTCGTTCTTCCGCAGCGCGGGGCAGATCCCCGTCGACCGCTCCGGCAAGGACGCCGGGCAGGCCGCGATCCGCGAGGGCCTCGGCGTCCTGAGCAAGGACGAGTTGCTCGGCATCTACCCGGAGGGCACGCGCTCGCACGACGGCCGGCTCTACAAGGGCAAGGTGGGCGTCGCGGTCATGGCCCTCAAAGCCGGCGTCCCGGTCATCCCGTGCGCGATGATCGGCACCTTCGAGGCCCAGCCGCCCGGCAAGGTCATCCCCAACGTCCACCCCGTCGTGATCCGCTTCGGCAAGCCCCTCGACTTCTCCCGCTACGAGGGCATGGAGAACGAGAAGGCCATCCTGCGCGCCGTCACCGACGAGATCATGTACGCGATCCTCTCCCTGTCCGAGCAGGAGTACGTCGACCAGTACGCGGCCGTCGTGAAGGCCGAGGAGGCCGCGGCCGCCGCGAAGGAGCGGAAGTTCCCGCGCCTGCCGCTGACTTGAGGCGTCTGCCGTCGGCCATGTGAGGCGTCTGCCGTCGACGATGTGAGGGCGTCTGCTGTCGACCCCTTGAGGCCTCTGCCGTCGGCAGAAGCCGTCCCCCCGGACGCCTTCACCGTCTACGGTCGCGTCATGAGACGTGCTGTGGTGATCGGGGCGGCCGGGCAGATAGGCAGGCCGGCGGTGGGGGCGCTGGCGCGGGACGGCTGGGAGGTGACGGCCGCGTCGCGCGGCGGGGCCCGGGACGAGAGCTGGCCCGGCGAGGTGCGGACGGTGCGGCTGGACCGCGAGGACGACGTGGCACTGGGCGCGCTGGTCGGTGACGGCTGCGACCTGGTGGTCGACATCGTCGCCTACGGGGCCCGGCACGCACGGCAGTTGACCGGTCTGGCCGACCGCGTCGGCTCGGCCGTGGTCGTGTCGACGGTCTCGGTGTACGAGGACGGCACGGGCCGCGGCTTCGACACGATGAGCGAGCCGGGCGGTTTCCCCCGGTACCCCGTGCCCGTACGGGAGGACCAGCCGACGGTCCCGCCGGGGGACGCCACCTACAGCACCGGCAAGGCCGCCCTGGAGAGGGAACTCCTCGCGGCGGGCGACCGGTTGCCCACGACCCTGCTGCGCGCGGGCGCGATCCACGGTCCCCACAGCCCGCTCCCCCGCGAGCTGTACTTCGTGAAACGGAACCTCGACGGCCGGCGCAGGCGGGTGCTCGCCTACCGGGGCGAGAGCCGCTTCCACCCCTCGGCCGCCCGCAACATCGCCGAACTGATCCGGCTGGCGGCCGCCCGGCCCGGCTCGCGCGTGCTCAACGCCTGTGATCCGCGGCCGCCGACGGTGGCCGAGATCGGGGCGGCGGTGGACGCGGTGATGGGAATGGAGACACAGACGGTCCTGGTGGGCGGGGCGGCGCCCTCGCCGTCCGTGGGCAGCTCGCCCTGGTCGGTGGAGCTGCCGGTGGTCTTCGACATGACCGCGGCGGAACGGGAGTTGGGCTACCGGCCGGTCGTGACCTACTCCGAGAGCCTGCCGGAGACGGTCGACTGGCTCGCGCGGCGTCTGTCCGGGCAGGACTGGAAGGACGCGTTCCCGACTCTGGCGCGGATCTACCCGGACCTGTTCGACTACGCGACGGAGGACGCCTGGTTCGGGGCGTGAGCGGAAGCCTACGACGGCGCGAGGGACGCCAGGGCCTCGTCGAGCAGCCGCCGCAGCCGCAGCGCGTCCGGCGCCACGGCGGTCACCAGGGCGGCGGGCCCGGCGAGCGGGACGAGACAGGCCCCTTCCCCGAGCGCCCGGGCCTGCACCGGTTCGGCGGCAAACTCCGGACTCACGACGATCAGTTGCCCGACGGCACGATGACCCGCGAGCACCGCCGGGCCGTCCCAGCCGCCCGGCGCGCCGGGCCCGCAGGCCAGTTCCTGGTCCAGCACGGCCTGCCCGGCAACCCGCACGGTCAGCCGGCTCGTCAGCCGCCCGGGTTCCTCACCGGCACGCCCGAGCACCTGCTCCTCGCGCAGTACGAGCCGGGCCGTGGCGGCCAGGTCGACGCGGGTCGTGACGTGCAGGTCGCTGCCCTGGGCGGAGATCAACTGCTCGGGCAACCAGTGCAGTTCGGCCCGGTCGGCGACGTCGAGCCGGACGTCGTAGCGGGCCTCTCCCTTGGCCTGCCCCGGCAGGGCGATCGTGGCGGCGGCCGAGCCGACGGACAGCCGTGCTCCCTCCTCCACCCGGGCCCGGACGGTGAAGTGGTCGCCGCCGAGCGGCCCGCTCATCGCTCCGACCAGCATGACCCGGGCCTGGGCACCACTGCCCCGGGTGCGCCGCAGCGCCAGCGGCCCGTCACTCTCCAGCACGGGCAGGGCGGTCCCGCCCCGGCCGTCGTCCCGGGCGACGATCCTCGCGACGGACCGCACCCCGGAACTGTTCACGCTCGTGCCGCCCACGCGGCGAGCTGCGCACGCACCCAGGCGGCGACGTCTGACACCCCGGGCTCGCCGCGCAACGACTGGAAGACGACCGGCAGTTCGGCCCGCTGCGCCTTGGCGTCGGCCGCCATCCGCGCGAGGTCGGAGCCGACGTAGGGGGCGAGGTCGGTCTTGTTGACGACGAGCAGGTCGGCGGTGGTCACGCCCGGCCCGCCCTTGCGCGGAATGTCGTCGCCCCCCGCCACGTCGATCACGAAGATCTGCGCGTCGACGAGCCCCTTGGAGAAGGTCGCGGTGAGGTTGTCCCCACCGGACTCCACGAGGACCAGGTCCAGCGGCCCGACGGCGTCCTCCAGGTCCTCCACCGCTTCCAGGTTCGCGGAGATGTCGTCCCGGATCGCGGTGTGCGGGCAGGCTCCCGTCTCCACCGCGGTGATCCGCTCGGGCGGCAGCACGGCCTCGCGGAGCAGGAACTCGGCGTCCTCGCGGGTGTAGATGTCGTTGGTGACGACCGCGAGGGACAGCTCGTCCCGCAACGCGCGGCACAGCGCCGCGACGGTGGCGGTCTTCCCGGACCCGACGGGCCCGCCGAGTCCGATCCGCAGGGCCCGGCGGCCGCCGTCGGGCCGCAGGGCGTCGGCGCTCACGGCGCCGGGGCCGTCGTGGGTGTGGTCGTGGCCGAGGTGCATGGGGCGGCTCCCGCGTTCTTGTCCGACTGATCCGAGTAACGGTTCGAGCGATTCGAGTAAAGGGATGGTCTGCCTAGGAGGCGAACAGCCGCACGGGCCAGCCCGCGTGTATCTCCGCCCCGATCTCCAGCAACGGCGCCGACCCCGCCGGCAGCGCGTCGACTCCCTCGTCGACCACCCTCCGCGCCGCCTCGACGGCCCGGTCCACGACGCGGTCCACCTCCGGCGCCAGCCGGGCCAGCACCCCCGTCGCGTCGAAGGGGTCCAGACTCAGCAACCGCACCGTCGCCGTGGCCGGCCCGCTGACGCTCTCGTACGCCGCGCAGTACGCCGCGTCGACCGGGCCCAGCCCGGCCGCCCGCGCCGCCAGCCCGAGCACCACAGGCTGATGGGCGCCCTTGGGGAACTCCCGGGCCAGCGCGTCCAGTTCCGCGGACGGCCAGGTCGTCCGGGCGGCCCGCATCAGCTGCCGCCCCAGCTTGCGCGCGGCGACGCGCAGCGCGGGCGAGGGCGTACGGGCGTCCGCGGCACGGTCCAGCGCGACGGGGTCGATCCCCAGCGCGGCCGCCGCCGAAAGGGCGGCCGCCATCGAACCGGCCGTGTGCAGCCGCCCCCGGCAGAACTCCGCCAGGCTCGCCGCCCCGCTGATCCGGCCGGCCTTGACCGCCGCCTCCGCCCCGCCGGAGTGGGCATGACCCCCGGCGGGGAAGCGGCCGTCGGCCAGGACGAGAAGTGCCGCACGTGACATCAGGACATCCTCAGAACAGGAAGTACCGCTGGGCCATGGGCAGTTCGGCCGCCGGTGCCGCCTCGACCAGCTCACCGTCGATGTGCACGGCGAAGCTGTCGGGATCGACCCGGACCTCGGGCCGGGCGTCGTTCTCCCGCATGTCGGCCTTGGTGACCCCGCGCGTCGACTCGATCGCCACGAACCGCTTGCCGAGGCCCAGCCGCTCCGGCAGCCCGTCCTCGACGGCCAGGGGCGCGACGAAGTTGAGGGAATTGGCGGCGGGTGCCCGCCCGATCGCCCCGAACATCGGGCGCGGCAGGACCGGCTGCGGTGTGGGGATCGAGGCGTTGGCGTCGCCCATCTGCGCGTAGGCGATCTGGCCGCCCTTGATGACGAGGTGCGGCTTGACGCCGAAGAAGGCCGGCTCCCACAGCACCAGGTCGGCCAGCTTGCCGCTCTCCACCGACCCGATCTCCCGGGCCAGGCCCTGGGCGAGGGCCGGGTTGATCGTGTACTTGGCGACATAGCGGCGTACCCGACGGTTGTCGGCGCGGCCGTCCCCGGGCAGCGCGCCCCGGCGCCGCTTCATCACGTGGGCGGTCTGCCAGGTCCGCATGACGACCTCGCCCACGCGCCCCATGGCCTGGGAGTCGGAGGAGATGATCGAGATCGCGCCGAGGTCGTGCAGGATGTCCTCGGCGCCGATCGTGGACGGCCGGATCCGGGACTCGGCGAAGGCCAGGTCCTCCGGGACGGCCGGGTTGAGATGGTGGCACACCATCAGCATGTCGAGGTGTTCCTCGGCGGTGTTGACGGTGAACGGCCGGGTCGGATTCGTGGAGCTCGGCAGCACGTGCGGCTCGGAGACCACGGTCATGATGTCCGGCGCGTGCCCGCCGCCCGCGCCCTCGGTGTGGTATGCGTGGATGCCCCGCCCGGCGATCGCGGCGAGCGTGTCACCGACGAACCCGGCCTCGTTGAGGGTGTCCGTGTGGATGGCGACCTGGACGCCGGTCTGCCCGGCGACGGTCAGCGAGGCGTCGATGACGGCCGGGGTCGAGCCCCAGTCCTCATGCAGCTTCAGGCCGAGCGCGCCGCCCCGGATCTGCGACAGCATCGCCTCGTGGGAGACGGTGTTGCCCTTGCCGAGCAGGCCGATGTTGAGCGGGTAGGCCTCCATGGCCTCCAGCATCCGCGCCAGATGCCAGGGCCCGGGGGTCACGGTGGTGGCCTTGGAGCCCTCGGCGGGGCCCGTACCGCCGCCGACCAGGGTCGTGATGCCCGCGGACAGCGCCTCGTCGGCGATCTGCGGACAGATGAAGTGCACGTGCGCGTCGATCGCGCCCGCCGTGAGGATCCGCCCGTTGCCGGCGACGATCTCGGTCTCGGGGCCGATGACCAGGTCCGGGTGCACGCCGTCCATGGTGTCGGGGTTGCCGGCCTTGCCGATCCCGGTGATCCGCCCGTCGCGGATGCCGACGTCGGCCTTGACGATGCCCCAGTGGTCGATGATCACCGCGCCGGTGATGACGGTGTCCGGGGTGCCCTCCGCACGGGTGGCGCGCGCCTGGCCCATGGACTCGCGGATGACCTTGCCGCCGCCGAACACGGCCTCGTCACCGGCGCGCCCGGGACCGCCGGAACGGTCCTCCTCGATCTCGACCAGCAGGTCGGTGTCGGCGAGCCGGATCCGGTCGCCGGTCGTCGGGCCGAACAGGTCGGCGTACGCGGCACGAGAGATCTCAGGCATCGAGGGCACCTCCGGTCTCCCCGCGCAGACCGGGCACGACGCGGGCGCCGGTCAGCGGAACGAGTTCGACGTCGACGGGGATCCCGGGTTCGAAGCGCACGGCCGTGCCGGCGGCGACGTTCAGCCGCTTGCCGCGCGCGGCGGCGCGGTCGAACTCCAGACCGGGGTTGGCCTCGGCGAAGTGGTAGTGGGAGCCGACCTGGACGGGCCGGTCGGCGGCGTTGAGGACGGTGAGCCGGGTGACCTCGCGGCCCTCGTTGTACGCAATCGGTCCGTCGGCGAAGAGGATCTCTCCGGGAATCACGGCGGCCTCCCCGTCAGACGATCGGATCGTGGACGGTGACGAGCTTGGTGCCGTCCGGGAAGGTGGCCTCCACCTGGACGTCGTGGATCATCTCCGGGATGCCCTCCATGACGTCGTCCCTGGTGAGCAGCTTGCGCCCGGAGGCCATGAGCTCGGCGACGGTACGGCCGTCACGCGCGCCTTCGAGGATGTGCGACGTGATGAGCGCGACCGCCTCGGGGTGGTTGAGCTTCAGCCCTCGGGCCCGGCGCTTCTCGGCCACGTCGGCCGCCACGTGGATCAGCAGCCTCTCTTGCTCGTGCGGGGTCAGTTGCACGTCCCACCTCACAGTCCTCGCTCCGGACCGTGCGGGGCCCGGCTGCCGCAGCCCCAGGGACAGGGGAAAAGCCCTGGTGGCGTGGCGGCAGGCTAATTGGACCGCGTTTCGGGCACGTTAACCGAGCTGTGATCCACCGGTTGCGCCGTGATCCACCGGGGCCTCGTCCCGCATGCTCATCAGTGCCCGCAGACCGTCCCGGAGGATCTCGACCGGGGCCGGCCCGACGAGGGACTGCTGTGCGATGAACCCCAGCACGGCGGCGATCATCGTGCGGGCCACGTGGTCCGGCGCCACGTCCGCCCGCATCATCCCGGCCTCCTGGTAGCTCTCGACGATCCTCCCCCAGGCCGCGCGGACCGAGCCGTACCCCTCCCGCAGGAGGGCCGCGAGCTCCTCGTTGCGCAGGGTCTCCGTCCACACCTGGATGACGAGCCGCGGAAAGGCGGGCCGGCCGTCGACGACCAGGGACTCACGAGCGGCGAGCGTCTTGCCGAGGACGGAGGCGACGAGTTCGTCGGGCGTCGGGGGCGGACTCTGCCGGGCCGCTTCCTCGAAGGCTCCGCGGACCGAGGCGAGCACCTCGGCGACGATCGCGCCGATCAGCTCCTCCTTGCCGCTGAAGTAGCGGTACACCGCACCCGCCGAGAGGTCGACCTCCTTCAGCACGTCCTGCATGGACGTCGCGTGGAAGCCGTTACGGGCGAAGCAGAGCGCGGCGCCGTCGAGGATCTGGCGGCGGCGGGCGTCGAGATGTTCCTGGGAGACGCGGGCCATGATCCCCAACATAAAACGAATATTCATTCTTGACAAGCAACCGCTACCGGAGCACGGTGAGGGCAGAGCAAAACGAACGATCCTTCTTTTTAGCCTTCCCGCTCCAGCTCTGGCTCCGGTTCCGATCGCTCCAGGAGACCCTCATGCCCACCCGCAACCGCCGACTGATCGCGGTCGTCGCCCTCGTGCCCGTCCTTGCGGCCCTCGCCTTGTGGGCCTTCGCCTGGCCGGCCTCCCGTACAGCACCCCGCGACCTGCCGCTGGGCGTGGTCGGACCGCCCGCCGCGGCGGCCCAGGTGGAGCGGCAGCTGGAGCGGCACGAGGGTGCCTTCGAGATCCACCGCTACGCCGACGAGGCCGCCGCCCGCGACGCCATCGAGGACCGGAGCGTCTACGGCGCCGTCGTGGTCACGCCCCAGGGGCCCGAACTGCTCACCGCGTCCGCGGCCGGACCGGCCGTCGCACAGTTCCTCCAGCAGGCCGTGGCGCAGCAGGCCGCCGCCGGGGGCGCACAGGTCGAGACGGTCGACGTCGTGCCCACCCCCGCCAGTGATCCGCGCGGCGCGGTGCTGAACGCCGCCGTACTGCCGCTCGCCCTGGCCGGCATCGCGGCGGGCGCGGTGGTCACCCTGCTGGGGCTGCGCGGCATCCGGGCCGTGCTCGCGCTGCTCGGCGCGTCCGCCCTGGTGGGCGTGATCGCGGCCGGGATCGCACACAGCTGGCTCGGGGCGCTCGGCGGCGACTGGTGGGCGGAGGCAGCGGTGCTCGGCCTGTCCACGGTGGCCGTCGGCGGTGCCGTCGCCGGCCTCGCCGCCCTGGTCGGCCCCGCCGGCACGGGCATCGGCGCCGCGGTCGTGATGCTGCTGGGCAACCCCTTCTCCGGCGCCGCTTCGGCCCCGCAGATGCTGCCGGAGCCGGCCGGCGCGATCGGCCAGTGGCTGCCGCCCGGCGCGGGTACGACGCTGCTGCGCTCGGTGTCGTACTTCGACGGCGCGGCGGCGACCGGCCCCGCACTGACCCTGACCTGGTGGGCGGTGCTGGGCCTGGGTGCCGTACTGCTCGGCGGCTCGCTGCGGGCACGGAGGACGGGCAGCGAGCCCGCGCCCGACCGGCGGGAGCTGTCGGCCGTCGGCTGACCACCGCCCGCCGCGCCCGGGCGGCGCCACAGCAAGCGACCGTGCGTCCCCGCTGTAGCGGACGGGGGCGCACGGTCTTTCGTCAGGCCGGGCCGGCCCTCCGGTGCTCCGCCGCGATGCCGAACCGCTGGGGTTCGCCAGGAGCGGACGCGACTTCCCGGACCGTGGAGACCGCGCTGATCGCCTGCTCCTCCGCGGGCTCCGCGAGCTCCTGGGTCTCGTCGAGTCGCCGCAGGTCATCGGCTGAGACGAGGGCGACGAGGGGCTTGCCGTGCCGGGTGACGACGACGCGCTCGCCGCCGTACACCACGCGGTTGATCAGGTCGGCGAGCTCAGCCCTGGCTTGCGTCACCGGAATCTCGTAGGCCATGTCCCCATCATAACGGCACGTACGTCCTGTACATTTTTTACAGACAGCCGTCGCAGAGGACGGCTGCCGCCGGAGACGGCTCTGCCGCGAGGAGGGGTTCGCCATGACCCGACCGTCCGCCCGTTACGTGCTGCCCGAGTTCACCGAACGCACGGCGTCCGGGCAACGGACGATGGACCCGTACTCCAAGCTCCTGGAGGGGCGGATCGTCTTCCTCGGGGCGCCGGTGGACGAGACCTCGGCGAACGACGTGATGGCCCAGTTCATGTACCTCGAGCACCAGGCCCCCGACCGCGACATCTCGCTCTACATCAACTCCCCCGGCGGCACCTTCCACGCCATGGCGGCCCTCTACGACACGATGCAGTACGTCGCCTGCGACGTGGAGACGGTCTGCCTGGGGCAGGCCGGCGCCGCCGCCTCGGTGCTGCTGGCGGCGGGCACGCCCGGCAAGCGATCCGTGTTGCCGGACGCGCGTCTGGTGATCCATCAGCCCGCGCTGCCCGAGCCGGTCCGCGGGCAGGCCGGCGATCTGGCGATCCAGGCCGAGGAGTTGCTGCGGATCCGGACCCGCATGGAAGAGATGCTCGCACTGCACACGGGCCGCACCCGGGAGCAGGTGAGCGCGGACATCGAGCGCGACAAGGTCCTCACTGCCCAGGAGGCGGTGGAGTACGGCCTGGTGGACCGGATCGTCCCCCACCGCAACGCCACCCTGGCCCCGCCGACGGGAGAGTGAGCCGCCGGTGCTCCCGCCCGAACTGCCGCCGCTGCCCGCACTGACCCGCGCCGAGGCGGAGTTGATCGACCGTTACCTGGAGGTCGTCGACCTGCTCGGCCGGATCAACCCCGCCCTGCCCGGCGACACCTACCGCGGACTGCGCGCCGCCCAGGCCCTGGTCGGCAAGGCGACCGCACTGCGTGACGCATTGACCCTGATGCACCAGCGGGGTGAGACGGAACTGCACTCCGGCACCCTCGGCCGGGCACTGCGGGTGCTGGACGGCGAGCGGCGCACGGCACGCGTCACCCTGCCCCCGGAGTCCGTCAGTTGACGCGGATGCGCCGGCCCGGACGCCCGCCCGCTCGGCGGAGCGTCCGGGCCTGAGTCCAAACGGACCGAATGACGTACCCCTGTTCGGAGTAGACGGGAGTCCTGTTTTTGGGCCCTCACAGTTGCGCAACGCGCGTAGCCGAGGGGCGGAATGGGACATTCCATTGCTGGTCCGGCGGTCCATGACCCCGTGGACGGTGGCTCGAACACAGGCGTGTCCACCCGAACGGGTGAGTGGTGAGTAACAACACAAATCCCCGGTTCGGTTGGGATTTCCGGACATGCATGAGCCAAGATCCGTGTCTGACGACAAGCCCCCGCCACAGCGGCGGGGCGGTCCGGGCGGACGCCGAGTCCTGCCGCCGCCTGGATGACCGGTCGACAGAAGTGCATCGGCAGGAGTGGAGGACCCAAGCACGACGGGTCGCCGGGACGGTCACGCCATGACCGGACCCGAGTAGCCCTTGGGGTGAAGCCGCGTCAGCGGCCGGGCAACTTCGCCAGCCCGAATCCGACAGGTCATCCTTCACAGGCGGCTGACGAAGGGTTGCGCATGACTGCGCTCAATCGTGTCCCGTCGCTGATGGTCCGGGCCGGTACGGCCTCGGCCCTCACCATCGCCGCCGTGGGCGGCTCGATCGTGGCCCCCGGCTTCTCGTCCGAAGCAGCGGCAGCCACACCGGCGACCAAGGCACTCCAGATCGCGGCCTCGAAGAAGGGTTCGCCCTACAAGTACGGGGCCACCGGTCCGCACAGGTTCGACTGCTCCGGGCTCACGCTGTATTCGTTCAAGAAGGCCGGCAAGAAGCTCCCCCGCACGGCCGCCCAGCAGTACAACAAGACGCGCCACATCTCCGCCAAGAACCGCAAGGCCGGAGACCTGGTGTTCTTCCACTCGGGCAGCAACGTGTACCACGTGGGTATCTACGCGGGTAAGAACAAGCTCTGGCACTCCCCCAAGAGCGGGGACGTGGTGCGGCTGCAGAAGATCTGGACCAAGAGCGTCTGGTACGGGCGCGTGAAGTGATCCGCCCGGCCTGCGGCGGCGCCCCTGCCGCGCCGCCGCACGCCGGAGCGTGACACGGCCTCAAGTGGTTACCCGTCCCCCATGGCCGAGCACCGTCCCTGCACCGCACGCGGCGAGACCCCGCTGCAACGCGCCGACCGGAACTTCGTCGAGCTGCTCCAGGAGCTCCGGGTCACCCAGACGGGCGTACAGATCCTGTTCGCGTTCCTGTTGTCGCTCGCGTTCACCTCGCGCTTCACGTCCCTCGACACGGTCCAGCGCGTCACCTACGTCATCACGCTGCTCCTCGCGGTCCTGGCCGCGGCGCTGTTCACCGCGCCGGCCGCGCTGCACCGCTCGCTCTTCCAGCAGGGCGCCAAGCCGCGCATCGTGCAGGTCTCCTCGCGACTGGCCACCACCGGCCTGGTCGTGCTGGTGTTCGCCTTCAGCGGTTCCGTGCTGTTGGTGGTGGATGTGACGACCAGTCGGGCCGGTGGCATCGCCGCGGGCGCGGCGACGTTCCTGGTCTGCGTCGGCCTGTGGGGGCTGCTCCCCCGGCTGGTGCGGCGGGCGGGGCTGCGCGAGGAGACACGCGGCGGCCCCGAGCGACCTGAAGCCACCGTCGAGGAGCCCGCGCCCCAGGGGGCCGTCCGGATCCCCGCGCCGCTGCGCGGCACCATCAGGCAGCCCTCAGTGGTTCGAGAAGGAGCAGCACACCGAGAAGCGTCAGCGCGGCGCCGGTGACCCCCTCGACGGCCCGCGCGGCACGCGGCTCCCGCAGCCACCGGCCGAGCCGGTCCACCAGCAGTGCCACGGCCGGGAACCACAGCAGCGCCAGGACCACCACGATCAGCGCCAGCAACAGCGTCCGGGGCAGCGCGGGACTGCCCGCGGGCACGAACTGCGGCAGCAGGCTGAGGAAGGTGATCGGCGCCTTCGGGTTGAGGGCGTTCGTGACGAAGCCCTGTCGCAGGGGACGCGCGGCGGACGAAACGGTCTCGACAGCCACGGCAGGCGGCCGCCGCAGCGACCACAGCGTCCGCAGTCCCAGGTACAGGACATAGCCGCCGCCCACCAGCTGGAGCGCGCGGAACAGCGCGGGCACGGCGGCCAGGACCGCGGCGACCCCCGCCACGGCCAGCGCGGTGTGCAGCAGCAGCCCGCCGGCGACACCGAGGGCGCAGGCGATGCCGGCCCGGCGGGAGACCAGGGCGTTGCGCACGACGACGGTGAAGTCGGCGCCCGGCATGGCGACCATGCCGGCGGCCACCCCGGTGAAGGCGATGAGTTGTCCGTCCATACGGCCAGACTGCCGGGTCGAAGCCTTCAGCAGGTATTTTGAATGTCCTGGGTGAGCCTTAAGCATCGCTTTGGTCTGCGGAGGTCAGCGGCATGTACGACCCGACCCGGCTCGCGGCGCTCGTCGCCGTCGCGGAGGCCGGGTCCATCACCCGGGCCGCCGAGCGCCTCGGCTACACCCCGCCCGCGCTCTCCCAGCAACTGGCGAAGCTGGAGCGGGAGGCGGGCTCGGCGCTGCTGGTCCGGCATCACCGCGGGGCGCGGCTGACGGCTGCGGGCGAGCTGCTGGTGGCACGGGCCCGGCGGGTGCTCGACGAGCTGGAGCAGGCCCGTCACGAACTGGCCCGGCTGGCCGGTCTGTCGGGCGGCGTCCTCAGGCTCGGCACGTTCCAGACGGCGGGCATCCATCTGCTGCCGCCGGTGCTCAGCGCGTTCCGCCGGGCTCATCCGGATGTGGAGCTGTCCGTCGCCGACTACGAACCACCGGCCGGTGTCACGGCCGTGGCCGCCGGTGAGATCGACCTGGCGCTGACCCACACCTACCAGCCCGCCGACGCCCTGACGTTTCCGGCCTCCGTCCGCTCGGAGCCGGTGCTGGTCGAGGAACTCGTTCTGGTGACCGCCCCGGGTCATGCCCTCGCCGACGGCACGGCCAGGCTTCCCCTGACGGAACTGGCGGGTCAGCCGCTGATCAGCATGGCGCCGGAGCATCCGTCCCGGCAGGGTGTGGAGGCGGCGCTGGCCAGGGCCGGGGCCAGCCCGTCGGTCCTGGTCTCGACACCCGGGTATGCGCTGGTGTGCGCGCTGGTCAGCGCGGGGCTCGGGGTGGGCGTCGTACCGGAGATGGTGGCGCGGACGTCGGTCACGCCGGTCGGGGTGCGCCCGCTCGGGGCGGGCGAGCTGCGCCGTACGATCTCCGTCGCCTATCGGGGCGAGGAGGCGGCGCCTGCCGTGGAGGCCTTCCGGGCCTTGTTGCGCGGGGCGTTCGGCCGCGCGCGGCACACGTCACAGACGCGGTGAGGTCACGGCTCCTGCTTCCTCGCCGTCGGCACGGGCTGGGCCGGGACGGTCCACGGGAGTTCGATCGAGATGGTCTTGCCGCCCTCGCGGGTGGGGCGGATCCGGAGCCTGCCGCCGCATTCCGCGGTCAGCCAGCGGATGATGACGAGACCGCGGCCGTTGTCCTGCTGGACGGCGGCGGGCAGGCGTCTGGGGAACCGCGGGTGGCTGTCCGTGACACCGATGCGCAGCTGTTCGTCGCGGTCCAGTGCGACGTCTACCGTGAAGGTGGGGGACTGTCCGAAGGTGTGCTGGACGGCGTTGGTGGCGAGTTCGGAGATGATGAGCCGGATGGAGTCGGACACTTCCGTGTCCGCCGGCAGGCCCCACTCCGCCAGCGTGCCCACCACATAGGCGCGCGCCGCGGAGACCGAGGCGGGATCGCTCGGCAGAGTGACGGATGCTTCCAGATGGTCTGCCATGGCGACGTCGTCCCTTTCCCACGGGACCGCAGTCCGACACGGAGCGGAAGGTTCGAGTACGGTCCCGGACTGGTGCTTCGTCGCCAGAGTGCCACCAGAACACCCCTCAAGGGCGGCGATCCACCAAGATATGCATATATCTGTCGCTCAAAGCGGTGAACTCTACGACGCGAGACCGTATTTGGGTGGCTCGGAAGGAGTAGGGAGGAGCCCATGCAGCACGGTCCCGCGGTGCGCCGCCGGAAATTGGGCGCCGAACTTCGCGCGCTGCGCACCTCGGCGGGGCTCACCAGTGGTGAGGCGGCCCGGCTGGTGGGCTGGCACCAGTCGAAGGTCAGCCGTATCGAGACGGGCACGAGCGGGGTGAAACCGGCCGATGTGCGGTTACTTCTCGACGCGTACGCCGTGGCGGACAGGCAGCTGCGCGAATTGCTCATGGTGCTGGCGGGGTCCGAGGACAGCGACGGCCGGACCCACTGGTGGCACGCCTACCGCGGAGTGCTGCCACCCACCTACCGGGACTTCATCAGCCTGGAGTCGCAGGCCGGCGCGATGCGCACGCTGGAGACCACCGTCGTCCCGGGGCTGCTCCAGACGCCCGAGTACGCGCGTGCGGTGACGAAGGCCGCGGTGGAGGGCCTGCCCGAGGACCGGCTCGACACGCTGGTCGAGGTGCGGCTGGCCCGGCAGGACGTACTGCGCGCGGATCCGCCGCTGGAACTGAGCGCCGTCCTGGACGAGGCGGTGCTGCGGCGGGAGGTGGGCGGGCCGGGGGTCATGGCCCGGCAGCTGGAAAGGCTGGTCGAGGCGGCGCGGCTGCCCCAAGTGCGGCTCCAGGTGCTGCCGTTCGCCGCAGGGGCGCACATCGGCGTTACCGGCCCTTTCGTTATCTTCTCATTTTCGAGCACATCCGATCTGGATGTGGTTGTTCTCGACCACTTGACGAGTAGCCTCTACCTCGAACGGAAAGAAGACCTCCAGGCCTACACGGAGGCCTTCAACGCCCTTCAGATCCACGCCCTTTCGCCCGAGGACTCGTTGGATTTCATCGCCGGGACAGCCGCCGGCGCGTAAGGAGGCACCATGCGTGCACTGCCTCGTCACGTCCCCTCAAGCATCGAACTGCACGGTGTGCGGTGGCTGCGCAGCAGCTACAGCACCGGCGCGAACAACTGCGTCGAGACCGCGCGTCCGGACGTCCCGCCCTGGGCCGGACTGCTCGCCGTGCGGGACTCCAAGGACCCGGCCGGGCCCGCGCTGCTCTTCTCTGCGAGGAGCTGGGCGGAGTTCACGGCCGCGGTCGACCGCATCTGAGCCGCATCCGAGCCACGTCCGAACCACCTTTCCGATCAGTCCGTCGTCGAGCGACGCACGGCCGTGTCACGCCGACTCATGGCCGCGTCTCGCCGATCAGTCGTACAGCGCCTTCGATCTGTTCCCCGGTCAGGTCCGCGCGGGCGGTCAGCCTGAGCCGTGAGACGCCGTCGGGTACGGAAGGAGGACGGAAGCAGCCCACGGCCAGGCCCGCCGCGCGGCACTCGGCCGCCCAGCGCACGGCGTCCTCGGGGGAGGGCGCCCGCACCGAGACCACCGCGGCGTCCGGACGTACCGCTTCCAGGCCCGCGGCGGTCAGGCGTGCGTACAACTCGCCCGCCACCGCGCGGGCCCGCGCCGCGCGCTCCGGCTCGCGGCGCAGCAGCCGCAGGGCCGACAGGGCCGCCCCCGCCGCAGCGGGGGCGAGACCCGTGTCGAAGATGAACGTCCGTGCCGCGTTGACCAGGTGGTCGATCACCCGGGCGGGGCCGAGGACGGCTCCGCCCTGGCTGCCGAGCGACTTGGACAGCGTGACCGTCACGACGACGTCGTCGGCGCCCGCGAGCCCCGCCGCGTGCGGGGCGCCGCGGCCGCCGTCGCCGAGGACGCCCAGGCCGTGGGCGTCGTCGACCACCAGTCCGGCGCCGTGCTCCCGGCACGCCTCGGCGAGCGCGGCCAGCGGCGCCGCGTCGCCGTCGACCGAGAAGACCGTGTCGGACACGGTGATCGCCGTGCCCTCGTGTGTGTGCAGCGCCTTGCGCACGGCGTCCGGCTCGGCGTGCGCCACCACCTGGGTCGTGCCGCGGGCCAGCCGGCAACCGTCGATGAGCGAGGCGTGGTTGCCCGCGTCGGAGACGATGAGGGAGCCGTGCGGGGCCAGCGCGGTGACCGCCGCGAGGTTGGCCGCGTAGCCGGAGGAGAAGACGAGGGCCGCCTCGAAGCCGCAGAAATCGGCCAGTTCCTGTTCGAGTTCGGCGTGCAGTTCGGTGCTGCCTGTGACGAGCCGGGAGCCGGTCGAGCCGCCGCCCCAGAGCCGCGAGGCCCGGGCCGCGCCCTCGGTGACCTCGGGATGGTGGGCCAGGCCCAGATAGTCGTTGCTCGCCAGGTCGAGGAGCGGCGAAACGGCCGGACGGGGGCGCAGAGTCCGGACGAGTCCGGCACGGCGGCGCAGCCGCGCCTGCTCGTCGATCCAGCCGAACGCCATGGGTGGTCCTCCGGGGAATTTGTAGGCAGTGCACAGACACTAGCGGGAGCTCCAGCAGGTCAGTGTGTGGCAATACCCACACCTCGAAGCGACTCTGTTGTCCGAAGTCTCCTTGGCCCGGGGCGCCTCGGTAGGACAGGATCGGCTCCCATGGACCTGCTGAACACGCTGGTGGACAAGGGGCTTCGGCGCGAGCTGCCGAGCCGAGAAGAGGCACTGGCCGTCCTCGCGACATCCGACGACGACCTGCTCGATGTGGTGGCCGCGGCCGGGAAGGTGCGCCGGCACTGGTTCGGCCGACGGGTGAAACTCAACTATCTCGTCAACCTCAAGTCCGGCCTGTGTCCCGAGGACTGCTCCTACTGTTCGCAGCGGCTCGGCTCCCAGGCCGGGATCCTGAAGTACACGTGGCTCAAACCGGACCAGGCCTCCGACGCGGCGGCGGCCGGGGTGGCCGGGGGCGCCAAGCGGGTGTGCCTGGTGGCCAGCGGGCGCGGTCCGACGGACCGGGACGTGGACCGGGTCTCCGAGACGATCAGGGCGATCAAGGAGAACAACGAGGGCGTCGAGGTGTGCGCCTGTCTCGGGCTGCTCTCCGACGGACAGGCCGAGCGGCTGCGCGAGGCCGGCGCCGACGCCTACAACCACAACCTCAACACGTCCGAGGCGACGTACGGGGAGATCACCACCACGCACACCTACGCCGACCGCGTCGACACCGTCGAGAAGGCCCACGCGGCAGGGCTGTCCGCCTGCTCCGGGCTGATCGCCGGCATGGGCGAGACGGACGAGGACCTGGTCGACGTCGTCTACTCGCTGCGCGAACTGGACCCGGACTCGGTTCCGGTCAACTTCCTGATCCCGGTCGAGGGCACCCCGCTCGCCAAGGAGTGGAACCTCACCCCGCAGCGCTGCCTGCGGATCCTGGCCATGGTGCGCTTCGTGTGCCCGGACGTCGAGGTGCGCATCGCGGGCGGCCGGGAGGTCCATCTGCGCTCGATGCAGCCGCTCGCCCTGCACCTGGCCAACTCGATCTTCCTCGGCGACTACCTCACCACCGAGGGCCAGGCGGGCAAGGCCGACCTGGAGATGATCGCGGACGCCGGGTTCGAGGTGGAGGGCACCGACCAGGTGACGCTGCCGGAGCACCGGGCGGCCGGCGGCTGCCACGACGGTGGCGGAGTGTGTGGCTCCGAGGGGGGTGGCGGCGTCTGCGGTTCCACCGCCGCTCCGGAGGCCGCCGAGGCCCGCACGGCCGCGGAGCCCCGTACGGCCGCGGAGCCCCGTACCGACCTGGTCGCCGTCCGCCGCCGGGGCGCCGGAACGGACCTCGCGCCCAATGCCTGAGCTCCCGGTGCCCGAGCTCCCCGTGCCCGCGCTGACGGTGCCCGAGTTGCTCGACCTCGACCGGCGGCATGTGTGGCATCCGTACGGCCCGATGCCCGGCCGGCGGGAACCGCTCGTCGTGGAGTCGGCGAGCGGGGTGCGGCTGCGGCTCGCCGACGGCTCGGGAGAGCTGGTCGACGGAATGTCGTCCTGGTGGTCGGCGATCCACGGCTACAACCACCCGGTGCTCAACGAGGCGGCGCGCGGGCAGTTGGAGCGGATGAGCCATGTGATGTTCGGCGGGCTCACCCACGAGCCCGCCGTGCGGCTGGCGAAGCTGCTTGTCGACATGTCGCCCGAGGGCCTGGAGCATGTGTTCCTCGCCGACTCCGGGTCCGTGTCGGTCGAGGTCGCGGTCAAGATGTGCCTCCAGTACTGGCGCTCGCTGGGCCGCCCCCGCAAGCAGCGGCTGCTGACCTGGCGCGGCGGCTACCACGGCGACACCTGGCAGCCGATGTCGGTGTGCGATCCCGACGGCGGGATGCACGAGCTGTGGAGCGGGGTGCTGCCGCGTCAGGTGTTCGTCGGCCCGCCTCCGGCCGGGTACGAGGAGTCGTACGCCGAGGAGCTGCGGGCATCGATCGAGCGCCACGCCGACGAGCTGGCCGCGGTGATCGTGGAGCCGGTGGTGCAGGGCGCGGGCGGGATGCGGTTCCACTCCCCCGCCTATCTGCGGGTGCTGCGCGAGGCGTGCGACGCGCACGACGTGCTGCTGGTGTTCGACGAGATCGCGACCGGCTTCGGCCGCACGGGCGCGCTGTTCGCGGCGGAGCACGCGGCCGTGACACCGGACGTGATGTGCGTGGGCAAGGCGCTGACCGGCGGTTATCTGACCATGGCGGCGACACTGTGCACCTCGCGGGTGGCGGACGGCATCTCACGCGGCGAGGTGCCGGTGCTCGCGCACGGCCCGACCTTCATGGGCAATCCGCTGGCGGCGTCGGTGGCCTGCGCCTCGATCGAGCTGCTGCTCGGCCAGGACTGGCGCACCGAGGTCAAGCGGATCGAGACGGGGCTGCGGGACGGGCTCGCGGCGGCCTGTGACCTGCCCGGCGTGAAGGACGTGCGGGTCCTCGGCGCCATCGGGGTCGTCCAGCTCGACCACGAGGTGGACATGAAGGCGGCCACGGAGGCGGCCGTACGCGAGGGCGTGTGGCTGCGGCCGTTCCGGGATCTGATCTACACCATGCCGCCGTACGTGACGGGCGACGCGGACGTGGCGCGCATCGCGCGGGCGGTGTGCGCGGCGGCGCGGAAGGGATGACATGTCGGTACTGGTGATCACGGGCACGGGCACGGAGGTCGGCAAGACGGTCGTGACCGCCGCGGTGGCCGCGACGGCGCTGGCGTCCGGCCGTTCGGTGGCCGTGCTGAAGGCCGCGCAGACGGGCGTCCGGCCGGACGAGCCGGGGGACGCCGCCGAGGTCGGGCGGCTCGCGGGTGCCGTGACGACGGCGGAACTCGCCCGCTATCCCGAGCCGTTGGCACCCGCCACGGCCGCCCGCCGGGCCGGTCGCGCGCCCGTGCACCCGCAGGAGGTCGCGGAGGCCGCCGCCAAGCTGGCCACCGAGCACGACCTGGTGCTCGTCGAGGGCGCGGGCGGACTGCTCGTACGGTTCGACCCGGCCGGCGGCACCCTGGCGGACGCGGCCCGGCTGCTGTCGGCGCCGGTGCTGGTGGTGGTGTCGGCGGGGCTCGGCACCCTGAACACGACGGAGCTGACGGCACGTGAGCTCCGCTCGCGGGGGCTGGACCCGGCGGGGATCGTGATCGGGAGCTGGCCCGCCGCGCCGGATCTCGCCTCGCGCTGCAATCTCGCGGACCTGCCGGACGTGGCCGGGGCGCCGCTGCTGGGCTCCGTTCCCGCCGGGTCGGGGGGCCTTGCCCCCGCCGCCTTCCGGGCGACCGCGCCGCACTGGCTGGCGCCGCGCCTGGACGGTACGTGGGACGCGGAGGCGTTCCAGGTGCGTCACGCGCCCCCGGCGTTCTGAGAGTTCCGGGCGGGCGCGCGGTGAAACCGGCGCGGAGGTGAGTGCGTGTTGGACTACGTACGTGATCACCTCCGAAGGGAACACCGTGCACAGCACACACCCACGCCCGTCCCGCCGCACGGCCCTCGCGCTGGGCGCCGCCGCCGCTCTCTCGCTGGGCGGCGGCACGGCCCACGCCTTACCGGCTACGGGCGGCGTCACCGCACGGCTGAGGGAACTGGAGCGGGAGCACACCGCCCGGCTCGGCGTGTACGCGCGGAACATGCGTACGGGCCGGACGGTGGCCCACCGGGCCGACGAACGCTTCCCGATGGCCTCGGTGTTCAAAACGCTCGCCGCCGCGGCCGTCCTGCGCGACCTCGACCGCGACGGCGAGTTCCTGGCCCGGCGCATCCGGTACACCCAGGACTACGTCACGAAGTCGGGCTACTCCCCCATCACCGAGGACAACGTGGCGACCGGCATGACCGTCGGCGAACTGTGCGACGCCACCATCCGCTTCAGCGACAACACCGCGGGCAACCTGCTGCTGAAGGAGCTGGGCGGACCGACCGCCGTCACGCGTTTCGCCCGCTCGGTCGGTGACGGTGTCACCCGGCTCGACCGGTGGGAGCCCGAGCTCAACTCCGCGGAGCCCTGGCGCGTCACCGACACGACGTCCCCCCCGCGCGATCGGCCTGACCTACGCCCGTCTCGTGCTCGGCAACGCGCTGGAGCCCCGGGACCGGGCACGGCTCACGGACTGGCTGCTGCGGAACACCACCAGCGACGACAGGTTCCGCAAGGGCCTGCCCGCCGGCTGGCTGGTCGCCGACAAGACGGGCGGTGGACGGTACGGCGGCTCAAACGACGTGGGCCTCACCTGGCCGCCGGACGGCTCCCCGATCGTACTGTCGGTCCTGACGACCCAGCCCGAGGAGGACGCCCCGGCCGACGACGCGCTCGTGGCGAAGACGGCCGCGGTGCTGGCCGCGGAACTCGGCTAGGCCGATGCGAGTGAGGGGCGGACGGTCGTTTGACGCCTGGCTCGTCGGGGGCGGCCTCGGTGTCGCCGGTCTGCTCGCCCTGCACTCGGCCGTGCCCAACGGGGCCGGGCGTCTCGGGAGCCTGCTGGAGACGTTCCTGCCGTGGCTGGGCGCGGCCGTGCCTCTCCTCGGCTGCCTCGCCGTGCTCAGACGGTCGGCAGCGGGGCTGCTCGCCTGCCTGGTGCCCGTGGCCGTCTGGCTCTGGATGTTCGGCGGGCTGTGGTTCTCCTCGCCGCCGGAGTCGTACGACCTGACCGTCGTCCAGCACAACGTGGCCGACGACAACACCGAACCGGAGGGCACCGCGCGGGCGCTGCGTGCCGCTCGCGCGGATCTGGTGGCCGTGCAGGAGCTGACGCCCGAGCTGCGGCCCGTGTTCGAGGACGTCCTGGGCGCCTCCCACCCGCACCGGGCGGTCCACGGCACGGTCGGGCTCTGGTCGGTCCGGCCCCTGTCGGACGTGCGGCCCGTGGACATCCGGCCCGAGGGGTTCCCCGGGAGCTGGCAGCGCGGCCTGCGGGCCACGGTGGCCGCGCCCGGCGGGGAGATCGCGGTGTACGTGGTCCATCTGCCGTCCGTCCGGCTGGGTCCGACGGGGTTCGCCTCGGCGGCCCGCGACGAGAGCGCGGCACTGCTCGGCGCCCGGATCGCGGACGACCCGGCCGGTCGGCTCCTGGTCGTGGGCGACCTCAACGGCACCGTGCAGGACCGGGGGCTCGGCCCGCTCACCTCCCGGCTGGACGCCCCGGCCCCGGGGTTCGCGTTCAGCTGGCCGGCCTCCCTGCCCGTGGCGAGGATCGACCAGGTGCTGGGGCGGGGCGTCGAGGTGACGGGCGTGTCGGCACTGGACGCGACGGGGAGTGACCATCGGCCGGTGCTGGGCCGCGTACTGCTGCGGTAGACGGCAGGGGTGGGCCGGGCTCGGCCGGGGGACAATCGCCGTAAGGCCCGCCTCGTCAGGAGGTCTCTCATGCCGCTCCGGCCCGCCCGTTCCGGCACGGTGTCACGGGATGCCGTGCATCATCCGCTGTTCGCCCGTTGCTACGCCCGGATCAGTGTCACCGCCGAGACGCGGATGGGCATGGGCCGGGTGCGCGAGAGACTGCTCGGCGGGCTGTCGGGGCGGGTGATCGAGATCGGCGCGGGCAACGGGCTGAACTTCGCGCACTACCCGCGCACCGTCTCGGAGGTCGTGGCCATCGAGCCGGAGCGGCGGCTGCGGCAGCTGGCCGTGGAGGCGGCCCTGCGCACGGAGGTGCCGGTGGACGTGGTGCCGGGTGCGGCCGAGGCGCTGCCGGTGAAGAGCGAGGGTTTTGACGCGGCCGTGGTGTCGCTGGTGCTGTGCAGTGTGCGGGACGTGCCCAGGGCGCTCGGGGAGCTGCGGCGGGTGCTGCGGCCGGGCGGCGAGGTGCGGTTCTTCGAGCACGGCCGGGGTGGCGGCCGGGTCATGACCTTCAGCCAGCGCGCCCTGGACCGGACGGTGTGGCCGGTGGTGAGCGGGGGCTGCCATCTGGCGCGGGAGCCGGTGCGGGCGCTGCGGGACGCCGGGTTCGAACTCGGCCCCTACCGGCAGGTGATGATGCCGGAGGAGGGGCCGGTACTGCCCACCTCGTTCTGCGTGCTGGGCACGGCGTGGCGACCGGTCAGTACGTAGTCGTCGGTCCGTGTCACAGGCTCCACTGGCGCAGTTCCTGCTCGATGTCCCGCACGGACGCCTCGCCGCTCTTGACCAGCCGGGCCAGATCGCGGACCTGCTCCGGTGAGGTGACGACCTTGGCGCCGCTGGCGACGAGGTACGCGTAGGCGACGGCGGAGGCGAACAGGGCGTTGGAGCGTTCCAGCGCGGGGACGTGGATCAGGAGCTGGAGCAGGGCGGCGGCGCGGGCGTGCGGGCTGTCGTAGACGGGGACGTCGAATATGGCGGCCTGGTGGCGTGCGACGGCGGCGACGAGGGCTCCCCAGTCGGTGACCTGGGGGTCTCCCGGGGTTTTCTGCTCGGCGAGCATCAGCAGCCAGGCGAGGTCGATCTCGAGGTTGTTCAAGGGTTCAGTGGCGACCTTCGCGCGTGCCCTCGCGGTCCGGGCCGAACTCCTCGGCGAAGACGGACTCGTACTGCTTCATGAAGTCGGCGGCGGCCTCCACGAACGTGTGGCCCACCTCGCCGGTGTCCTGTCTGACCAGCTCCTCGATGTAGCGGTTGACGCTCATGCCGCGGGCCAGGGCGCGTTCGCGGGCGGCTCGGGCGGTGCCCTCGTCGACTCGCACGTTCAGCTGGGTCTTCGCCATACCTCGAAGCTAGCGCGGAGGTGCTAGCACCGGCAAGGGCGGAACTCCGACCCGAGGAGGATACGAGTGTGGGCCGCGTCACATTACCCTCGGGCAAAGTGACGACATCCGGCGTCCACCACGAGGAGGCGGCCTTGTCCACACCTGCTGCGGAGCACATCCCCGGCCTCGCGTCGGCCGACGGGATCGCGGCCCGGGCCCGCGGTCTGACCAAGGCGTACGGCTCGGGCGAGACGACCGTGCTCGCGCTCGACGCGGTGGACGTCGACATCGTCCGCGGCCGGTTCACCGCGGTGATGGGCCCGTCGGGCTCCGGGAAGTCCACGCTCATGCACTGCCTGGCGGGTCTCGACACCGTCTCGGCCGGCCAGGTGTGGCTCGGCGACACGGAGATCACGGGTCTGAGGGAGCGCGAGCTGACGCGGCTGCGCCGCGACCGGATCGGCTTCATGTTCCAGTCGTTCAACCTCATCCCGACCCTGAACGCGCTGGAGAACATCACCCTGCCCATGGACATCGCGGGCAAGAAGCCCGACGAGAAGTGGCTGGACCAGGTGATCGACACGCTCGGCCTGCGGGACCGGCTCAGGCACCGGCCGTCGCAGCTCTCCGGCGGCCAGCAGCAGCGGGTGGCCTGTGCGCGGGCACTGGCCTCCCGGCCCGAGCTGATCTTCGCGGACGAGCCGACCGGCAACCTCGACTCGCGTGCCGGCCTGGAGGTGCTCGGCTTCCTGCGCGAGGCGGTGGACCAGCTCGGGCAGACCGTCGTCATGGTCACGCACGACCCGGGCGCCGCCGCCCACTCCGACCTGGTGCTCTTCCTCGGGGACGGCCGGATCGTCGACGAGATGCGGCGGCCGACCGCGGAGTCCGTCCTGGAGCGCATGAAGCGCTTCGACGTGACCCGGACCCGTTTCGACGACGCCCCGGCGGCGCCCGAGGAGAACTGACCCGTGCTCAAGGCGACCCTGAGGAGCTTCCTGGCGCACAAGGGGCGGCTGCTGCTCTCGGCACTCGCCGTCCTGCTGTCCGTCGCGTTCGTCACGGGCAGTCTGATCTTCTCGGACACCGTCAGCCGTACGTTCGACCGGCTGTTCGCCTCCACCGCGGCCGATGTCACCGTCAGCCCCAAGGAGGGCCTCGACGAGGCCGTGCCCTCCGGCCGGACGGCCACCCTGCCGGCCGCGCTCGCCGAACGCGTGCGGCGGGTCGACGGGGTCGCGGCGGCACGCGCCGAGGTGGACGTGGACGGCCTCACCGTCGTCGACGAGGACAACGAACCCGTCGGCCCGACCACCGGCGCTCCCACGCTCGGCACCGCCTGGAACCCCAACGAGCGCAGCCCCGTCGAACTGACCTCCGGTCACGCCCCGCACGGCGACGGGCAGGCGCTGCTCGACTCGGAGACCGCCGACCGCAAGGACGTACGCATCGGCGACACCCTCACCGTGATCGCACCGCCCGGGTCGTTCAAGGTCAGAGTCGTCGGCATCGCCACGTTCACGACCACCAACCCCGGTGCCGCACTGGTCTTCCTCGACCCCCGCACCGCGCAGACGAAACTGCTGGACAGCCCGCGGGCCGCCACCAGCATCTCGGTCGACGCCGCCGACGGTGTCAGCGACGAGCAGCTCAAGCAGCGCGTGGCCGCCGCGCTCGGCGCCCGAACCTACGACTTCAGGACCGCCGACGAGCAGGCCGAGTCGGACGTCGAGCAGCTGGGCGGATTCCTCGACGTCATCAAGTACGTGATGGTCGGCTTCGCCGGGGTCGCCGTGCTGGTCGGTGTGTTCCTGATCGTCAACACCTTCTCCATGCTGATCGCCCAGCGCACCCGCGAGCTGGGGCTGCTGCGCGCGCTCGGCGCCGACCGGCACCAGGTCCGCCGTTCGGTGCTCACCGAGGCGCTCCTGCTCGGTCTGGTCGGCTCCACGCTCGGACTCGCCGCCGGCGTCGGGCTCGCGGCCGGGCTCATCGAGCTGATGGGTCTGCTCGGCATGAACATCGCCGCCGGCGAGATGGTCATCGGCTGGGTGACGCCCGTGACGGCGTACGTCGTCGGTCTCGGTGTCACCTTCGTCGCCGCGTACCTGCCGGCGCGGCGGGCCGCCGGGGTGTCGCCGATGGCCGCGCTCTCGGACGCCGAGGTCGCCGGGGTGGGCCGGCCGCTGCGGGTGCGCGCGGTGGCGGGCGCGGTCGTCGGGGCGGCCGGTGCGGCGGCGCTCGTGGGCTGCGTGGTGGCGGAGCGGACGTCGTCGGCGGCGTCCCTGCTGGGGCTCGGCATCGTGCTCACCCTGATCGCGACCGTGATCGCGGGGCCGCTGCTGGTGCGCCCGGTGATCCGCGTCCTCGGC
Organism: Streptomyces sp. NPDC006235; assembly: GCF_040613735.1. Taxonomy (NCBI): domain Bacteria; kingdom Bacillati; phylum Actinomycetota; class Actinomycetes; order Kitasatosporales; family Streptomycetaceae; genus Streptomyces; species Streptomyces sp. NPDC006235. The sequence continues at coordinate 231,619 of NZ_JBEXSR010000005.1, forward strand.
GGTGCCTTCCCCGCCCTGTTCGGGTCGATCGGCCGGATGAGCCAGCGCAACGCCCTGCGCAATCCCCGCCGTACCGGCGCCACCGCGGCCGCGCTCATGGTGGGCCTCGCCCTGGTCGGCGGGATGTCGGTGGCGAGCGAGTCGATGACCGCCTCGTTCGACCAGCAGATCGACAAGACGCTGGGTGCCGACTTCGTGATCCAGAACACCAACTTCCTGCCGTTCCCGAAGGAGGTCACCGACAAGGTGCGCGGCACCGAGGGGGCGGGCCTCGTCGTGCGGGGGCGGTTCACGCCCGTCGGGGTGCGGCTCCCGGACGGCGACCGCGTGGAGACGACCGCCGCGGGCTACGATCCGCGGCTCGACGACGTAGCCAACATCACGTATGTCCAAGGGGATTCGGCGGCGGCGCTCGCGGACGGACGCCTCGCCATGGACCGGGACTTCGCGCGCGACCACGGCGTGCGGGTGGGCAGTACGGTCCCGGTGGAGTTCCCGGGCGGACGCAGGGCCGAGCTGACCGTCGGCGCCCTCACCGACCAGGACTCGGCCGAGGGATTCGGCACGCAGGGCGGGCTCTACTTCGGCCTCGCCACGCTGGAGCGGTACGCGCCGGGCGGGCAGGACTCCGCGCTGTACGTCAACGCCGCCACCGGCACGAGCGACGACGACCTGCGCGCGAACCTGGAGCGGACCCTGGACCCCTACCCGCAGGTGCAGGTGCGGGACCTGGCGGACTACAAGCAGCTGGTGCACGACCAGATCGCCGTCCTGCTGTACCTCGTGTACGCGCTGCTGGGGCTGGCGATCATCATCGCTGTGCTCGGGGTGGTCAACACCCTCGCGCTGTCGGTCGTCGAGCGCACCCGGGAGATCGGGCTGCTGCGGGCGATCGGGCTGGCCCGGCGGCAGCTGCGGCGGATGATCCGGCTGGAGTCGGTGGTGATCGCTGTGTTCGGGGCCGTCCTGGGGCTCGCGCTGGGTCTGGTGTGGGGCGTGTGCACCCACGAGGTGCTGGCCCTTCAGGGCATGACGGCCCTCGCGATCCCGTGGACCACGATCGTCGCGGTGGTGATCGGCTCGGCGGTGGTGGGGGTCGTCGCGGCGCTGCTCCCGGCGCTGCGTGCCTCCCGCATGAACGTACTGGCGGCCATCGCGCACGAGTGATGGAATCGCGGCGGGTACTCAAGTCGCTGCTGTGTGAGGAGAGTTCATGTCGCGTCCGTTCCGCTTCGGGGTCAACCTGCTCGAACCCGCGTCGGCCGAGGAGTGGCGCGCCAAGTGCCGCCGGGCCGAGGAACTCGGGTACGACGTGATCCTCGTCCCGGACCATCTGGGCATGCCGGCGCCCTTCCCGGCTCTGGTGGCGGCGGCCGAGGCCACCGAGCGGCCGAGGCTCGGCACGTTCACGCTCAACGCGGGCTTCTGGAACCCGGCGCTGCTGGCCCGCGAGGTGGCCACGACGGACGCGCTGACCGGCGGCCGTCTGGAGCTCGGCCTCGGCACCGGTTACGTGCGGGCGGAGCACGAGAGCGCCGGGCTGCCGTTCGGCTCGCCGGGCGAGCGGGTCGACCACCTGCGGCGCACGGTCGAGGAGTTGGAGCGGCTGCTGGGCTCGGACGAGCACCGGCCGCAGGCGGCGCAGCGGCCCCGGGTGCCCCTGCTGATCGGCGGGAACGGCGACCGGATGCTGCGGCTGAGCGCCGAGCATGCCGACATCGCGGCGTTCACCGGGGCGCGTACGGTGCCGGGCAGCGACACCGGGCAGTTGACGCCGATCACCGCGGACGAACTCGACGAACGCGTGGCGCGGTACCTCAAGTTCGCGGAGGACCACCGCGAGGAGCCGCCCGAGCTGAACCTGCTCCTCCAGATGGTGATCGGCACCGAGGACCGCGAGGCCGCGGTCCGGCCCTTCCTCGAACGCATCCCGGACATGACGGTGGACCAGGTCCTGGAGCTCCCCGTCTCCCTGGTCGGCACCCTGGACGAGCTCACAGAGCAGGTCCTGGCCCGGCGTGAGCGCTACGGCTTCACGTATCTGACCGTCCTGGAGCCCTACATGGAGACGTTCGCGCCGGTGATGGAGCGGGTGCGAGGGGCCTGACGTCCGGATTCTGAAATGGTGCGACCAGGAGCGGTCCAGCGTGATGCGATCATGGCATGACCGATCTGCGTATCCGGGCCGCGACGCCCGAGGACCTCGACACCGTGCTGGCCTTCTGGAAGGTGGCCGCCGAGGGCACGAGCATCAGTGACGACCGCACGGGGGTGGAGCGGCTGGTCGCCCGCGACCCCGAGGCCCTGATCCTCGCCGAGCGGGGCGGCGAGCTGGTGGGCACGGTGATCGCGGGGTTCGACGGCTGGCGCTGCCACCTCTACCGGCTGGCCGTGCATCCGGACCAGCGCCGCCAGGGCATCGCCTCCGCGCTGCTCGCCGCGGCCGAGGAGCGGTTCGTCACGCTGGGCGGGCGGCGCGCGGACGCGATGGTGCTCACGCGCAACGAGACCGCGCACCACGCGTGGGGAGCCGCCGGGTACGCGCCCGAGGAGCGGTGGCGACGCTGGGTGAAGCCCCTCACCGACTGAGGACTCCCGCCGCGAGGCGGTGGGCGTAGGCGGTGTCGAGTCCGTCCGGGCGGAACAGGATGCGGTACATCAAGGGCGCGACGACCTGGTCGACGACCGTCTCGACGTCGGGTGCCGGTTCCCCCCGCTCGGACGCGCGACGGACGATGACGTCGATCTGCTCGGCGGCGTAGGCGGAGCACTGGCCCGCGTTGCCGCCGTCCGGGTCCCCGAGCAGGGCGTCGCGGATGTAGGCGCGGCCGGCCGGCGAGGCCATCTCGTCGAGGAATTCCTCGGCCCAGGCCGTCAGGTCGGACGCCAGGGTGCCGTGATCGGCGGGCTCGGTTTCGGGCCGCAGCCGCTCCACCGCCACGTCCGACAGCAGCGCCTGCAGGTCTCCCCAGCGGCGGTAGATCGTGGACGGCGTCACGCCCGCGCGCTGGGCGACCATCGGCACGGTCAGGGCGTCCCGGCCGACCTCCGGGGCGAGTTCGCGCACGGCGGTGTGCACCGCCGCCTGGACCCGCGCACTGCGCCCACCGGGGCGCACCATCTGCCTGCTCACGAAACCCACCATAAAGCGAACCGATTGCTTCTGGCGCCGTGCTGCTCAGGCCGCGGGCGCCAGTGCGCGGGCGGGCCGGGTCTGTTCGCCGGCGTATCCGACCCGCAGCAGCAGGCCCTCCCCGAGCGGCGGGCCGATGAGCTGCATGCCGATCGGCAGGCCCGCCGCGTCGTGGCCGACCGGGACGGACAGGGAGGGCAGGCCGGTGATGTTGGCCGGGGCCGAGAGCCGCACATAGGCGTCGGAGACGCCCTCGACGGTGCCGTCTGCCCAGGTGACCGTGGACTGACCGGCCGGGACGGCGGTCATCGGCACGGTGGGCGCGGCGATCAGGTCGACCTCCCGCAGCAGGCGCGCCCATTCCCGCTGCATGAGGGTGCGCGAGCGCTGGGCGCGCAGGTAGTCCCCCGCGGACATGAGTTCACCGGCTTCGAGGAGGATCCGGACGTCGGCCTGGTACAGCTCGGGGACCGTGCGCAGGCTGGTCTCGTGGTAGGCGGTGGCCTCCGGCACCATCAGGCCCCACTGGGTGGCCTGGATGTAGCGGGTCATGGGGATCTCGACGTCGACGAGGCGCGCACCGAGCGCCTGGAGCAGGCCGGTCGCGCGCCGGACGGCGGCTGCCACCTCCGGCTCGACGTGGTCGAAGTAGTAGGTGCGCGGCACACCGATCCGCAGTCCGGTCAGGTCCGTGTCCGGGCCCGGCCGGTAGTGCGCCGGGGGCGCGGTCAGCGACGCGGGATCACGGGGGTCGTGGCCGGCCAGGGCCGCGAGGACCAGGGCCGCGTCCTCGGTGGTGCGGGCGATCGGGCCGACGTGATCCAGGGACCAGGACAGGGGGGTGACGCCGTGACGCGGGACGAGGCCGTAGGTCGGTTTGAGGCCGACGACCCCGTTCAGCGCGGCGGGCACCCGGATGGATCCGCCGGTGTCGGTGCCCAGGGCGAAGGTGGCGGCACCGGCGGCGACGGCGACGGCCGATCCGCCGCTGGAGCCGCCCGCGACCCGGCCGGGGTCCCAGGCGTTGTGGGTCTGCGGGGTGGTCAGCCCGTAGGCGAACTCGTGCGTGTGGGTCTTGCCGAGCAGGACCGCTCCGGCCGCCGACAGGCGTGCGGCGACGGCGCTGTCGGTCTGCGCGCGGTGGCCGGACCGCACCCGGGAACTGGCCGACGTGGTCGCACCGGCGACGTCGATGAGGTCCTTCAGGCCCATCGGGACGCCGTGCAGGGGACCGCGGTGGCGGCCGGCCGCGATGTCGCTCTCGGCACGGCGCGCGGCCCGGCGCGCACCCTCGGCGTCGACGGTCACGTAGGCCCGCAGGCGCGGCTCCACCTGCTCGACGCGCTCCAGTACGGAGTCGGTCAGCTCGACGGGGGACAACTCTCGCGCCCGGATCGCGTCGGCGGCGGCAGCGAGCGTCAGTTCACAGGGCCGCATCGTGCGTCTCCTTCGCGGCCGCGTCGTGCGTCTCCTGCACGGCTGCCATGCGGTAGGCCGGGGCGGGCGGGGTGTCTGCGAAGTCCAGTTCCCTCAGGACCGCCACGACGGAGTGGATGTGGTCGGCGGTGGCCGCGACCGCAGCGTGACGGTCGGCGGGCAGGACGAGTCCGGCGCGGCGGGCCCAGTGGGCCGCTTCGGACGGGGTGAGTGCGGGGTGGGACATGAGGCTCCCCCCATAAAAGCTAACTGTTTGCGTTAGTGGACTCTAAGCTCTACCGTCGCCTTAACGCAAACAGATTGCTTTAAGTCTGGACGTACGAGGAGGACCCCTTGACCACACCTGCTTCCTGGACCGTGGGCGACATCCCCGTCCAACGCATCGACGAGATCCCGCTGCCGCCCGCCATCGGAGCCTGGCTGCTGCCCGACGCCACCCCCGAGGTCGTCGCCGGGCAGGACTGGCTGCGGCCCCACTTCGCCGACGACGAAGGCGTCCTGCGGGCGGACAGCCACAGCTTCGCCTTCACGGCCGGCGGGCTGCGCGTCCTGGTGGACACCGGCATCGGCAACGGCAAGGAGCGGGCCGATCCGGCCTGGCACGACCTGGACACCGACTACCTTCAGCGCCTCACCGCCGCCGGATTCCCCCCAGACTCCGTCGACCTGGTGATCCTCACCCACCTGCACGCCGACCACGTCGGCTGGAACACCCGGGAGGTGAACGGCGCGTGGGTGCCCACCTTCCCGAACGCCCGCTACCTGACCTCCCGCACCGAGCGGGAGTTCTGGGCCGGATACGCCATGGACGAGGCGCGCCGGCAGATGTTCCGCGACTCCGTGATCCCGGTGGAGGAGGCGGGGCTGCTCGACCTCCTCGACGTCCCCGCCGAGGGCCTCGACGTCGTCCCGGGACTGCGTCTGGTGCCGACCCCCGGGCACACCCCCGGCCATGTCGCCGTCGAACTGACCAGCCGGGGACGGACGGCCCTGATCACCGGCGACTGCCTCCACCATCCCGTCCAGCTCGCCCACCCCGGTATCGGCGCCTGCGTCGACATCGACTCCGGACAGGCGGAAGCCTCGCGCCGCGAGCTGCTCGGCGCGCTCGCCGGTACGGACACCCTCCTCCTGGGCACCCACTTCGCACCGCCGACCGCCGGCCGAGTCGTCGCACACGAGGGGGCGTACCGTCTGGCTCCCGCGCCCGCCGAGCCCCGCTGAGCACCCCGGTCACAGGACTTTGCCCATCCTTTACCCTTGGATGGCCACTCGGTTCAGCATGAAAGGTTGTGAGCGTCCGCCCATGGGCGAGCCTCCCAGTACGCGACACCGCGCGTTCCGCCCCGTCCTGGAGAACCATGGAACGGGGGTGAACCGATGACCGAAGTGCTCCTCCTCCTGGCGGCGATCCTGCTCTCGCTCGCCTGTGGCGCCTTCGTGGCGGCCGAGTTCTCCCTCACCACGGTCGAACGCGCCGAGCTGGAGCAGGCGGTGGCGCGCGGCGAGCGGGGCGCGCAGGGCGCCCTGAAGGCCGTACGGAATCTGACGTTCCAGCTCTCCGGCGCACAGCTCGGCATCACGGTCACGAACCTGGTCGTCGGCATGCTCGCCGAGCCGTCGATCGCCGCCCTGATCGCCGGGCCGCTGGAGGACATCGGTGTGTCACGGTCGGCGTCCCACAGCCTGGCGCTGGTGCTGGGCACGGCGCTGTCGACGGTGTTCCTGATGGTCGTCGGCGAGCTGGTGCCCAAGAACTGGGCGATCTCGTCGCCGCTGGCGGTCGCCAAGACGGTGGGCAACGCCCAGCGCTGGTTCAGCGCCGCGTTCCGGCCGTTCATCACGCACCTCAACAACACGGCCAACCGGATCGTGCGCCGCATCGGTGTGGAGCCCGCCGAGGAGCTGGCGTCGGCGCGCGGCCCGCAGGAGCTGGCGGCGCTCGCCCGGCACTCCGCCAAGGAGGGCGTCCTGGAGGCCGACACCGCCGAGCTGTTCGTACGGACACTGAACCTCGCCGACCTGACCGCGGAGAACGTGATGACGCCCCGGGTTCAGGTCGTCGCCCTGGAGGTGCAGGCGACCTTGGAGGACGTGGCGAACGCGACCCGTGCGACCGGCCTGTCCCGGTTCCCCGTCTACCGCGACACCCTCGACTCGGTCGTCGGGACGGCACACGTCAAGGACGTGCTGACGGTCCCGGCGGAGCGCCGGACCCGGATCTTCGTCTCCGAGCTGATGCGCGAGCCGCTGCTGGTCCCGGAGACCCTCACCGTCGACCGGCTCCTGGACCGGCTCTCCGGCAAGCGCACGATGGCCGTGGTGATCGACGAGTACGGCGGCACGGCGGGCGTGGCCACCCTGGAGGACATCGTCGAGGAGGTCGTCGGCGAGGTGCGCGACGAGCACGACCCGCACGAGCTGCCCGACCTCGCGCCGGCCGGCACGGACGAGGCCGGGCACGCCTTGTACTCGGCCGACGGCTCCGCGCGGGTGGACCACCTCGAACGGGTCGGGCTGCGTGCCCCGGAGGGGCCGTACGAGACGCTCGCCGGGCTGGTGGCGACGGTGCTCGGCCGGATACCGGCCGCCGGTGACACCCTCGAGGTCGCCGGCTGGCGGATGGAGGTCCTGGACGCCACCGGACGCCGGGCCGCCCGCGTCCGGCTGCGCGCGCCGCTCGACGACGAGAAGCCCGACGAGAAGGGAGTGGAGCTGTGACCGCCGTCCAGCTGCTGATCGGTCTGGCGACGCTCGTCGTCAACGCCTTCTTCGTCGGCGCCGAGTTCGCGCTGATCTCGGTGCGCCGCAGCCAGATCGAGCCCTACGCCGACCGGGGCGACCGGCGCGCCAAGAGCGTGCTGTGGGGCCTGGAGCACGTGTCCGCGCTGATGGCGGCCGCGCAGCTCGGCATCACGCTGTGCACGCTGGTGCTGGGTGTGGTGGCCGAGCCGGCGATCGCGCACCTGCTGGAGCCGGTGTTCCACGCGATGGGCGTGCCCGAGGGCGCGGGACACGCGGTGTCCTTCGTGATCGCGCTGGCCCTGGCCACGTATCTGCACATGCTGCTCGGCGAGATGGTGCCGAAGAACATCGCGCTCGCCGAGCCGGTGCGCAGCGCGCTGACGCTCGGACCGCCCCTGGTGGCGCTGTCCCGGGCGCTGCGCCCGGTGATCTTCACGGTGAACGCCTTCGCCAACACCTTGCTGAAGCTGCTGCGCGTGGAGGCGCGCGAAGAGGTCGCCGCGTCCTACTCGGACGCCGAGATCGCGCAGATCGTGAAGGACTCCAGCGAGGCCGGCCTCATCGACGACCGCGCCCAGGAGCGGCTGCACGACGCGCTGGAGCTGGGCCGTCGTCCCGTGCGCGACGTGGTGCTGCCGCTGGAGCGCGTGGTGTACGCGCGGGTGGGCGTCACTCCGGACGAGCTGGAGCGGCTGTCGGCGGAGACCGGGTTCTCCCGCTTCCCGGTGGTGGACGAGGGGCGCCGGATCGTCGGCTACCTGCATGTGAAGGACGCGCTGGACGCCGCCGGCCGCGAGGTGCCGTTCCGGCTGCGGGACATGCGGCCCATCGCGCGCGTGCGGGAGCACACGCCGCTGGACGACGTCCTCACCGCGATGCGGGGCAGCCGTACGCACCTCGCGGCCGTCCTCGGGGCGGACGGCCGGATGGCCGGCCTCGTGACCATGGAGGACGTCCTGCGGGAGCTGTTCGGCCAGCGGGCGTGAGGGCCCGGCCCCCCAGGCGCCCCGGACGGGGTGACCGACTGCTGGGTATGTGCACGGGATACTATTTCCGCCGCCATGGACACGAACCCCACCTACAGCAGCCTCGTCGCGGTCGGCGACTCCTTCACCGAGGGCATGTCGGACCTGTTGCCCGACGGCACCTACCGGGGCTGGGCCGATCTCCTCGCCGCGCGGATGGCGGCCCGCACGCCCGGCTTCCGCTACGCCAACCTCGCCGTGCGCGGCAAGCTGATCCGGCAGATCGTCGACGAGCAGGTGGACGTCGCGGCGGCCATGGGCGCCGACGTGATCACCCTGGTCGGCGGGCTCAACGACACCCTGCGGCCCAAGTGCGACATGGTCCGGGTGCGCGCTCTCCTGGAGGAGGCCGTGGAGAAGCTGGCCCCCGCCTGCCGACAGCTCGTGCTGATGCGCAGCCCGGGCCGCCAGGGCCCCGTCCTGGAGCGGTTCCGCCCGCGCATGGAGGAGCTGTTCGCCTGCGTCGACGAACTCGCCGCACGGCACGGCGCGATCGTCGTCGACCTGTACGGCGCCCCCTCGCTCTCCGACCCGCGCATGTGGGACGTTGACCGGCTGCACCTGACGGGCGAGGGCCACCGCCGGGTCGCGGAGGCGGTGTGGCAGGCGCTCGGCTACGAGCCGGAGGACACCGAGTGGCGCACCCCGATGCCCACGACGCTGCCGCCCGGCTGGGTCATGCGGCGCGCGGCGGACCTGCGGTTCGCCAGGCAGCACCTGCTGCCCTGGATAGGCCGCCGCCTGACGGGCCGCTCCTCGGGCGACGGCCTCCCCCCGAAGCGGCCGGAGCTGCTGCCGTACGAGGACCGGGCGTAGGCGGTTCCCGCGGCGGCGCGCGTGGCCGGCGGGCTCGCGGCGGGGGCGCCGACAGGCTCTTGTAGGTTCCCACGAACGCACCCGTCGCGCCGGCCTGCAGGAACCGCCAGTAGAATCCCTCGACGTGACTTCCGCTCCCGCCAAGCCCCGCATCCCGAACGTCCTCGCCGGACGCTACGCCTCCGCCGAGCTCGCCACGCTCTGGTCACCCGAGCAGAAGGTGAGGCTGGAGCGGCAGCTCTGGCTCGCCGTGCTGCGGGCGCAGAAGGACCTCGGGATCGAGGTGCCGGACGCGGCGCTCGCCGACTACGAGCGTGTGCTCGACACCGTCGACCTGGCCTCCATCGCCGAGCGCGAGAAGGTCACGCGGCACGATGTGAAGGCGCGGATCGAGGAGTTCAACGCCCTCGCCGGGCACGAGCACGTGCACAAGGGCATGACCTCCCGCGACCTCACCGAGAACGTCGAGCAGCTCCAGATCCGCCTCTCGCTGGAGCTGATGCGCGACCGTACGGTGGCGGTCCTGGCACGGCTGGGCAAGCTGGCCGGCGAGTACGGCGAGCTGGTCATGGCGGGCCGTTCGCACAACGTGGCCGCGCAGGCCACCACCCTCGGCAAGCGCTTCGCGACCGCCACCGACGAGCTGCTCGTCGCCTACGGAAGGGTCGAGGAGCTGCTGGGCCGCTACCCGCTGCGCGGCATCAAGGGCCCGGTCGGCACCGCGCAGGACATGCTGGACCTGCTGGGCGGGGACGCCGCGAAGCTCGCGGAGCTGGAGCAGCGGATCGCCACGCACCTGGGCTTCTCGCAGGCGTTCACCTCGGTCGGCCAGGTCTACCCGCGCTCGCTCGACTACGAGGTCGTGACGGCGCTGGTGCAGGTGGCGGCGGCGCCGTCGTCGCTGGCGAAGACGATCCGGCTGATGGCCGGGCACGAGCTGGTCACCGAGGGCTTCAAGCCGGGTCAGGTCGGCTCCTCGGCGATGCCGCACAAGATGAACACCCGTTCCTGCGAGCGGGTCAACGGCCTGATGGTGATCCTGCGCGGGTACGCCTCGATGACCGGCGAGCTGGCGGGCGACCAGTGGAACGAGGGCGACGTGTCCTGCTCGGTGGTGCGCCGGGTCGCGCTGCCGGACGCGTTCTTCGCGCTGGACGGTCTGCTGGAGACGTTCCTGACGGTGCTCGACGAGTTCGGCGCGTTCCCGGCGGTCGTGGCGCGGGAGCTGGACCGCTACCTGCCGTTCCTCGCGACCACCAAGGTGCTGATGGGTGCCGTGCGGGCGGGCGTGGGCCGGGAGCTCGCGCACGAGGCGATCAAGGAGAACGCCGTGGCCTCCGCGCTCGCGATGCGCGAGCAGGGCGCCGAGCGCAACGAACTGCTCGACAAGCTGGCCGCCGATACGCGCATTCCGCTCGACCGCGCCGAGCTGGACGCGCTGATGGCCGACAAGCTGTCCTTCACGGGTGCCGCGGGCGACCAGGTCGCCGCCGTCGTCGCCCGGGTCGAGGAGATCGTGAAGCAGCACCCCCAGGCCGCGGGTTACACGCCCGGCGCGATCCTCTGACGCGCCGCACCCGATGCCCCGTTTCACGCCCGAGGAGTTGGAGGCCGCCCGCGACCGCGTCGTGCCGGACGTGGTCGCGGACGGTCTGCGGGTGCTGTTCTGCGGCATAAACCCCGGGCTGATGACGGCCGCGACGGGCCATCACTTCGCCCGCCCCGGCAACCGCTTCTGGCCGGTACTGCACCGCTCCGGGTTCACGCCGCGGCTGCTGAAGCCGTCCGAGCAGCAGGAACTGCTGTCGTACGGGCTCGGCATCACCAACGTCGTGGCCAGGCCGACCGCTCGGGCCGACGAGCTGAGCGCCGAGGAGTACCGGGAAGGCGGGCGACAGCTCGCACTGAAGGTGGGGCGGCTGCGGCCGCGCTGGCTGGCCGTGGTCGGGGTGACGGCGTACCGCGCCGCGTTCGACGACCGGAAGGCCCGGGTCGGGCCGCAGTCGCGGTTGATCGGGGACACACGGGTGTGGGTGCTGCCCAATCCGAGCGGGCTGAACGCGCACTGGACCGCCGAGACGATGGCCGAGGAGTTCGCACGGCTGCGGGAAGCCGCCGAGGGCTGATCCCTCACGGCGGGTCGTCTCCCTTACGGCGGGCCCGACTCCGTTACGGCGGGTCCGTCTCCGTGACCAGGGCCAGCAGCCGGACCCCGCGCGAGGTGTCCCGGTCGGTGACCGCCACGGCGACCCAGCGGCCCGTGCCCTCCACCTCCCACACGTACGCGACGCTCGCGCACGCGCTCAACTCGGCCCACGGCCGGGGTATCTCCTCGCGCTCGGTGCGCAGCAGGACGGTCTGCAGGTTGTAGGGGGACGTGTCGCCCCAGCGTGAGGCAAGAAGCTCGTAGACGGCGTCCCGGTCCTTCTCGTACTGGTCGACCGTCACCGCGTGGAGCGCCGGGTCGTCGTCGGGTGCGGCCTCTAACACCGCGGTGTGCCGGCCGGGTCCGGAGACGCCGACGTCCGACGGGCCGTGCTCCGCCGGAAAGGGGCGGTAGCACAGCTCGTCGATGAGGGCGATGTGCTGTGCGATGTTCATGCGTCCAGTAAACCCGGCGCCACTGACACTTGGCGGCGCGTCAACCTGTTCCCGCCGCCTCGCGGTCAGGCATCCCGGCGGCGCAGGCTCCACCCTCCGGCCAGCAGCGCGGCCGCCGCCCAGAGCGCGGTCACCGCGAGCCCCGACCACGGGCCGAGGGTGCCGTCGTACGTCTCCCTCAGGACCAGCTGTCCCGCCTTGTCGGGAAGGAAGTCGGCGACGGTGCCCGTCGCGTCGCCGATCACGAACGACACGACGAGGATGAACGGGATCAGCAGCGACAGCGTGGCCACGCCGCTGTGCAGCAGGGCGGCGAGTCCGGCGGCGAACAGGGCCATCAGCATGAGGTAGACACCGCAGCCCACGACGCCGCGCACCTGCTCGCCGGTGCCGAGTCCGTCGGCCGCCGGGCCGAGCCCCGCCCGGGCCGCGAGGAGGGCCGCGAGGGCGGTCACCAGTCCTACCAGCAGGGCCGGTACGGCGATGACGGCCGCCTTGGCCGCGAACCACCGGCCGCGCCGCGGAACCGCGGCCAGCGACAGCCGCAGCGCGCCCGACTGGAACTCCGACGACACGGCCATGGCCCCGAACGAGATGGCCGCGATCTGCCCCGGCACGACACCCGACAGGGCCATGTACAGGGGGTCGAAGTCCGGGTCCGACGTCTCGGAGACGCCGGCGATCGCGGAGAACGCCGTGGTCGAGGCGAACAGGGCCAGGAGCGCTCCCGGCAGCGAGCGGAGCGTACGGATCTTCAGCCACTCGGAGCGGAGGACGGGGGCGAGTTCCATGGTCAGGCCTCCTGGGGCTGCGTGGTGAACTCGGCTTCGGCCGAGGTGAGGTCGAAGTAGGCCTGTTCCAACGTGCCCTCCTCGGCGGCGAGTTCGAGGACCGGCACACCCGCTTCGGAGGCGATGCGGCCGACGTCGTCCACGCGTGCGTGGTGCACGGTCCAGTGACCGTCCCCGTGTTCCACGGCGTCATGGCCGTGCCGGGCGAGGGCGCTGCGGAGGGCGGCGGGATCGGAGGTGCGGATGCGGACGCTGGGCTGCACGCGCGCGTGGATGAAGTCCCGCATCGGGGTGTCGGCCAGCAGCCGGCCCCGGCCGAGGACGACGAGGTGGTCCGCGAAGGACGCGGTCTCGTTCATCAGGTGGCTGGAGACCAGGACGGTGCGGCCCTCCCCCGCGAGCCGGCGCAGCAACTGCCGGATCCACACGATGCCCTCCGGGTCGAGTCCGTTGGACGGCTCGTCCAGCATGACCACTCCGGGGTCGCCCAGCAGGGCGGCGGCGATGCCGAGGCGCTGGCGCATGCCCAGGGAGTACGTCCGCACCCGGCGCCGGGACACCGACGCCAGGCCGGTTTCCTCCAGTACCTCGTCGACCCGCCGGTCCGGGATGCGGTTGCTGCTCGCCAGGACACGGAGGTGATCGCGGGCGGTGCGGGAACCGTGCGCGGCCTGAGCGTCGAGCAGGGCGCCCACATGTCGCAGGGGTTCGCGCAGTGTCGCGTAGGGACGGCCGCCGAGGGTGGCGGAGCCGGCGGTCGGCCGGTCGAGGCCGAGCACCAGCCGCATCGTGGTGGACTTCCCGGCGCCGTTGGGGCCGAGGAAGCCGGTGACGCGGCCGGGCAGGACGCGGAAGGTGAGGCCGTCCACGGCCCGTTTGCCGCCGTACTCCTTGGTGAGGTCCTGGACTTCGATGCTGGTCATGGCAGCAGCGTGGCCGGTCGGCCGGGGTGCGGGCCTCCCCCGGCGGTGGAGATCGTCTCCCCCGTGCGGGGGAGGCCCGTTGTCAGTGGCGGCTGGCACGATGACGCCATGGTCCGCATGCTGCGCCCGTTGACGCGGGCGGTGACGTACAAGCGGTGGCTGCACATCGTCGTGGCCGTCGTGTGGCCGTCGCTGTGGATTTTCATCGAGCAGGCGTGGTGGACCCAGGCCACGGCCGCGGTGCTGCTCGGGTTCGCGGGCCTCGTACCGGTCACGCGGGTCGTGGAGGGGTTTCAGGCCCGGCTGCTGCTGACCGGCCATCGGCAAGGCGGTGCGGCGGCGGAGATCGTGACCACCCCGTCGGTCACCTGGGCCGATCGCGGCCGGACGGTGGTGTGGCTGGAGGCGCGGCTGGTCCTCGGCTGGATCGTGGCCCACCTCTCCGTCCAATTGCCCCTCCTCGCGGTCGACTTGCTGACGACGGGGCTGGGTCACGAGCCGGCCGCCGACGGATTCGTGAGCGTCGAGGAGCACCACTGGTGGCACGCCCTGCTCGCACCCGTGCCGCTCCTGCTGCTGGCCGTGGTCGTGGTCTGGTCCGGCCACCTCGTCACCGCGCTGGCCGTGCGGCTCCTCGGCCCGTCACCCGCGGAGCGTCTCGCGGCCCTGGAGGAGCGCACCGAACAGCTCCTGGAACGCACGCGCATCGCCCGCGAGTTGCACGACTCCATCGGCCACGCGCTCACGGTCGCCGTCGTGCAGGCGGGGGCCGCGCGGGCGGCCGGTGACCCGCAGTTCACGGACCGGGCGCTGGTCGCCATCGAGGAGACCGGCCGGGCCGCCCTGGAGGACCTGGAGCGGGTGCTCGGCGTGCTGCGTGAGTCGCGGAAACCCGTGAGCAGCAGACCGACCCTGGTGGACGCCGACCGGCTGCTGGAGTCCGCGCGTGCCTCCGGCGCGAAGGTCGACGCCGAGGTGACCGGGCCCGTGGACACCCTGCCCGGGCCGGTGTCCCGGGAGGGCTACCGGATCCTCCAGGAGGCGCTGACCAATGTGCTGCGGCACGCCGGAACCGTACCCGTCCGGGTCCGCGTGGACGCCGCCGGCCCCATGCTCGTCCTCGCGATACGCAACCCGCTGACGGAGCCGGTACCCGGCCCCGGGCGGGGCAGCGGCCTGCGCGGCATACGTGAGCGCGCCGCCCTGCTCGGCGGGCTGGCCCGGACCGGCCCCGACGAAGGTGACTGGCAGGTTCATGTCGAGCTGCCGTTGAGTTGATCTACGCTGGTCCGATGCCGATCACCGTCCTCCTCGTCGACGACGAACCCCTGGTGCGCGCGGGTCTGCGGGCCGTGCTGGAGGCCCAGCCCGACATCGAGGTCGTGGGGGAGGCCGCGGACGGGGCGGCGGTGATCCCGCTCGTGCGGCAACTGCGGCCCGACGTGGTCGCCATGGACGTACGGATGCCGCTGCTGAACGGTATCGAGGCCACCCGGTCGCTGCTGCGGACGGTCGACGAGCCGCCGCGGATCCTCGTGGTGACGACGTTCGAGAACGACGAGTACGTCTACGAGGCGCTGCGGGCGGGCGCCGACGGGTTCCTGCTGAAGCGGGCCCGGCCGGCCGCGATCGTGCACGCGGTGCGGCTGATCGCCGAGGGCGAGTCGCTGCTGTTCCCGGCCTCGGTACGGCAGCTGGCCGCCGAGTACGGCGACGACGGCGGGAACCGGGCCGCGCGGGCGGCGATGGAGCGGGCCCAGCTGACCGAGCGGGAGGGCGAGGTCCTGCGGCTGATGGCGCGGGGCCTGTCGAACGCCGAGATCGCCGCTCGGCTGGTCGTGGGCACCGAGACCGTGAAGTCGCATGTGAGCGCCGTACTGGCGAAGCTGGGAGCCAGGGACCGCACGCAGGCGGTGATCGCGGCGTACGAGTCGGGGTTCGTGGCGCCGGGGTGATCGGCGGGCACCGTGCCTGGCGCTCGCCGGGGTCCGCCGCGCCGAGTACGATCCGGCCAGACACGCGCACGAGCTGGGAGGACGGACGGTGGGGCGGCTGACCGGCGGGGATCCCTCGCTGCTGCGCAGGATCAACTCCGCGGTGGTGCTGCACGCGCTGCGAGCCACGGACGGCGCGACGCTGACCGAGATCACCCGGGTGACGGGGCTGTCCCGGCCGACCGTCGAGGGTGTCGTCGAAGGGCTCATCGAGGCAGGTCTCGTCGTGGAGAAGGCGGCCGAGGAGGGTGCCGCCCGGCGGCAGGGGCGGCCGGCGCGGCGGTTCCGGTTCCGGGCGGAGGCCGGGCATCTGCTGGGGCTGGAGATCGGCGCGCACCGGGTGGCCGCGCTGCTGGCCGACCTGGACGGCCGGGTGATCGGCTCCCAGGCCAAGGACGTGCCCGAGACGGCGGAGGCCGACGAGCGGCTGGAGCGGCTGCGGGGAACCGTCGCCGAGCTGCTGCGCCGGGCCGGTGTGGCACGCGGCTCGCTGCGCGCGGTGGGCGTGGCGACGCCCGGGATCGTCGAGGCCGATGGCACGGTGCGGCTGAGCACGGCGCTGCCCGGGTGGACGGGGCTGCGGCTGGGCGAGCGGCTCAGCCGGTCGTTCAAGTGCCCGGTCCTGGTCGAGAACGACGCCAACGCGGCGGCCGTCGCCGAGCACTGGAAGGGCGCGGCCACCGAGTCGGACGACGTGGTGTTCGTGCTCGCGGGGCTCAGCCCGGGCGCCGGTTCACTGATCGGGGGCCGGCTGCACCGGGGCTACGGCGGGGCGGCCGGCGAGATCGGCGCACTGCATCTCCTCGGCCGGGAGGTGACGCCGGAGACACTGCTGTCCACCACGGACGAACCCCTCCATCCCCTGGACGAACAGGCCGTCGCCGAGGTCTTCGCGCGGGCCCGCGAGGGCGACCAGCGGGCCCGCGCGGCCGTCGACCGCTTCCTCCAGCGCCTGGTCCACGACGTGGCGGCCCTGGTCCTCGCCCTCGACCCGGAACTGGTCGTCATCGGCGGCTGGGCAGCGGGCCTGGACGGCGTACTGGACCCCCTCCGCCAGGAACTGGCCCGCTACTGCCTGCGCCCGCCGCAGGTGACCCTGTCCCGCCTGGGAGACGCGGCAGTGGCGACAGGTGCCCTGCGTCTGGCCCTGGATCATGTGGAGGAGCAGCTCTTCAGCGTGGAAGGCACGACCACATCACGCCGCTGAGTCCAACGCCCCTCAAGGGGCGCGGGGAACTGCGCGCTCAGCCACAACGCACGCGCAGCCCCCTACGCACCGCACCCCTACGGCGCCAGGCTCAAGACGCCCGCCGCTCCGGCCCGGCGTGGATCTCCACACCCCCCGCATCCCCGAAGGTCAACCGACACGTGTCAGCGCGATACGTCGCGACGGACAACGCGGCCACACACCCCGCGGCCACGAACCGCGTCGTCACCACCAGCACGGGCGCCCCCGGCAGCCGGTCCAGTTCCTTCGCGTCGTCGGCCCCGGCGGAGCCGAGCTCCACCGCGTTCTCCTGCCGGTCCAGCTCCAGCCGCTGCAGCTCGCGCAGCACCGCACGCGCGCGTGCCGACCCGGACGGCGCGTCGATGCCGGAGAGCTCGTGCACCGAGGACTGCGGGATGTAGAGCAGCTCGGCGGCGACAGGCCGGCCCTGCGAGACCCGGGAGCGCCGCACGATGTGCACGGACTCCTCCAGACCGGTCTCGAGCGCCTCGGCGACCGCCGCGGGCGGCACCGCCGCCGTGCAGTCGACGGGCTGCCAGGCGTCCTCCGGGCCGCCCGGCCAGGTGTGCGGGCCGGTGCCCAGGGAGACGCCCATGCGGGGCGGCGCGACGGTCGTGCCGACACCGCGGCGGCGCTGCAGCCTGCCCTCCAGTTCGAGCTGCTCCAGGGCCTGGCGGAGCGTGGCGCGGGCGACGCCGAAGCGGGCCGCGAGGTCGCGCTCGTTGGGGAGGATCTCCCCCACGGAGAACTCCGAGTCGAGCGCTTCACTGAGCACGGTCTTGAGATGCCAGTACTTCGGTTCCGGCACCGATTCCAGCTGCGTGGTCCCCACCCTGTCCTCCGCAATCGCCGTGGTCGGCAGCGTTTTAGCGCCCTTGTTTTTTAAAGGTTGTTTCACTATCTCTGCGACCATAGGGCGGCCCTGATCCTTGGTCAAGACCAATGGCCGGGAACGTTCACGGGACGTGCATGCGCCGCCGTCGCAGGGCTCCCTCGGGGCCGCCTACAGGGCGGCCAGCGAGCGCAGCTTGTCGGGGTTGCGGACGATGTAGACCGCCTGGACGCGGCCGTCGGCGACATCCACCTGGAAGACGGAGTCGGGCTTGTCGCCGGACAGGACCAGCACGGCAGGGCCCCCGTTGAGTTCCAGGAAGCGCAGGGAGAAGTCGGGGACGCCCTTCTGCGCGGCGCCGACGAGGAAGCGGCCCACCTTGTCCGCGGTCTGCAGAACCCGCAGCGGCGCCCGCGACTTGCCGCCGCTGTCGCCGACGAGCCGGACGTCCGGGGCGAGCAGCTCCATCAGCCCTTCGAGATCGCCGTCCGCGGCGGCGGCGAGGAACCGTTCGGTGAGGTCGCGCCGCTGGACCGGGTCGACGTCGTAGCGCGGCCGCCGCTCCTCGACGTGCTTGCGCGCTCGCCCGGCCAGCTGGCGCACCGCCGGTTCGCCGCGGTCGAGCATGGCGGCGATGTCGGCGTACGGGAAGCCGAAGGCCTCGCGCAGCACGAACACCGCCCGCTCCAGCGGCGACAGCGACTCCAGCACGACGAGGACGGCGAGCGAGACGGAGTCCGCGAGCACGGCCCGCTCCGCGGTGTCCGGCACGGTGTCACCGAAGTCGGTGACGTACGGCTCGGGCAGCCAGGGGCCGACGTAGGTCTCCCCGCGGGCCTTGATCTGGCGCAGCCGGTCGATGGCGAGGCGGGTGGTGATCCGTACGAGGTAGCCGCGCGGCTCGTGTACGTCGCCGCGGTCGCTGCCCGACCAGCGCAGCCAGGCCTCCTGCACCACGTCCTCGGCGTCGGCGACGCGGCCCAGCATGCGGTAGGCGACACCCAGCAGGACGGGGCGGTGCGCTTCGAAGACGTCGGTCGCGGTCTCGGTGGTCACGGGTTCCATCCCAGCCCACCGGTTCTGCCCTGTCCAGGCGAAATCGCCCGTATCCCGGCCGGTCGTGGCCGGGAAAGTGGCGACACCTCGGGGCTACCCGCCGGTAGCAATTGCTGACAAGCTGTCTATCGCGTCCGTCAGCGAGTACAGCCTAGGAGCACCGCATGTCCTCCGCCACCGTCTCCTTCAACGTCGCCTCCGCACAGGGCGAGCAGAGCGTGACCCTGTCCTACACGCGTCAGGGCAGCGGCGAACCGTTGCTCCTGCTGCACGGCATCGGCCACCACCGGCAGGTGTGGGACCCGGTGATACCCGCGCTGGCCGCCGAGCGGGACGTGATCGCCGTGGACCTGCCGGGGTGCGGGGAGTCACCGGCTCTCCCGGACGGCATGGCGCACGACCTGCCGACCATGAACACCGTCCTCACGGCGCTGTTCGGGGCGCTCCGGATCGAACGGCCGCACGTGGCGGGCAACTCGCTGGGCGGCCTGCTGGCACTGGACCTGGCCCGGGCTCAGCTCGTCCGCTCCGTCACCGCCCTGTCCCCCGCGGGGTTCTGGAACGATGTCGAGCGCCGTTACGCTTTCACGGTGCTGATGACGATGCGGCAGATAGCCCAGCGGATGCCGCTGCCCGTCGTCGAACGGCTGGCCCGCCCGGCGATCGGCCGCACCCTGCTGACGAGCACCATCTACGCCCGCCCGGGCCGTCGTTCGCCCGAGGCCGTGGTCGCCGAGACGCTCGCGCTGGCCCGGGCGCAGGGGTTCTTTGAGACCCTCCGCTCCGGCAGGACCGTGCAGTTCACCGACGACATCGTCGGCACGCCGGTCACCGTGGCGTGGGGCAGCCGGGACCGGCTGCTGATCCCCCGTCAGGGCGTGCGGGCCAAGAGCATCATCCCCCGCGCCCGGCTGGTACGGCTGCCCGGCTGCGGCCATGTCCCGATGAACGACGACCCGGCGCTGGTCGCCCGGGTCGTCCTCGACGGCAGCCGCTGACCGGCGGGGTACCCGGGCCGGCGGAAAACCCGGCCGCGGATCCGGAAGACTGACCGCATGGACCGCATGGACCGCATGGACCGCGACGAGCCCGTGTCGCCCGCCTGGGAGCTGCTGCTCCCGGCGGCCTCCGCGCCGGCCCGCACCCGTGGCCGTTCCCTCCAGGCGGCGCTGCGCGAGGCGGTCCGCTCGGGCCGGCTCGCGCCGGGCACGCGGCTGCCGTCGAGCCGGGATCTCGCGGCGGACCTGGGGGTGTCGCGCGGGCTCGTCACGGAGGCGTACGAGCAGCTGACGGCCGAGGGTTATCTGCGCAGCGGCCGGGGCGCCGGGACATGGGTGGGCTCGGCCGTACGGGCGTCCCGGGCACGGGCGCACGACCTCGCTCCCCGCCCCCGCGGCGCCCGGGCGGACTTCGTGCCCGGGACGCCGGACCTGTCGCTGTTCCCGCGCTCGGCGTGGGCCGCCGCGCAGCGCGGTGTGCTGGCGGAACTGCCGCACCAGGAGCTGGGGTACCCCGATCCGCGCGGGCTGCCCCGGCTGCGTACCGCGCTGGCCGGACTGCTCGCCCGCCGGCGGGGTGTGGTGGCCGACCCGGAGCGGATCGTGGTGGTCTCGGGGGTGACCCAGGCGGTGACGCTGCTGGGTTTCGCGCTGCACGCGCGCGGGGTGCGCTCGGTGGGTGTGGAGGACCCGGGCAGCCCCCAGCACGACGCGCTGTACGCCTCGGCCGGGGTCACCGCCGTGCCGCTGCCCGTCGACGGCGGGGGAATCGCCCTGGAGCCGCTGCGGGCGTCGGGCGTACGGGCCGTGGTGACAACGCCGGCCCACCAGTTCCCCACCGGCATCGCCTACTCGGCCCGCCGTCGCGCCGAACTGCTGGACTGGGCGCGGTGCGTGGACGGCATCGTCGTGGAGGACGACTACGACGGCGACTTCCGTTACGACCGCGCTCCCGTCGGCGCCCTCCAGGGCCTCGACCCGGACCACGTCGCCTACACGGGCTCGGTCAGCAAGTCCCTGGCGCCGGGACTGCGGCTGGGCTGGCTGCTGGTGCCGGAGTCCTGGGCGGAGGAGATCGTCGAACGCAAGCGCACCATGGACCTCGGCCACCCGACCCTGGACCAGGCGCTCTTCGCCCGGTTCCTGGAACGCGGCGACTACGACCGCCAGTTGCGCCGCTGCCAGCGCGCCTACCGCGAGCGCCGTGACGCCCTGACGGCCGCCCTGGGGGAGCACTTCCCCGGCTCCCGGGTCTCGGGCATCGCCGCGGGCCTGCACGCGATCGCCACCCTGCCGGAGCGCTACGGCCCCGAGGACCGTTTCCTCACCCGCGTGACAGCGGCCGGAGTGGCCGTACACCCCCTGTCGGCCTACGCGCACCCGAGTCCGGCGCGGGAGGAGCCCGACGGACCGAAGCAGGTGCGGCTCGTGCTGGGCTACGCACACGTCCCTCCGGCCCGGATCCACGAGGGCGTACGCCTGATGGCGGACGCGGCCACGAGGTGATCCACCGGCGCGGCTCACGGGCTCCCGCCGGTTCCCCTCCCCCCGGGGTCAGTTGTTCACTTGGGGTTCGTGTGTGCGCCGCGGCGTGCCAGTAGGTGTGGCTGTGCACACTGGCCGGATCCCGTCCCTGGAGGCGCATCCATGTCACACCGTCCGTTCCCCGCGCGCCGCAGCGTCCTGCGGGGCTCCCTCGCCGCATCGGCGGCCCTCACCCTGCCCACCGCCCTCGGCGCGGCACCCGCCTTCGCACGGTCGGGGCGCCCCGCAGCGGGGTGGGGTGTGCAGGCGGGAGACGTGACCCGCGACTCCGGGCTGGTGTGGGTGCGGTCCGACCGGCCCGCCCGGATGATCGTGGAGACGTCGGCGACCGAGTCGTTCCGCAACCCGCGCAGATGGCACGGCCCGCTGCTGGGCCCGGGCACCGACTTCACCGGCACGACCCGGCTGCACGGTCTGCCGTCCGGCGAGCAGATCCACTACCGGGTGCTGCTCGCCGACCCGGACGACCCGCGCCGCACCGGCGAACCGGTCAACGGCACCTTCCGCACGGCGTCCGGCAAGCGCCGCGACGGCGTACGGTTCGTCTGGTCGGGCGACCTGGCCGGCCAGGGCTGGGGCATCAACCCGGAACTCGGCGGCTACCGGATCTACGACGCGATGGCCGCCCTCGACCCGGACTTCTTCCTCTGCAGCGGTGACAACATCTACGCCGACGGCCCCCTCACCGAGACCGTGGCCCTGCCCGGCGGGCGCACCTGGCGGAACATCACCACCGAGGAGAAGGCGAAGGTCGCCGAGACCCTGACGGAGTTCCGCGGCAACTTCCGGTACAACCTGCTGGACGAGAACCTGCGGGCCTTCAACGCCCGGGTCCCGTCCATCATCCAGTGGGACGACCACGAGGTCACCAACAACTGGTACCCGGGCGAGATCCTCGGTGACACCCGGTACACCGAGAAGAACGTCGACGTGCTCGCCGCCCGCGCCCGCCGCGCCTTCTCGGAGTACTTCCCGATCTCCACGCTGCGCCGCCCCGACGGCCGTGTCTACCGGGTCCAGCACCACGGCCCGCTGCTGGACGTCTTCGTCCTGGACATGCGCACCTACCGCAACGCCAACTCGCCGGGCGACCAGCCCGCCGACCCTCAGGGCATCCTCGGCCGCGAGCAACTGGAGTGGCTCAAGCGCGAGCTGTCCCGCTCCCGCGCGGTGTGGAAGGTCATCGCCTCCGACATGCCGATCGGCCTGGTCGTCCCGGACAGCGGCGACGGCAAGCCCAACATCGAGGCGGTCGCCCAGGGCGACCCCGGCGCCCCGCTGGGCCGTGAGCTCCAGATCGCCGAGCTGCTGCGTTTCGTGAAGCACCGCCGGATCACCGGAACGGTGTGGCTCACGGCCGACGTCCACTACACCTCGGCACAGCACTACCAGCCGTCGCGGGCCGCGTTCACCGACTTCGAGCCGTTCTGGGAGTTCGTGTCGGGCCCGCTCAACGCCGGTGCGTTTCCGGCGAACACGCTCGACGGCACCTTCGGTCCCGACCGGGTGTTCCTCAAGGCGCCGACGACCGCCAACGTCTCCCCCGCCGACGGCTACCAGTTCTTCGGCGAGGTCGACATCGACGGCGGCAGCGGCGAGCTGACGGTCCGTCTGCGCGAGCAGGACGGCACCGTGCTGTTCACGAAGACGCTCCAGCCGGGATTGGTCGGCCAGTAGTCCGGAGCGCAACGTTTGAAGCGTCGATAAAGGGGGCACACTGCCCCCTTTACCCGCCGGTCACAAAGCGTTCGCGATCACGCAACACCATTCCGTCACAGTGGGTGCATGACACGAAAAGTGACTGAAGTGACCGACCTGAAGAACGACTGCCGCTCCGCCACCTCCTGGCAGCGGGTCACGACGGCCTTCCACACCTGGCGAACACGACGCCACGAACACGCGCCGCCGTCGGGCGATACCGGGTCCTCGGTACCGGAGCCGGTGCCGGGGGCGAACACGCACGGGACGAGCACGCTGTGGCGGATGCGGACGACGGTGAAGGACGAACCGGGATCACTCGCGACCCTGTGCACGGCCCTCGCCGGGCAGCGGGTCGACATCCTCAGCCTCCAGACGCATCCGCTGGCCGAAGGCACGGTGGACGAGTTCCTGCTGCGCGCCCCGGGCGAACTGCCGGCCTCCGGGATCGCCGCGGCGGTCCGGACGGCCGGCGGCGCCGACACCTGGATCGAGCGGGCCGACGCCCACGACCTGGTGGACGCGCCGACCCGGATCCTCGGACTCGCCGCCCGGACCGCCCTGGACGCCGCGGAACTGCCCCTTGCGCTGCGCCAGTTGCTGGGCCGGTGCACGATCCGTTCCCAGCCCGCACCGGCCGGCGGCGGGCGGGCGTCCGACGGCGTCCCGGTGGAGGGAGCCCTCGACGACACGGTGATGCGCCTGCGCGCCCCGGAGGGCGGCGTGATCACGGTGGAGCGGCCCTATCTGCCCTTCACACCGACCGAGTTCGCGCGGGCGAGGGCCCTGGTCGAACTGGACGCCCGGCTCGGGCCGCGCGTCCCGCACGGCCGGGACGTGCTCACGCTGGCCGAGGGCAGCGACATCACCGTACGCCGCGCCGACACGCGTGATCTGGAGGCGGCCAGGGCGATGCACGAGCGGTGCTCGGACCGCACGCTCCGGCTGCGCTACCACGGGCCGGTCGGTGACGCCGACCGCTATCTCAACCACCTGCTCAGTCCACGCTTCGGCCGGACCCTCGCCGTGCAGACGGCCTCCGGGCGGCTCGTCGGGCTCGGGCATCTGCTGTGGGACGGGGACGAGACGGAGGTCGCGGTGATCGTCGAGGACGCGTGGCAGCGGCGCGGTGTCGGCGGGGAGTTGCTGGGGCGGCTCGTCGCGATGGCCGCGGAAGGCGGTTGCAGGAGTGTGTATGCCGTGACGCAGGCGTCCAACACGGGGATGGTTGCGGCGATGCGGGGGCTGGGCCTCCCCCTCGACTATCAGGTCGAGGAGGGGACCCTGGTCATCACCGCGCGGCTGGGTGAGCCGGTTGCGTCCGGCGCGGGTGAGTCGGGGAGTGCCTCAGCGCCGTAGGAGGGGCTGTGTGTCGGCGGGTGCGGGTTCGTCGTGGCTTGTCGCGCCCACGCGGCGGAGCCGCATATCAATACAGCCCCGCGCCCCTATGGGGACGCTTCAGCGCCTGGTCGAGATCCGACCAGAGGTCGTCCACGTCCTCCAAGCCCACCGACATGCGCAGCAGGCGGTCGCTCACCCCGGCCCCCCTGCGGTCGCCCGCGTCCACGATGCGGTGGCTGATGGAGGCCGGGTGCTGGATGAGGGTGTCCACGCTGCCGAGGCTCACCGCCGGGGTGATGAGGCGGACACCGGCGATGACCTCGTGGGGGTCGCCGTGTATCTCGAAGGAGACCATCGCGCCGCCGATGCGCGGGTAGTGCACGCGGGCTACGCGCGGGTCGGCGGCGAGGCGGTGGGCGAGTTCGGCGGCGTTGGCGGAGGCGGCCCGTACCCGGACGGGGAGGGTGGACAGGCCGCGCAGGAGCAGATAGCCGGCCAGGGGGTGCAGGACGCCGCCCGTGGCGAAGCGGACCTGCCGCAGCCGGCCCGCGAACTCCTCGTCGCAGGCGACCACGCCCGCCAGGACGTCCCCGTGGCCGCCGAGGTACTTGGTGGCGCTGTGCAGCACCAGCCGTGCGCCCTGTTCGGCAGGGCGCTGGAGCACCGGCGTGGCGAAGGTGTTGTCCACGAGCAGCGGCACCGAGCCGCAGGCGTGTGCGACGGCCCGGAGGTCGACCTCGGCGAGGGTGGGGTTGGCCGGGGACTCCACGATGACCAGCCCGGTGTCCGGACGCAGTGCCCCGGCGATTCCGGCCGCGTCGGTCCAGGTCACCTCCGAGCCCAGCAGCCCGGCGGTCAGCAGATGGTCGCTGCACCCGTAGAGAGGGCGTACGGCCACCACGTGCCGCAGCCCCATGGAGGCGCGCACGAGCAGGACGGCGCTCAGGGCGGCCATGCCGCTGGCGAACGCGACCGCCGCCTCGGTGCCCTCCAGGCGGGCCAGCGCGGTCTCGAAGCGGGCGACGGTCGGGTTGCCCAGCCGCCCGTAGACGGGCGGGCCGTCCGGGTCCGCGCCGGTGGCCGCGAACGCGTCGATCCGGGCCGCCTCGCCCCGGCTGTCGTACGACGGGTAGGTGGTGGACAGGTCGATCGGCGGGGCGTGCAGACCCTGCCGGGCGAGGTCGTCCCGCCCGGCGTGGACGGCCTCGGTGGCGAGTGCTCTCGGTGCGGTGCGTACGTCGTCGTGGGCGCCCATGCTCGCTGTGTCCATGACGGAAGGGTGAACAGCGACCGGGCTCATGGGCGGGAACCCCGTGTTATGTTCGGCCGATGGCGGAATCGGTCGTACTGGACCCGGTGGATCTCCACCTGCTGCGGCTGTTGCAGAACGACGCCCGGGCGACGTACCGGGATCTCGCAGCGCAGGTCGGGGTGGCGCCGTCGACCTGTCTGGACCGGGTGACCCGGCTGCGCCGCTCGGGCGTCATCCTCGGGCACCGGCTGGAGCTGGACCCGGCGAAGCTGGGGCGGGGCCTGGAGGCGCTGCTGTCGGTGCAGGTCAGGCCGCACCGGCGGGAGCTGGTGGGGCCGTTCGTGGAGCGGATCCGCGCCCTGCCGGAGTCGCGGACGGTCTTCCACCTGACCGGACCGGACGACTACCTCGTCCATGTCGCGGTCGCCGACATGACCGACCTCCAGCGGCTCGTGCTGGACGAGTTCACCTCGCGGCGGGAGGTGGCGCGGGTGGAGACCCGGCTGATCTTCCAGCAGTGGGAGTGCGGGCCGCTGCTGCCGCCTTCGCCCTCGGCTCAATCCGGATGACGTGCGCTGCCGCGCGTACGAGGATGGGCGGCATGTCTGAGATCAAGAGCCCGCTGCCCCGTGAGGTCGCCGACGCCTATGTCGACGAGCTCGTCGCCCTCGATCCGATCACCGGCACGTTCCTCGGCGTCAAGGAGAGTTCGAGCAGGCTGCCCGACACCTCGCCGGCGGGTCAGGAGGCGCTCGCGGAGCTGGCGCGCCGGACGCTGGCCCGGCTGGACGAGGCGGAGCGGCTGCCCGGCGCGGACAGTGACATCGAGCGCCGCTGCGGGCGGCTGCTGCGTGAGCGGCTCAACGCCGAACTCGGCGTGCACGAGGCCGAGGAGGGTCTGCGGTCCGTCAGCAACCTGAGCTCCATCGCCCATGCGGTGCGGCAGGTGTTCACCGTGACGCCGGCGCAGTCGGAGGAGGACTGGGCGGCGATCGCCGAGCGGCTGCGGGCGGTCCCGGCCGCGCTGGAGGGGTACCGGGAGTCCCTGGCGCTCGGCCTGGAGCGGAAGCTGTACGGCGGGCCGCGTGCCACGGCCACGTTCGTGCAGCAGCTCGGCGAGTGGGCGGACGCCGACGGCGAGGGCCGCGGCTGGTTCGAGACGTACGCGGCCGCCGGCCCCGAGGCGCTGCGGTCCGAGCTGGACACGGCGGCCCGCTCGGCCACCGAGGCGGTCGTGCGGCTGCGCGACTGGATGCGGGACGTGTACGCACCGGCGGTCGAGGGCGCGCCGGACGTGGTGGGCCGGGAGCGGTACGCGCGCTGGGTGCGCTACTACAACGGCACGGACCTCGACCTGGACGAGGCGTACGCGTACGGCTGGTCCGAGTACCACCGCCTCCTCGGCGAGATGAAGGCGGAGGCCGAGAAGATCCTGCCGGGTGCCGCCACGCCGTGGGTGGCGCTGGCGCACCTGGACGAGCACGGCACGCACATCGAGGGCGTCGACGAGGTCCGCGACTGGCTGCAGTCCCTGATGGACGAGGCGATCGACGCGCTCGACGGCACCCACTTCGACCTGGCCGAGCGGGTGCGCCGGGTGGAGTCGCGCATCGCTCCTCCGGGCAGTGCCGCGGCCCCCTACTACACGCCGCCGTCGGACGACTTCACGCGCCCGGGCTGCACCTGGCTGCCGACCATGGGCGAGACGCGCTTCCCCGTCTACGACCTGGTCTCGACCTGGTACCACGAGGGTGTGCCCGGTCACCACCTCCAGCTGGCCCAGTGGAAGCACGTGGCGCAGAACCTCTCCCGCTACCAGGCGAGTGTCGGCATGGTGAGCGCCAACGCCGAGGGCTGGGCGCTGTACGCCGAGCGGCTGATGGACGAGCTGGGCTTCCTGACGGACCCGGAGCGCCGGCTCGGTTACCTGGACGCGCAGATGATGCGTGCCGTGCGCGTCATCATCGACATCGGCATGCACCTGGAGCTGACGATCCCGGACGACTCGCCCTTCCACCCGGGCGAGCTCTGGACGCCCGGGCTGGCGCAGGAGTTCTTCGGCTCGCACAGCAGCCGGCCCGCGGACTTCGTGGAGAGCGAGCTGACCCGCTACCTCTCCATGCCGGGCCAGGCCATCGGCTACAAGCTCGGCGAGCGGGCCTGGCTCCTGGGCCGCGAGAAGGCCCGCGCCCGGCGCGGTGACGCCTTCGACCCGAAGGCCTGGCACATGGCGGCCCTCTCACAGGGTTCGCTGGGCCTGGACGACCTGGTCGACGAACTGTCCCGGCTCTAGGGGAAGTCAGTCTCCAGGGGCAGTCAGCGGCGGAAGCCGCCCTCGGAGTCGATGACCTGCCCGGTGACCCACTCCGCCTCGTCCGTGGCGAGCCATGCGATGAGGCGGGCCGGGTCGTCGGGCATGCCCCACCGCCCGGCGGGGAAGCGCTCCGCGACGGCCTCGTAGTCCTCGCCGGTCATGTAGTCCGTGTCGACCGGTCCCGGGTTGACGGTGTTCACGGTGACGGCGTGGTCGGCGAGGGCGGTCGCCAGGGAGCGGGTGACGGAAGCGAGGGCGCCCTTCTGGAGGGCGTAGGCGAGCTCCCAGGGCATGCCGCCCGCGATGTCCTGGCCGGAGGTCATCATCATCACGCGTCCGCCCGGGCTGCGCGGCGGCAGTGCGGACCGCAACCGCGCATAGGCCTGGATCAGCAGGATCACGGAGCGGGTGTCGACCGCCCAGTGCCGGTCGAGCATCGCCGTGTCGATCTCGTCCAGGGAGCCGTCGAACCCGCTCTGCGCGTGATTGGCGACGAGGATGTCGAGCCGCCCGCCGAGCGCTTCGGCGGCCCTGCCGACGAGTTCGCCGGGCACGGACGGATCACCCAGGTCACCGGGGCCGTCGACGACCCGGGCCCCCGGATCCCCGAGCGCCTCGCGCACGGACGCGACGACGTCCTCGGGACGGTCCGCGCCCCAGGGCTTGTCGGCGTCGTGCGGCACATGGTGATGCAGATAGACACTGGCTCCGTAGGCGGCAAGCCGCCGGGCCACGGCATGCCCGATCCCCCCACGCCGACTGGCCCCGGTCACCAGGGCAGTACGCCCCCGCAAGGGCAGGGGATCACGGCGCAGTTCTTCGGGACCGGGCTGAGGAAGTAGAGGCATACGATCATCGTGGCCGGGCCCAATGACTGATGCACGCGAATATCGCCCCTCCAGGGGCGCGGGGCTGTGCCGATGTGCGGCTCCGCCGCGTGGGCGCGACCAGCCACAATCAACCCGCACACGCCGAACAGCCAACACCCCCACGGTCACCTAGGCGCAAGCAACCGCAACTGAACCAAGCCCAGCCATGTTTCAGGCCCTGGCTCCACCCGAGCCGCCCGAACCGCGTAGCGCCCCGGCTCCAGACCCACCCGAACCCGCTCACTCCCCGAAGCCCCAGGCCACGCCGCGTCAAACAGCAGCACAGCGCCTGGCACCTCCCAGACAACCTCCGGCTCCCACTCCGCCGCATCGACAGCCACCGGCACACTCGCCAGCAACTCGTCCTCGGAATTCCCCGCGCACCACCGGACGAACATCCCCTGGTCGGGCAGATACGCGGTCGAGGCAGGCTCGTCACCCAGCACCAGCGCCGTGCAGTCGCCGACCGGCAGGAGCCCGACGTGCCCGTCCACCTCACAGGCCCGGTCGTAGTCCGACGCCGTCTCCTCGCCGTCGGCACCCGCCCAGAACGGCAGAACCGTCTCCGGCACCGCTATCAGCGGCCCGCCGCCCGATTCCACCCACTCCACGACGCCCGGCTCCGCGTATCGCACCATGGCGCAAGAACCTACAGGGTCAACTTCCCCAAAAGTCCGGGGGGTCAGCAGGCTGATCTCAGCCCACACCGCGCTGCCGCAGCACCGACCCGGACCTGCCCTTGACGACCTCGAGTTGCGCGTGGATCCGCCGCCGCAGGTCGGGCACGTGGCTGACGATGCCGACGCTGCGGTCACGTTCGCGCAGGGAGTCGAGGACGTCGAGGACCTCGTCGAGGGTCTGGTCGTCGAGACTGCCGAAGCCCTCGTCGATGAAGAGGGTGTCCAGCCGCACCCCGCCCGCCTCGTCCGTGACGACGTCCGCGAGGCCGAGGGCGAGGGCGAGCGAGGCGAAGAAGGTCTCGCCGCCCGACAGCGTCGCCGTGTCCCGTTCGCGGCCGGTCCAGGCGTCGACGACATGCAGTCCGAGTCCGCTGCGGCCGCGTCCGGTGCGGTCGTCGGAGTGGACCAGGGTGTAGCGGCCGGACGACATGCGCCGCAGCCGTACGGTCGCGGCGGCGGCGACCTGTTCCAGGCGGGCCGCCAGCACGTACGACTCCAGGCGCATTCTGCGTTCGTTGTCGGCCGAGGTACCGGCGGTGAGGCCGGCCATGCGGGCGACCCGGTCGTACTCCTCGCGCAGCGGCGCCAACCGGCGCACGGAGGCGGTCGCCCGGGCGGAGAGCCGGTCGAGTTCGGCGCAGCGCCGGGCTGCGGCGTCGTGCGCGGAGGCGGCCTCGCGCAGCCGGCGGGCCGCGGTGTCGGCGGCGAGCCGCGCCGACGCGAGGTCGGCGGGCTGCTGCCGGGCGGCGGCCGTGGTGTCGGCCTCGGCGAGGACGGCCCGTACGGCGGCTTCCTCGTTCTGCCAGGCGTCCAGGCGGCGTTGCAGTTCGCGGTGGGCGGAGGCGTCGAGGAGGGCGGCGGCCGCGTCCCGCGGGGTGTCGAAGCCGGCACGGAAGGCGGCGTCGGCGAGCCGGGCATCGGCGTCCTTGAGCCGCTGGGCGGTGTCCTCGGCGGCGCGGGCGGCGTCGGCGGCGTCCGTGAGCAGCGCGGTCCGGCGCTCCAGTTGCGCGGCCCGGGCGGCGACGCTGTCCAGGGCGCCCCGCGCCCGGTCCAGTTCCTCCTCCAGGGCGGCGCGTTCGCTCTCCAGTCGCTCCCGGTGTCCGACCCGGGCGGCGCTGCGCACGGCGGCTTCCTGCCGGGCGGCGACGCGCCGCTCGTGTTCGTGCCCGGCCTGCCGCAGCCGCTCCTGCGCGGCGTGCAGCTCGGCGGCGCCCCGGCGGGCCTGCGCGTACTGCTCCTCCAACGCCTCGGCCTCACGGGCGAGTTGCTCGGTGGGCGTGTCACCGGCCTCGGCGGTGGCGGCGGCCAAGGCCTCGCGTACGGCACCGAGGCGCCGCTCGTGCTCGGCGCGCTGCTCGTCGGCGCGGCGGTAGGCGGCGAGGGCCTGCTCCTCGGCCTCGCGGTCGACGTGCCCGGCGACCTTGCGGGCGGGGGCGGGGTGTTCGGTGGCGCCGCAGACGGCGCAGGGCTCGCCGTCGGTGAGGTGCGCGGCCAGTTCGGCGGCGATGCCGGTCAGGCGCTGTTCCTTGAGGTCGAGCCAGTGCTGCTGGGCGCGCAGCGCCTCCTCCTGCGCGGTGCGGACCTGCTCGACGGCCTGGTTCGTGTCCTCGGCGAGCTGGTCGCGCAACCGGGCTGCCTTCAGCCGCTGCCGCGCAGGTTCACGCCGTACGGCGAGCTGTTCGGCGCGGGAGGCGGCCTGCTGCGCGGAGTCGACACCGGCCTGGAGGGCGGTACGGGTCTCCTCCCAGCCGTCGAGCCAGGCGTCCGCTTCCTGAAGGACGTCGGCGTCGGCGCGCTCCTGGCGGTCCAGGCCTGCGCGCTCGTCGAGGAGTTCGGCCAGACGCCGTTCGGCGCGGCGGGCCGAGTCCAGTCCGCCCAGTTCCTCGGCGGCCCGGCGGGCGGCTGCCGCGAGTCCTGCCGCGCCGGCGTCGGCGAAGGTCTCGGGCAGCTGGGCACGCGCGCGTGCCTCGGCGGCGGCCGCCCGCCGGTGTTCGGCCTCGGCGGTCTCCCGCAGGTCCAGGGCGGGCGCGACCGCCTCGGCCTTGCGGGCCCGCTCCATGAGCGCCTGCGCTTCCCGGCAGGCGCCGGCTCCTTCCTCCAGGCGCGCCGCTCGCTCCCGCGCCTCGGTGAACCGCCTCTGGAGCCGGGCGAGTTCGCGTACCTCGTCGAGGGTGCGGCCGGCGGCGGCCTGCGCGGACTCGGCGGCGGCGAGCGTGCACTCGGCGACGGTGAGCTGTTCGCGGGCGGTGCTGCGGGCGACGGCGGCGGCGCCCAGCACGGCTTCGGCGAGTCCCGGTTCGCCGGGTGCCAGGTCCGGCAGGCGCATGGCGTCGCCCGCGGCCTGCTGCATGCGGTGGGCGTCGGCCAGCAGTGCGGCGTCCCCGTCACGGACCTGGGCCTCGGTGGCGCGGCGGCGCTCGGCCAGGCGCTTTTCGACGTCGGCGAAGCGGCGGGTGTCGAACAGGCGGCCCAGCAGCTTGCCGCGGGCCTCGGCGTCGGCGCGCAGGAACCGTGCGAAGTCGCCCTGCGGCAACAGCACGACCTGGCAGAACTGCTCCCGGCTCATGCCGAGCAGTTGGGTGATCTCCTCGCCGATCTCCTGGTGGGAGCGGCTGAGGTCCTTCCAGGTCCCGGCCGTGGCGTCGTACGCGCGGAGCCAGGTCTGGGCCTTGTCGAGGGTCGTGCCGGTGCCGCGCTTCTTGGGGCGTTCCCAGGGCGGCTGGCGGGTGATCTCCAGGCGGCGTCCGGCCACGGTGAGGTCGAGGGTGACCTCCGTGCGGGTCGCCGGTGCGGCGTGGTCGCTGCGCAGCGCCGTGCCCTGTGCCCCGCCTTGCCGGGCGCCGGGCACCGAGCCGTACAGGGCGTAGCACACGGCGTCGAGGACGGAGGTCTTGCCCGCGCCGGTGGGTCCGTGCAGCAGGAACAGCCCGGCCGCGGACAGCTCGTCGAAGTCGACGGTCTGGGTGCCTCCGAAGGGCCCGAAGGCGGTGACCGTCAGCCGGTGGAGCCTCACCGGGCGACCTCCCGTACGGTCTCGTCGGCGCGCACGGCGTCGAACGCGTCCCGCAGTACGTCCTGTTCGTGCGCGTCGGGTCCGGCGCCGCGTACGTGGGCGACGAAGTCCTCCGCGATCTGCTGGTCGCTGCGGCCGGCCAGGCGCCGGGCGTACGACACCTCGGGGTCGTCCTCGGTCCGGTCGGGGTCGAAGACGAGGCTGAGGGTGTGCGGGAACCGCTCGGTGAGCCGGGCCATGGGGTCGGCCGGGCGGACCGGGTCGGTGAGCGTCGCCTCGACCCAGGCCTCCTCGTGCCGTGCCAGCTCCGGGTCGGCGAGCAGGTCCTCCAGGGTGCCCCGGATCCGGGCCAGGGCGCGCGGCACCGGGCAGTCGAGGCGCTCGGCCTCGATCGAGCCGTCGGCGGCCAGGTCGACGAGCCACATGCTCTTGCGGTGAGCGGCCTCCGAGAAGGAGTAGGGCAGCGGGGAGCCGGAGTAGCGGACGCGGTCGGTGAGGGTCTGGCAGCCGTGCAGATGCCCGAGCGCCACGTAGTCGACGCCGTCGAAGACACCGACGGGCACCGCGGCCACGCCGCCGACGGTGATGTCCCGTTCGCTGTCGCTGGGTTCGCCGCCGGTCACGAAGGCGTGCGCGAGGACGACGGAACGCGTGCCGGGCGCTCGCGCGGCGAGGTCGGCGCGGACCCGGTCCATGGCGGCGGCGAGCACGGCCTCGTGCCCGGCCTTCTCCACGCCGAACTCGTCCTTCACCAGGGCCGGTTCGAGGTAGGGCAGGCCGTAGAAGGCGACGTCCCCGTGGGCGTCGGCCAGCACCACGGGGGTACCGGCCGCCGACGGCTCGGTCCGCAGGTGGATGCCGGCCCGCCCGATGAGGCCCGCGCCGACGCCCAGCCGGCGGGCCGAGTCGTGGTTCCCGGAGATCATCACCGTCGGCACGCCGAGGTCCGCGAGGCGGTGCAGGGCGTCGTCGAACAGCTCGACCGCGGCGAGCGGCGGCACGGCCCGGTCGTAGACGTCCCCCGACACCACCACCGCGTCCACGGCCCGCTCCCGCACGGCCGTGACGAGGTGGCCGATGAACTCGGCCTGGGCGGCGAGCATGTTCACCCGGTGGAACGACCGGCCGAGGTGCCAGTCGGACGTGTGCAGCAGTCTCACGACGCCGCTCCGACCTGCATGACTCCCCCTGCTACCGCTTCACGACCCGCACGAGCCGGCCCGGCTCTCTGTCAGCAGCCACCACGCTAACCCGTGCGGGCCCCTGGTCCCTCACGAACCTCGGGATGGACCACTGATCGGGCATCGAATCAGGGGAAATGTCCGCACGAATGCCGTGGAAGAGGTCACTCCGGCGCGATGCCGTACTCCCGCGTCCACCGGTCCAGGTACAGCGCGGTCTCCAGGCGGTTGCGGTGCAGCTGGGCGTGGTAGTGGCCCTGCGGGAGGTCGAGCATGCGGGTGAGCGCGCCCGCGTCGACGATGTGTCCGGCTCCGCGGGGGCCGTCATCGGCTGCCTGCCACCTTCGAGATCGATGATCGCCAGTCGGCGGTGTCCGAGGACCGCGTGCGAACCGGCGTGGATTCCGGCGGCGTCGGGGCCTCGGCAGGCCATGGTCCGCACCATGGGTTCGACGCCGTCCACCTCCTGGGTGAGGTCATGGCCGACGTCGGCCCAGCCTGCGATTCCGCACATGAGAAAGCTCCAACCGGATTCGGATGAGGGTTGCGGACTGCCGGGGAAAACGGCGTGCGGTATGCGCTCCGACTAGGAGTGAAACCTGCTGTTCGGGTTCGATTAACCGCGACTTCAAAACGCTGCCGGATTCACCTCGGCGCTCGTCGAGACTAGGCCGGAAAATCAACTCGGGCAACGTACTGAGTAGTAGGCGCTTTACGTCACAACCGAGGTCGTCGATTTTCGGTCGCATATGGCTGGTTGAGCCACCCAAGGGCGGTTGCACCGCCCACCTTTAGTGCTATACGTTCGCTGCGGGTCGGGCTCCTCGGTCCCGCCTACAAGCCCTGAGCTGTGGCTTCCCGACCCCTCGCAAGGCTGCCCGTGGAGACCGACGCCATGGGCGCGATAAGCGATTAATGAGCGAGGTTCGTGTGATCCTGCACACCG
Source organism: Streptomyces sp. NPDC006235 (assembly GCF_040613735.1). Lineage (NCBI taxonomy): Bacteria > Bacillati > Actinomycetota > Actinomycetes > Kitasatosporales > Streptomycetaceae > Streptomyces > Streptomyces sp. NPDC006235. Next base: position 266,037 of record NZ_JBEXSR010000005.1, read on the forward strand.
ACAAACGCCAGGCATTACTTCGTGAGGCACAGGCCGAGATACGGGAGAATCAGGGCCGCATCCCGGCCGGTGACTTCTACGCCAGAAAGCTCTCCGCGGCCTGGCGACGCGCGCGCGGAACAAGGGCATACGGCCCCGGTGAGGACCAGGACGATATCGGGGAGTTCTCCCTGGAGCGTTTCCGGGACCTGCCCGTGACGCCGCGAGAGTCGCTCAAGGCGCAGCCCCTGCGCTATGCGGCCGTGACACCCACCGAGGCCTCGGAGTACTACGAGACCACCGGCACGACGGGACAGCCCACGCCCACCCCGCGCCTGGCCGAGGACACCATCTGGAACACCGTCTCGGTCGCCGAGGCATGGCGTCCGTTGCTCGGAGCCGACGAACGCGTGGTGATCCTCCTGCCGTCCGACGTCGTTCCGGTGGCGGATCTGGTCTCCGGCGTCTGCGAGTACCTGGACCTCGCACACATCCGGGCCTACCCGTTCGCCACCGGCATCACCGGCTGGGACCGGCTGGAGGCGATGTGGCGGACCTTCCGCCCCACGACCGTCTTCGTCGCCCCCGGCGTGGCCCTGCAGTTCACCCGGCTGCTGGCGCAGCGCGGGCAGCTGGACGAACTCAGCTCCTCGGTCGACCGGCTGGCCTGTTCCGGGGGCGGCTACACCTACACTGCTGCTGCCGGCCCGGGCCCTTCAGCAGCCCGAGTGGGCCTCGCTCGACGAACTCAAGGACGTCCTGCTCTCCCTGGAGGCGAGGCCTCCCCTGGTGGACGCCACTGCCTGCACCGACCTCACCGCCGAACTCGGGCGGGCCGCCCGGGGTGAGGTCTTCGTGCTCCAGGCCGGGGAGTGCGCCGAGGGGTTCACCGACGCCAACCCCGAGACCGTCCTCGCCAAGGCCGACCAACTGCGCCGGCTGGCGGACGAGTTCACGGGCGCCTGCGGTCTTCTCACTGTCCGGATGGGGCGGATCGCCGGGCAGTACGCCAAACCGCGCTCGAACCCGACCGAGACCCTCTCCGACGGCACGGGGCTGCCCGTCTACCGCGGGGACGCGGTCAACGCCCCCGAGCCCACCCCGGCGGCCCGCGCCGCGCTGCCGTCCCGGCTGCTGCTGGCGTACTGGAACGCCGGCAGGCGCTCCTCCTGGAGTACGAGCAGGCCCTGGTGTGCTCCGACGCGGGCGGGGGCCGTTACGGCTCCTCCGGCCACTTCCTGTGGATCGGCGACCGGACGCGCCAACCGGACCACCAGCACGTGCAGTTCGCGGCGTCGGTCAGCAACCCGGTCGGCGTCAAGATCGGCCCCAAGGCATCGCCCGAGGAGATCCGCACGTGCGGATGCTCGGTGACCCGCGCCGACCCGGCAGGCTGTCCCTGATCATGCGCATGGGCCGGGAGCAGATCGTCCCGCGGCTGTCCTCCGTGCTGAGGGCGCTCGGCGACGATGCCGCCGGTGTCGCCTGGTTCTGCGATCCGATGCACGGCAACACCCGGACCAACGGCGCCGGCCACAAGAGCCGTGCGGTCGACGACGTCATGACGGAGATCGAGGGCTTCGTGTCGGCCCTGCACGCCCACGGCCTGCGGCCGGCCGGTCTGATGCTGGAGACGGCCCATTGCCCCGTCACCGAGTGCGTCGACACGGCGGCGGAACTGGCCTCGCCCACGCCGCTGCCCCACTACGAGTCGGCCTGCGACCCGCGGCTGAGCCCGCGTCAGGCCCGCCAGGTGGTGGCCCGCACGGCGGCACTGCTGTGAGGCGCCGCGCAGGCCGTCCCGCCGCCCCCGCCCGCGCACCGCCGCGGCACCCGAGACCCCCGAGAGAAACCGCCAACCAGAACCGCAGAGAACCAGAGAAGAGGACACAGCACATGGAGTTCCGCCGGCTCGGCCAGAGCGGCCTCGTGATCAGCGAGATCGCCTACGGCAACTGGATCACCCACGGTGCCCAGATCGACGAGGAGGCGGCGCACGCCTGCGTGCGGGCCGCGCTCGACGCGGGCATCACCACGTTCGACACGGCCGACGTGTATTCCGAGACCCGCGCCGAGACCGTGCTCGGCAAGGCGCTCGCCGGTCAGCGGCGCGAGGGCCTGGTGCTCTCCACCAAAGTCTGCCACCCGGTGGGCCCCGGCCCCAACGACCGCGGCCTGTCCCGCAAGCACGTCATCGAGGGCTGCGAGGGGTCACTGCGCCGTCTCGGCACCGACTACGTCGACGTCTACTACGCGCACCGCTACGACCCGGCCGTTCCGCTGGAGGAGACCATGCTCGCCTTCGCGGACCTGGTCCGCTCGGGCAAGGTCCTCTACGTCGGGGTGAGCGAGTGGACCGCCGAGCAGATCAGCCGCGCGGCCGGCCTCGCCCGGGAGCTGCGCGTCCCGCTGGTCGCCAGCCAGCCGCAGTACTCGATGCTGTGGCGGGTCATCGAGTCGCAGGTCGTGCCCGCCTGCGAGCGGGAGGGCCTGGGGCAGGTCGTCTGGTCGCCCCTGGCCCAGGGCATCCTGAGCGGCAAGTACCGGCCGGGCACCGCGGCGCCCTCGGACTCCCGGGCGGGCACCGAGGCCGGCAAGGGCTTCGTCGACATGCTGGTCGGCCACTGGCTGAAGGACGAGGGAGCCCTGCGTGCCGTTCAGGAGCTGGGCCCGGTCGCCTCGGACCTCGGCCTGACGATGAGCCAGCTCGCGATCGCGTGGGTCCTGCAGAACCCGTCCGTCTCCGCGGCCATCATCGGCGCGAGCCGCCCCGAGCAGGTCAAGGAGAACGCCGAGGCCTCCGGCGTACGCCTGGAGCAGGCGGTACTGGACCGCATCGACGAGATCCTCTCGGCGTACGTCGTGCGCGACCCCGCGAGGACGGGCTGAACACGGCGCCGCAGGGGGCTCAAGAGCGAGGAGAGGAGCAGCACGGCTTGAACGACACGCATCGCCCAGGCGGAACAGGAGGCCCCGACGGCACGGACACCAGCGACGTGAGTGTCACGAACGAGCGGAACGCCGCACGGGCGTCCGGCGCGCCCGGGTCGGCCGGGCGGGCGGTGATCGTGACCGGCGGCAGCCGCGGGCTGGCGGGAGACGACGCTCCGGCTCGCCGCGCAGGGGTGCGACCTCGCCGTGTGCGGCCGTGACGCCGCCTCGCTGGAGGCGGTGGCCAAGGAGGTGCGTGCCCGGTACGGGCGCTCCCTCCACACCGCGCGGCTGGACGTGCTCGACGAGTCCGCCCTCGCGGCGTTCGTGCGGGACTCGGCGGCCCGGCTGGGCCGGTTGGACGGCCTGGTGACCGTCGCGGGCGGCGCGCGCGGCGCGGATCTGCGCGGCACGGAAGCGTCCGACTGGGACCTGACGTGCCGGCTCAACGTCACCCATCCGGCGATCGCGCTGCGCGAGGCCGCCGATCACCTGGCCGGGACAGGGGGCAGCGCCGTGCTGGTCTCCTCCGTCTCCGGCTGGAAGCCCGCACCGCCCGCGCAGTACGCGGCGGCCAAGGCCGCGCAGATCCACATCGCCTCGTCCCTGGCCCGCGAGCTGGGGCCACGAGGTGTCCGGGTCAACTGTGTGTCACCCGGTTCCATGCTGATCGAGGGCAAGGGCTGGGCGAGGCTCCGGGACGAGGACCCGCGGGCCTACCGCGAGTTCGAGATGGAGTTCCCCGGCGGCCGCCTGGTCGATCCGCGGGACGTCGCCGAGGTGATCGCCTTCCTGCTCTCGGACGGGGCGCGGGCCGTCAACGGCGCCAACATCCCGGTGGACGGCGGCCAGAACGCGCCCAGCGCATACGGATACTGAGCCGTACCGGACGCGGCACGGCTCCCCCGAGGACACCCGGGAGAGCCGTGCCGACGACGGTCCGGCTCGCTTGCCGACGACGGTCCTGCTCAGCCCTGCCCCGCGGGGTCGAGGCCCTCGTGCCCCACGTGGGAAACACCCCGCACGTTCAGCTCGTCCTGCACGTCGTCGAGCAGTTCGCGCAGCAACTCGGCGAGTGCCTCGCGCCGCTCCGGGCCGAGGCGTTCCAGCAGCTGCGCCTCACGGGCGAGCACCTTGTCGACCGTGCGCTCCACCAACGCGTGTCCCGCCGGGGTCAGTTCGACCAGCACGGCGCGGCTGCGGCCGGGGGCGGGGCGACGGGTCACCAGGTTGTCGCGCTCGGCGCGCGCGACCCGCTGGGAGATGGCGCCCGCGGTCACCAGGGAGTGCCCGGCCAGGTCCCGGGTGCTCAGGGTGTAAGGGGGCCCGCTGCGGCGCAGCACGCTGAGCAGGTCGAGCGTGGCCGGATCGACTCCCGCCTCAGCGAGGACCCGCCGCCGGTCGTCGCCGAAGTGCTTGGCGAGCTGCCAGATTCTCGTGACCACGCCGATGGAGCCGACCGGAGTCTGGGGCCGCTCGCGGCTCCAGGCAGCCGCGATGGCGTCCGCCGGGTCCTCCCCCGCGGGCCGGCGATCGCTGTCCTCTGATGCCGTCATGGGCTCACCCTCCACACTGACCTGCTACATTTAGACCTGAATTTAGCACTAAACGAGCGCGCTTCAGCGCACGTTCGAAACCGAGTGGTGAGATGCGCACAGAGACACGGAAAGCGAGTCCGACGGCAGGGGGCGAGGCCGGGACCGCCACCGCGACCGGCCCGCCCCGAGCCTCCCGGCGGGACTGGGCGGGACTCACCGTGGTCCTGCTCGCGATGTTCATGAGCCAGATCGACATGTTCATCGTGAACGTCGCGGCTCCGGGCATCCAGGCGGACCTGAACGCCGGGTTCGGCCAACTCCAGTTCGTGATCGACGGTTACGTGATCGCCTACGCAGCGGGCATGGTAACCGGCGGCCGGCTCGGCGACCGGATCGGCCGCAAGCGCACCTTCCAGTACGGCGTGGCCACCTTCACCCTGACGTCCCTGCTGTGCGCGCTCGCGCCCAGCCCGGCCACGCTGATCGCGGCCCGGGTGCTCCAGGGCCTGTCGGCCGCGGTGATGACTCCGCAGGTGCTCTCGCTCATCCGGGCCGTCTTCGTGGACGAGCGTGACCGCGCCCGGGCCGTCGGCGCCTACGGTGCCTCCATCGGCGCGGGTGTCATCGCCGGCCTCGTCGGCGGCGGTCTGCTGCTCGACCTCGACGTGGCCGGCCTGGGCTGGCGCATGATCTTCCTGATCAACGTGCCGATCGGCGCGGCGATCCTGTGCGCGGCCGTGCCCGCCGTCACCGAGAGCCGCAGCGCCGATCTGCCCCGGCTCGACATCACCGGCGCCGTCTTCACCGCCGTGCTGCTGCCCCTCGTGCTCATCCCGCTGATCCTCGGCGGTGAACACGGCTGGCCCTGGTGGACGTACGTCTGCTTCGCCCTCAGCGCGGTCGGCGCCGTGGCCTTCCTGCGGTGGGAGCGCCGGACGGAGTCCCGGGGCAACGACCCGCTGCTGCCGAGCCGGCTGCTGCGGGCCAGGGGTTTCCCGCTCAGCATGGGCACGGTACTGCTGTTCTTCTCCGGCAACGCCGGGCTGTTCCTGGTCCTCACCTACCACCTCCAGTCGGGCCTCAGGCTGACGCCGCTGGCCGCGAGCATGGTCTTCGTGCCGCTCGGCCTCGGCTTCATCGCCGCCTCCGCGGCCTGCCGCAGGCTCGCCGCCCGGTTCGGCATCGGGGTGTCGGTGGCGGGCGGCCTGGTCATGGCGGCCGGTCTCGCCGCCGTGCCCGCCGTCACCGGCCTGGACAGCACGAGCCAGGCGATCGGGCTCGCCGCGGTGATGGGGGTCTCCGGATTCGGGCAGGGCCTGGTCGTCGCACCGCTGGTGGACACCGTCCTCTCCCGGGTCCACCCGGACGACGCGGGCGCCGGGTCGGGTGTGCTGAACACCGTCACCCAGGCGGGCATGGCCTTCGGGGTAGCCGTCATCGGGGCCCTGTACCGCGGCTTCCTGGGGACCAATCCCCAGGCACCGGGTCCGGACACCGGCATGGCGGACTTCGCGGACGCCTTCGACCTCACCGCCTCCGTCCTCGCGGCACTCGCCGTCGGCACGGCTCTGCTCGCCGTCCGGCTGGGCCGCGTCCCCGCGAGCGCGGAAACGGCGGGCGCGGGCGTGGAAGCGGCGGGCGCGGGCGCCGAGAGCGGCCGAGGCCCCACAGGCGTGGGGAAGCCCGCAGACGTGGAGAAGCCCACCGGCGTAGAAGAACCCACCGGCGCAGAGGCTCCCGCAGTCACCGACACCGGCCGATAGCCACCGTCCGCGGGAGCCGGTCCGGCACGCGCCGGGCCGGCTCCCGGGTGCCGTGCGCGAGGCCGACCGTGCGTCAGGCGTCGCCGTACGCCTCCCCGCCCGGTTCGAAGCCGGCCGTTCCGGCGGTCGCGTCGGCGAGCCACGCCCGGAAGGCCTCCACATCGGCGTCCGGGAGGGCGATCTCGATCGTGACCGCCTCCCCGTAGCGGACGTCCCGCACCTCGCGCCCCGTGGTCCGCAGGTCGTTCTCCAGCTTGCCGGCCCGCTGGTGGTCGACGGTGACCGTGGCCAGCCGGAACCGGCGGCGGGTGCGCGTGCCGAGGGTGTCCAGAGCCTCACCGACCGCCCCGCCGTACGCCCGGATGAGTCCGCCCGCGCCGAGTTTGACCCCGCCGAAGTAGCGCGTGACGACGGCGACGACGTACCGCATGTCGCGGCGCAGCAGCATCTGGAGCATGGGGACGCCGGCGGTGCCGCCGGGTTCGCCGTCGTCGCTCGCCTTCTGGACGGAGGCGTCGGCGCCGATGACGTAGGCCCAGCAGTTGTGGGACGCGTCGGCGTGCTCCTTGCGGACCGTGGCGATGAAGTCCTGCGCCTCCTGCTCGGTGGCCGCCGGGGCGAGGGCGCACAGGAAGCGGGAGCGGTTGACCTCGGTCTCGTGCACGCCGGCGCGGGCGACCGTGCGGTATTCGTCCTGCATCCGGCCACCCTATGCGCGGTCCCGGGGACGGGCCGGACCGGCCCGTGGCTACTTCTTCTCGCCCCGCGGCACGGTCATGGAGGTGAGCAGCGCGGTGCCCGGGGTGAGGGTCCGCCAGGACGTGCCGTACCAGGTCAGGACGGCGACGGCCGACGTCGGGAACTTGGTGCGGAGCCGCTCCAGCGTGTCGTCGAGGCCGTCACCGGCGAGCGCCAGGACGAGTTCCTCCAGGCCCGGGTTGTGCCCGATCAGCAGCAGTGTCTCCACCTCGGCGGACACCTCCTGCACGACGGCCAGCAGACCGGCGGGACTCGCGGCGTACAGGCGCCGGTCGAACCGGACCGGCGGGGGCGTGCCCCACTCGGCGGCGGCCAGTTCCCAGGTCCGGCGGGCGCGTACGGCGGTGGAGCACAGCGCGAGGTCGGGCAGGCAGTCGGCCTCGGCCAGGGCCCGCCCGGCCGCGGGGGCGTCGCGGCGGCCGCGCGGGGCCAGCGGGCGCTCGTGGTCGGCGACGTCCAGGGGCCAGGCGGACTTGGCGTGCCGCAGCACGACCAGGCGGCGCAGCGGGCCGGCTCCGGCGCGCTCCATCACGACGGGGCTCCCAGGTCGCGGGTGAGTTCGAGGGCGAGGAGCCGGTCGGCGTAGGCGTACGTCTCGAACCGGGCACCGTCCGGCAGGTCCGGTTCGTTCTCCACGTCTCGCAGCACGTCCAGCACCCGGGGCATGTCCAGATCGTCGTCCCAGGCGGCGCGCAGCCGCCCGCGCACGTCGTCGGGCACGGGCCGGGAGGCCCGCCGGGCCCAGCGGGCGACCGCGCCGCGCCACCGGGCGAGGGTGGCCTCGGCCTCGCGGAGGACGTCCGCCTCCAGCCGGACGGGGGCGTTGTGGTGCCGGGTGAACAGGGCGAGGCGCAGGACGGCGGGTTCGACACCGCCCAGCGGTCCTGGTCCCACCGACTGGCCGCTCGGCGGGTCCGACTCCGCCGGCTCACCGGCCGGCGGGCCCGACGTCACCGACTCGCGCGTCGCCGATTCGCTCAGCGGCAGGTCCGATCCCACCGACGCGCCGACCGACGTGGCCGGTCCGGCCGTCTCCACAGGCGCGACAGCGATCCGCACCCCGTCCGGGGTGGCCCCGCCCTCGGCGGTGACATGGACGACCTGGGCCTCGCCGAGTCCGGCGCTGACATCGGGGCTGTCCTCGAAGGGGCGGATGCCGAGGGCCGTGGCGTCCGCGCGCAGCTCGGCCCGGCGGCGCCCGCCGGTCAGCAGGGCCCACACCGGTGTGCCGCCGAGCTCCAGCGCCCGCACGAGCAGGTCCGCCACGAGCAGCACCCGCAGATCGGTCAGATCGGAGCCGGGCGCGTGCACTTCGACACGGGTCAGGCCCCGGCGGGCCGGGGCGGCGTCGACCGGCTCGCCGGTCCGGGCGTCGATGATGCGCAGCACGAGGCGAGCGTAGGCCGGGTGGGCGGGCACACGCAGGCATGTGCGGCTTTTTCCGGCCACCGTGGCGGGAACACCCCACCAATGGCGTGCCGGACGGACCAGGTCACCTGGGCGGGCATCGCCCCACGACCGGCGCGCCGGTCTGTCGGGCCACGCCGCCCTTGAACCGCCCACCACCAACCACTCGCCGGACCGGGCCACCGGCGAGGCCCCCATCGAACCCGACCACCACGCCGGAAGCCGCCCACCAACAGCCCACCCACCAGGCCAGGCCACCACGGCGGAAGCCGACCCCACCGACGCCCCACCCGCCGAACCCGACCACCGCGCCCAGAAGTGCCCGGCCAGACACGCCGGCCGGTTGGCCACCGTGACGCGAACGCCCCGCCCACAACGCACCGGCCGTCCGCCGCCCGGCCGCCCGTCACCCGGTCGCTTGAACCACCGTGGCGTGAATCGCCCGCCCAGCCCGCCGGCCACCAGCCCGCCGGCTCGCCCGGCCCCTCAGCCCACCGTCCCCAGGAACCGCACATGCGGCCGCTGCTGGGGGCCGTCACGGGTGACGGCGGCCCGTACGCCGTACACCTCGGCGATGAGTTCCTCCGTCAGGACATCGCCGGGAGGGCCACCCGCCACGACCCGCCCCGCGCTCAGGACGACGACCTCGTCGCAGTACATCGCCGCGAGGTTGAGGTCGTGGAGGGCGACGACGGTGGTGACCGGCAGGCCGGTGACCAGGGCGAGCAGACCGAGCTGGTGGTGGATGTCGAGGTGGTTCGTCGGCTCGTCCAGGAGGAGTTCGCGGGGTTCCTGGGCGAGCGCGCGGGCGATCTGCACTCGCTGGCGTTCGCCGCCCGAGAGGGTGTGCCAGGGCTGGTCGGCGCGGTCGGCGAGGCCGGTGCGCTCCAGGGCCTCGCGCACGGCCCGTTCGTCGTCCGCCGAGCCGGGCGTCCAGGCACGGCGGTGCGGCACGCGGCCCAGCCGTACGACGTCCACCACCGTCAACTCGACCTGCGTGCCGGACTGCTGCTCGACCACGGCGAGGCGGCGGGCGACGGTGCGGCGGGGCAGGTCGCCCAGTGGCGTGCCGTCGAGGGTGACGACTCCGGCGGTCGGCGTGAGCAGCCCCGCCAGCAGCCGCAGCAGCGTGGACTTGCCGGAGCCGTTGGGACCGAGGACGCCGACGGTGGAGCCGGTCTCGGGCGCGAGGACGACACCGTCGAGGATGAGACGCCCGTCGGCACGGCGACCGACCCGGTCGGCCCGCAACCCGGCACCGCTCTTCGCCGCGCCCACCCCGCTCACCGCACCCTCCGCGTCCGGTACAGGACCACCACGAACGCCGGCACCCCGATCAGCGACGTCACGACTCCCACCGGCACCTCCTGGGGATCCAGCACCGTACGGGCGAGGGTGTCCACCCACACCAGGAACACCGCTCCGGCGAGGGCCGTGACCGGCAGCAGCCGGGCGTGCCCGGGACCGGCCAGGGCCCGCGCGGCGTGCGGCAGGACCAGTCCGACGAAGCCGATCGCCCCGGCCGAGCTGACCAGCGCGGCCGTGAGCAGGGCCGTGACGCACAGCAGCACCAGGCGGGTGCGGGCCACGGACACCCCGAGCGCGGCCGCCGCGTCCTGCCCGAAGGCGAAGGCGTCGAGGGTACGGGCATACGACAGGCACACCACCAGCGCCACGGCAAGGACGGCCAGGCACAGCCACACGTCGGTCCAGCCCGCGCCGCCGAGCGAGCCGAGGAGCCAGAACAGCACGCCCCGGGTCGTCTCGGCGTCGGCGGCGGTCATCACGACGAAGGAGGTGAGCGCGGAGAAGAGCTGCATGGCGGCGACGCCCGCGAGGACGACCCGGTCGGTGGTGCCGCCGAGGGTGTGGCTGAGCAGCAGCACCAGGGCGAAGGACACCAGGGCGCCGAGGAACGCGCCCGCGGACACCGAGACGGCGCCGCCGCCCACGCCCAGGACGACGACCACGACCGCGCCGGTGGAGGCGCCGGAGGACACCCCGAGCACGAACGGGTCGGCGAGCGGGTTGCGCAGCAGCGACTGCATCACCGCCCCGCAGACGGCCAGTCCGGCCCCGCACACGGCCGCGAGCAGCGTGCGCGGCAGCCGCAGCTGCCAGACGATCCCGTCGCGGATCGGCGTCAGGTCCGAGCTGCCGAGTCCGAGATGGGCCGCCACTGCGGACCAGACGTCCGCGATCCGTATGTCGGCCGGGCCGACGGTGATCGCCAGGGCCAGGGAGACGGCCAGCAGCAGGACCCCAGCGGCGCCGAACCCGAGCCCGCGGACGGTCACTTCACGAGCCCGAACGCGCGCAGCTTGGCGGCGACCTGTTCCACGCCCTCGACCGTGCGGATGGTCGGGTTCATGGCCTGACCGCTGAGCAGCACGTACCGCTTGTGCCTGACCGCGTCCATGTTTCTGGTGACCGGGTTGGACTCCAGGAAGGCGATCTTCTTCGCGGCCGACTCGGCGGTCTGCGACTTGCGGGTGAGGTCGCCGATGACGAGGACGTCGGGGTCGCGTTCGGCGACCGTCTCCCAGTTGATCTGCGGCCACTCCTCGTGCGTGTCGTCGAAGACGTTCTTCGCCCCGAGGGCCCGGGTGATGATGCCGGGCGCTCCGCAACAGCCCGCCATGTAGGGCGACTCGGAGTTGGCGAACCAGTACAGGAGGGTGACGTCGGAGGCGTGGACGCCCCGCGTGGCCTTCGCCATGCGCCGCTGGAGGGAGGCCACGAGCTGGTCGCCCCGTTCCGGCACCCCGAACACGGTGGCCAGGTCGCGCACTTCGCCGTAGATGGTGTCGATGCCCAGCGCCTTGTCGCGCGCGCCGTCCCCGTCACCGGAGTTGTCCTTGCCGGCGCAGTCCGACGGGGAGACGTACGTGGGGACGCCGAGCTTCTCGAACTGCTCGCGGGTGGCGACGCCGCCCCGGCCGAGGGTGGAGACGAAGGACGCCGCGACGAAGTCGGGGCCGGTGTCCAGGACCCGTTCGAAGGACGGGTTGTTCTCGGCGATGCGCGGCACCTTCGCGTTGGCCTTCGCCAGCCCCTTCATCACGGGGTCGGTCCAGGTGGCGGTGCCCGCGAGACGGTCGGCGAGGCCGAGGGAGAGCAGGATCTCGGTGGTGCCCTGGTTGAGGGAGACGGCGTGCTTCGGCGGGGCCTCGACGCGCACCTCGTGGCCGCAGTTGTCGAGCGTGACGGCGGCTTTCGTCGTGGTGGCCGGCGGGTCGCCGCAGCCGGCCAGGAGCAGGGCGCCGGCCGCGAGCAGGACGGTGGCACGGGCGGGTGGGGCGAGGGGCACGGAAACCAGTCCTCAGTCGTCGAGGGCTCGATCGCGGAGCCCGGTCGTACGGTGCTCCCCCGCCGCGTACGGCCGCGGGGGCCGCCAGCAGGTCTTCGGACTCGGGTTCGTCCGGTGCGGAGCGCCTTCCCGGACGTCACACGCGACGTCCAGTGGCCGAGGCCCCGCCCGTCCCCCTCACCGCTGCGCGTCAGTTCCGGATTCGCACCGGATTCCCTGACCCACCTACATGGGTTCGACTGGCCTCGGCAAGCTATCACGGGGACTGCGCGGGAATCACCGCGCACCGTACGTCGTTGTGCGGACAACAGTTCTTCCGCGACTCTCCAGGAGGCCACCGGTGTACGGCGACGAGGCAACGGTCCGCAGGATCCTCACCGAGCTCGGCGACACCTGGGCCGTGGTGGGCCTGTCGTCGAACCAGCGGCGCGCGGCCTACGGCGTGGCCGAGGTGCTCCAGCGTTACGGCAAGCGCGTCGTGCCCGTGCATCCGAAGGCGGAGACGGTGCACGGCGAGCAGGGGTACGCCAGTCTCGCGGACATCCCCTTCGACGTGGACGTCGTGGACGTGTTCGTGAACAGCGATCTCGCCGGAGCGGTGGCGGACGAGGCGGTCGCGAAGGGCGCGCGGGCCGTGTGGTTCCAGCTCGGCGTCATCGACGAGGCGGCTTACGACCGGACCCGTGCCGCGGGCCTGGAGATGGTGATGGACCGCTGCCCGGCGATCGAGATCCCACGACTTCCTCATCACCGCGTACAGAATTCCTGAAGCGCTTTCCAGGAAATGCCCGCGCCCGGTCAAGGCTGCACAACGCGCCTTCTGCCGCCGGTTGACCGATTCCTAATCTGAGGCCTCTTGCTCGCAGAACTCACCGAGTTCTTTTACGAGAGGCCCCTTGATTCATGGTGAGCGTCGACCAGGCAGCAGCGGGGGTAAAAGGGGGGCCCGGCGGATTGCGCCGGGACGTCGGACTGATCGGGCTCATGTGGGCGTCGGTCGGTTCCATCATCGGCTCCGGGTGGCTGTACGGAGCCGAGAAGGCGGTCGTGGCGGCCGGCCCCGCGGCGATCCTGTCGTGGCTGATCGGCGCGGTCGGGATCGTGCTGCTGGCCCTGGTGCACGCGGAACTCGGCGGCATGTTCCCGGTCGCGGGAGGCACGGCGCGGTATCCGCACTACGCGTTCGGCGGACTGGCCGGCATGTCCTTCGGCTGGTTCTCCTGGCTCCAGGCGGCGACCGTGGCACCGATCGAGGTCGAGGCCATGATCGGTTATGCCGGGCACTGGCACTGGGCGCAGGGCTTCCAGCACGCCAAGGACGGCACACTGACGACCAGCGGGTTCGTCGTCGCCGTGCTCCTCATGGCGGTCTTCGTCGTGATCAACTTCCTCGGTGTGCGGCTCCTGGCGCACACCAACAGCGCCGCCACCTGGTGGAAGGTGGCCGTGCCGCTGGCCGCCATCTTCATCATCGCGGCGGGCAACTTCCACCCGGGCAACTTCACCGAGCACGGCTTCGCCCCGTTCGGCGCCCACGGCGTGCTGAGCGCCGTCAGTTCCAGCGGCATCATCTTCGCCCTGCTGGGCTTCGAGCAGGCGATCCAGCTGGCGGGCGAGAGCCGCGACCCGGCCCGTGACCTGCCCCGCGCGACGCTCGGCTCGGTCGCCATCGGAGCCGGGATCTACGTCCTGCTCCAGATCGTCTTCATCGCCGCCCTGCCGCTGGCCTCCTTCGCGCACGGCTGGACCAAGCTCGACTACCCCGGTATCAGCGGCCCTTGGGCGGGACTGGCCACCCTGCTGGGGCTGGGCTGGCTGAGCGTGGTGCTGTACCTGGACGCGGTCGTCTCCCCGGGCGGCACCGGTCTGATCTACACCACCGCCACCTCCCGCGTCTCGTACGGTCTGGCCCGCAACGGCTACGCGCCGAAGATCTTCACGCGCACCGACGCGCGCGGCGTGCCGTGGTTCGGGCTGATCGTGTCCTTCGTGACCGGCGTGGTCTGCTTCCTGCCGTTCCCGAGCTGGCAGCAGCTGGTCGGCTTCATCACCTCGGCGAGCGTGCTGATGTACGCGGGCGCCCCGCTGGCGTACGGCGTCTTCGCCGACCGGCTGCCGCACCGCGCCCGGCCCTACCGGCTGCCCGGCGGGAACGTCGTCTCCCCGCTGTCCTTCGTGGTGGCCAACCTCATCATCTACTGGTCGACCTGGGACACGCTGTGGCGGCTCGGTGTGGCCATCGTCCTCGGCTACGTCCTGCTCGGCGGATACGCCTGGTACGCCACCCGCAAGGGCCTGACCGACGCGCCCCGGCTCGACTGGAGGGCCGCCCAGTGGCTGCCGGCCTACCTGCTGGGCATGGGCGTCATCTCCTGGCAGGGCGGCTTCGGCGGCCAGGGACACATCGGACTGTGGTGGGACATGGCGGTCATCACGGTGTTCTCCCTGGCGATCTACTACTGGGCCCGGGCGTCGGCGTCCCGCCCGGAGGAGATCGAGCGGAGCATCGGGGAGGTGGCCGTCACCGAGGTGACCGTCCACTGACCGCCTGCCCTAGTCAGTCGCCGAGGGCCGTACGGACACCGTCGATCGACGGCACGTCCGTGCGGCCCCGCGCCGACACGCAGGCCACGGCACGCCGCAGGGCCCGGTGGAGCAGCAGCGGAGCGTCCGGTCCCAGGGCATCGAGGAGCGGGACGACGGCGTTCTCCAGCATCGCCGTCACCATGGCCCAGGCGTCGGCAGTCCGGTCGTACAGCAGTCGCAGCGCGGTCGCGGGAGACCTGCCGAGGAGGATGGCGAACAGCTCGCGCAGCGCTTCGTCGCGCTCCACGCGTTCCCAGGGATCCGCGGAGAGGGCGAGCGTCCGCTCCAGCAGGTCCTCCGCGTCGACCAGGCCGGCCGTGGCCGGGGACCGGGCCAGTTGCAGCAACGTCACCGCCTGCCGGGCGGGTTCGGCCCGCTCCGCCGCGGCCACGACGTCGGCGCACAGCACGGCAACGGCCGGATGGCCCGCACCGTGGATCTCGGCCGTGCGGGCCACCAGCGCCGCCACGGCCGGAAGCCTCGGCGAATCCAGCAGCGGCCGCAGGCGTGCCGCGCCGGCCTCCGGGCCGAGGAGAGCCATGTCCACGTAGGCCGCGTAGAGCTCGTCCTCCAGGACCGGCGGGGACGCGACGGCCGGGGGCGCGCCGGACGCGGTCGCGAGGTGCTCGTTGACGAGGGCCGGGGCGAGCATCACACCGGTGAGCAGCGGTCCGTGGACGTCCAGGGGCATCCGGAGCAGGGAGCGGTGCGTATGGGCGAACGGCGGGTAGGGCTGCCGGCCGTTCAGCACGTCGACCGCGTAGCGGCGGGAGGCGTCGGCGCCGAAGGCGAAGTGGAACATGGACAGCAGGTAGGGAGTGCCGTCGGCGCCGAGGAAGGCCATGGCCGGGTCGGCCTCCCACGGCAGGAGCCGCACCGCGGCCTCGAATCTGCTGCGGTGGTCGGGGCGGACATAGGCCAGGGGCCCGTCCTGCTGCTGCGGCAGGTTCCACTCGTACCGGGGTATCGCGGCGTACGCCTGTCCGAACTCGGCCCACAGCCGGTCGGCCACCGCCCGGTCCGCTCCGGCGGCGGCGGTCCCGAAGAGCCCGGCGAGTCCGATGACCCGCTCGCCGGGATCGGTCAGGGCGTGCACGAGCGTGCGGGCGCGGTCCAGGTCCCGTACGGCGACGGCCTCCGCGAAGCAGCGGATCGTGCGGGCCCAGGAGTACGGGTGGCCGACCGACCAGGTACTGGGCGTCATGGCGCGCAGGACGTCCGACGGGTCGCTGTGGAAACGCTGTTCGACGAGCCGCTGCCAGTCGTTGGTGTGGTTCATCACCATGGGGAGCTCGGCCACGGGGTCGCTGACGGCGTTCCCCCGGGCCGCGGCGCCCCCTTCCCCCGCCAGGTGGTAGAAGCCCCACAGCGGCGGGTCGGCCACGGGCGGTACCTCCTCGGCGGCGTGCAGCGACTCGTCCAGGATCGCGCGGGCCATGGCGAGGTCGCCTGCGTCGGCGCGCCGGTGGGCGACGAGCGCGAGGGCCGAGTAGCGGTCCTTGGAGAGCGGCTGCCACTCGGTGGTGGCGATCGCGCGGGCGTAGGCCACGGCCCGCTCCGGGGCGCGGTCGGCCAGGGCCTCGGCGAGCGTCTCCAGGTTCCCGTCGTGGTGCAGCCGGGTGATCATGTCCCGCAGCGACGGCTCGGGGGGAAAACGGGCGCAGGCGGCGTCGATCACCGCGGTCGCCGCCTCGCCGTCGAAGGCGGCGAGTACCTTCGCGGCCTTCTTCGCGTACCAGACTCCGTTGCCGAAGCGCAGGACCCGGTCGATCATCCGGTGCGCGGCGCGGACGTCGCCGAGGGCCGCCCAGACGCGTGCGGCGTGCAAGAAGGCGTCGACGACGAGCCCCGTCACCTCCACGGTGTCCAGACGGCGCAGCAGCTCTCGCGACAGCGCCGGGTACGGTCCCGCGGCGTGTTCGGCCGCCTCGGCCACCGCCTGGGCGAGCGCGCCGTCCTCCCCGGGCCAGGCTTCGGCCAGTTCGCGCAGCGCCTCCTCGGTGAGGCGGTCGGCGTGTTCGGGGCGCGTGGCCCGCAGGGTGCCGGCGAGGCGCACGAGGGACGTCAGACGTTCCGCGGGAGCGGCGTGGCGCAGGGCGCGCCCGGTCCACGCCAGCAGCTCGTCCCGGTCACCGCCGTGGGCCCGGTCCGCGAGGTCGAGGTAGGCGCCACAACGCCCGGAGCTCATCTGCGCCACGAGTTCGATGGCGTCGCCGTGGCCGGCCTCGTCGGCCGCGGCCCGCAGCACGTCGTCGGGCGGAGCCGGTTTCCAGGCCTCGTGCTGGGCCCGCTCCCAGAGGTGAAGGGCGAGCCGCAGGTCGTGGGGAGCGAGCCTGCGTGCCGCCTCCTCCACGAAGGGCCGCGTCAGGCCGTGGGGGTCGAGCGGCGCCACGGACGCGGCTTCGCCCAGCAGTTCGCGCACGGCCGCCCGGCGCACCGGGTGCGCGGTGTGGCGGTGCACCTCGAGCAGGGCGGCCACCAGCTGTCCGGAGGGCGCCAGCGCGCTGAGCCGCGTCATGGCCTCGTCGACCCGGCCGAGCCGGGCCAGCAGGCCGTACACGGCGGGCGCCGCCATGGAGGTCGCCCGCCGTAACTGGCGCCGTACGGTGGCCAGGAAGAGCACCGTCGGGGTGTCCGACGGTGTGGGAGCGCCGTCGAGGAGGTGGTCGGCGGCCGTCTCGACGACCCTGGTGAAGTACCGGTCGGAGCCGAACGCGGCCCGGCCGGCCAGACGCAGCCCCGGGCACACGAGGTCCGGCGCCTCGGCGGCGATCGCGGGCCGGCACTGTACGAGGTGGTGGGCGAGGTGGGCCAGGCCGTACCGGTCCACGGCCGGCCAGTCGACGTCCGCCCAGGACGGGGCCCCGGCACGGTAGTGGCGCACGATGCGCTCGTGCCACTCCTGCTCGGCGACGCCCCAGCCGGGGTGCTCCCGGGCGACCTGGGGATCCGTCAGGAACTGGGCGACGGACGAGTGGTAGAAGGCGTACCGGCCGTTCCGGACGGACAGCAGCCAGCGGATCCGGCCCAGCACCGAGAGAACGGCACGCGGCCAGACCCGGACCCCGGCCAGCGTGCGCAGTTGTTCGGGAGTCAGTGGCTCGCGCGCGACGGTCAGGACGCCGAGGAGGGGCTGGGCGGCTCCCTCCCAGGCGGGAGTGACCAGGTCGGTGGGGGTCAGGGGGTCGCTGATGTCGAGCATGCCGAGGCGTTCGAGGTCCGTGCGCGCGGTCTCGACGAAGAACGCGTAGAGGCCGTGGAGGCCGTCCGGAACGGCGTCGGCCTTGGTCAGACGGGCGGTGAGCGGTGCGTCGTCCTGGTCGATCGCCTGGCGCAGGGCCCTCAGATACATCGCCACGTACAGGAAGTTGCCGCTCGCGCGCCGGACGAGTGCGCGGGCGAACTCCACCGGGTCGCGTCCGTTCGCGCGCAGTGCCTTGGCGACCGTCTCCGGCGCCAGTTCCTGGTCGGCGTAGGCGAGCAGGTCGTCCCGCACCTGCGGCGACGACGGGTCGATGGTGATCTCGGCGAGACCGGCGCCGCGGGCGGAGCGGAGCCGGTCGAGCGCGGCGTGCGGGCGCGAGGTGACGACGACCCGTACGTTCGCCGGGAGTTGCGGGCCCGTGGCGAGCCAGTCCAGCAGGGTCGCGCCGGGTTCGTGGGCGCCCTCGTCGAGGGCGTCGACGAGGAGCACGATCCGCTCGTCCGGCGCGTCGGACAGCAGCACCTGCGCGGGACCGATCAGCGCGAGGTGGGCGAGGACTGCCGGTTCGAGCAGTCGCGGCTCCACGGTCGCGGTCCCGATCTCGACGCCGAGGGCGCTGCCCGACACCCGGAGGACGTCCTGCCGGACGCGCAGGGACGCGGTCCGGTGGAACGGGGAGGCACGCAGGTCGTCGATGCGGATGCCGACCGCCCTGGCTCCCGCCTCCACCGTGCCGATGCGCTGGTCGACGGTGACCTCCAGCCGCTGGGGCTCGAACAACTCCGGCCGGGCAAGGGCCAGTTGGTGACCGATGGTGAGCAGGAACGACTGGAGGTCGCTGCCGGCGAGCGCGGTCCGGCTGTCCTTGCGGATGAAGTAGTGCTGCCACTCGGGGTGAGCACGGGCCAGGCCGGCGAGCAGGCTGGTCTTGCCCGCCCCCGGTTCGCCCGTGACGAGCACGAGGCGTGTGGTGGCGTCCGACAGGCAGCGCTCGATGTCGCCGGCCAGCCAGGGTCGCGGTACGAAAGCCGCGGCGCGGTCCGTGATCAGGTCCTGGAAGTGCAGTCCGGGACCGCTGCCGCCGGCGCCCGTGGCCGGAGCCGTCACCGCTGGTCGCGGAGGTCGACGCCGATCGCCTCGCCGCCCGCCTCGACCCGCCCGGCCCGGACGTCGCCCTTGATCCACCCGGAGGGCCGGTCGGCCCGGACGGCCGCGACGTAACCGGCGACGGCGTCGACGTCGATCCGTCCGTGGGTGCGCGGCACGTCCTGCGCTCCTGTCTCCCCGTCGAACGTCACGGCGGTGCCGTACACGGCCTCCAGGACGCGGCGCAGGGCGTCGACGCGCCGGACCAGCGCCTCGTCCGTCGGGTCGATCTCGTCGACTCCGGAGGCGACTTCGTGCAGATCGGCGCGCAGCGCGCGCAGTTCCCCGGAGAGCCGCTCCACGGCGGCGGAGTCGGCCGCGGGCAGGACGGCCGGTTCGGCGACGACGGCGGGGGTGTCCGCGGCGGACTGCTCCGCGCGGCGTTCACGGCGGGCTCTGAGCAGCTCGCCTGCCTGGTCGTAGAGGAATCTGACGCCCTCGGTGAGGGCTGCGGCGGACAGTGCCGCCAGGGGGAGCAGGTCCGTCATGGCGGCAACCGATCCTCGCTGTCGTCAGGGCACACCACACTACCGCTGCGGCATCCTCCTCGCCCGGCGGTCGGGTCGGCATAATGTGCGGGTGACCTCGACAGCCCCCGGCGCCGACTCGCCGTCCCCGCACCGCGTTCCGGTCGTCGTCGTGGGCGCCGGTCCCGCGGGGCTGACCGTCGGCAACGTCCTGCGGGCCGCAGCCGTGGACTGCCTCGTGCTGGAGACGGGGACCCGGGAGTTCATCGAACAGCGGCCCCGGGCCGGAGTCATCGAGGAATGGGCCGTGCGGGGCCTGGAGAAGCGGGGCCTCGCCCGGAACCTGCTGGACCGCGCGGAGCTGCACACGGCGTGCGAGTTCCGCTTCGACGGCGAGCGGTACCGGTTCCCCTACGCCGAGCTGACGGGCAGTCACCACTTTGTCTATCCGCAGCCGTTGCTGGTGACCGACCTGGTGCGCGAGTACGCCGACGTCCGCGGCGGGCAGATCCGCTTCGGGGTGCGGGACGTGCGGGTGCACGACATCGACTCCGACCGACCGTCGGTGTCCTACACCTGCCCGGAGACGGGTGAACACCGCGTCGTGCACTGCGACTTCGTGGCCGGCTGCGACGGGGCGCGCGGGGTGACCCGGGCCGCCCTGCCCCCGGAGCGGGTCCGTGTCGTGCGGCACGACTACGGCATCGGCTGGCTGGCCCTGCTCGCCGAAGCACCGCCGTCCGCCGACTGCGTGCTGTTCGGCTGTCACGCCAGGGGGTTCGCCGGGCAGATGCCCCGCAGCCCGGAGGTGACCCGCTACTACCTCCAGTGCCCGCCGGGCGACGACCCGGACAACTGGCCGCACGAGCGCGTCTGGGCGGAGCTCCAGGAGCGGCTCGGGGCGTCCGGTGCGCCGCCGCTGACCGAGGGGCGGCTGATCGAGAAGCGCGTGCTGGACATGCACGACTACGTGGTCGAGCCGATGGCGTCCGGCCGGCTCTTCCTCGCCGGTGACGCGGCGCACCTGGTCGCCCCCATCGCCGCCAAGGGCATGAACCTCGCCCTGCACGACGCCTTCCTGCTCGGCGACGCCCTGGTGGCCCACCTGACCGGAGGGGACGACAGCGGTCTCGGCGGCTACGCGCAGGCGTGCCTGCGGCGGGTGTGGGACTACCAGGAGTTCTCGCAGTGGCTGTCCGAGGTGTACCACGGCACGGCGGCGGGCGACCCCTTCCGCGCGGGCACCACGCTGGCCCGGCTGCGCCGCCTGTTCACCTCGCCGGCGGCCGCCGCGGCCTTCGCCGAGCAGTACCTGGGGACGGCCGCGCGGTACTGATTCAGTCGTGGAGGGGCCGGTCGGTGAGCCGGTGGTCGGCCACGTTCAGCGCCTCGTCCACGAGTCGGCGCAGATGGCCGTCGCGGAGCGAGTAGATCACCCGACGGCCCTCCTTCCGCGTGTTCACCAGGCCCGCCAGACGCAGTCGCGCCAGGTGCTGGCTGACGGCCGGCCGGGCCGCCCCGCACCGCTCGGTGAGGGTCGTGACGTCGGCCTCTCCCCCGGCCAGCGCGTGCAGCAGGGTGAGCCGGGTGCGGTCTCCGAGCAGGGCGAGGAGTTCGGCGGCGAGCGCGAACTGTTCCTCGCCGGGGCTGCGCGGATGCGCATCGTGCGCAGATGACAGGTGCATGCGTGCGCTCATACGCACATAATGACGCCATGGGCGGGTGGACGTCCACTCGCGCGCAGCGGAAGGAGACCCACGTGAGCGACCGGCACGAACACCCACACCACCACTCCCGCACCGGCCTCCGCCACCGCCTCTCCCACCTCCTCACCCCGCACTCCCACGAGACGGCCGACAAGGTCGACTCCGCCCTGGAGTCGTCGGCCCGCGGGATGCGGGCGCTCTGGGTCTCGCTCGCGGTGCTCGGCGTGACGGCCCTGGCCCAGGCCGTGGTGGTGGCCGTCTCCGGCTCGGTGGCGCTGCTCGGGGACACGGTCCACAACGCGGCGGACGCGCTGACCGCCGTACCGCTCGGGATCGCCTTCGTGCTCGGCCGGCGCGCGGCCACCCGGCGCTTCACCTACGGCTACGGGCGGGCCGAGGATCTGGCGGGCCTGGTGATCGTGCTGACGATCGCCGCGTCGGCGGCCTTCGCGGGCTGGACGGCGTTCGACCGCCTGCTCGACCCGCGCCCGGTCCAGCACGTTCCGGCGGTCGCCGTGGCGGCCCTCGTCGGTTTCGCGGGCAACGAGTGGGTGGCCCGGTACCGCATCCGCGTCGGCCGTGCGATCGGCTCGGCCGCGCTGGTCGCCGACGGACTGCACGCCCGTACCGACGGCTTCACCTCACTGGCCGTGCTGCTGGGCGCCGGCGGTTCGGCCCTGGGCTGGCACCTGGCCGACCCGATCGTCGGGCTGGCGATCACGGCGGCGATCGCGCTGGTGCTGCGGGACGCCGCGCGGGAGGTGTTCCGACGGGTGATGGACGCGGTCGACCCGGCCCTGGTGGACCGGGCCGAGCGGGCGCTGGCCGAGGTCGCCGGGGTGCGCGGGGTCGGCGAGCTGCGGCTGCGCTGGATCGGTCACCGGCTGCGCGCCGAGGTCGCGGTCGTGGTGGACGGCGACGTGACCGTGCGCCAGGCCCACCGCATCGCCGTCGACGCCGAGCACGCCCTGCTGCACGCGGTGCCCCGCCTCACCGCGGCCCTGGTCCACGCCGACCCGGAACCGGCCCCGGGCGAGGCCGACCCGCATCTGCCGCTGGCCCACCACGCGGCGGCGTAGGGCTGCCCCTCAGGCGACGCCGAGTCCCTCCAGCACCACCGCGCCCGGCAGTTCCGCGAACGCTTTGCCCGGCACCAGCAGCTTGCCGCGCCGCCGGCCGCTGCCGACCAGCACGTACGGCAGGTCGACGACGGCCGCGTCCACCAGCACGGGCCAGCCGCCGGGCAGTCCGAGCGGGGTGATGCCGCCGTACTCCATGCCGGTCTCCCCGGTCGCCGTGTCCATCGTGGCGAAGGAGGCCTTGCGGGCGCCGAGTTGGCGGCGTACGACGCCATTGACGTCGACCCGGGTGGTGGACAGCACCACGCACGCGGCGAGCGTGGACTCGCCGCCGCGCTTGCCCGCGACCACCACGCAGTTCGCGGACCGCTCCAGCAGGTCGCGGCCGTAGTGCTCCACGAAGGTGGCCGTGTCGGCCCACTTCGGCTCGGTGTCGACGTAGAGGATCTGGTCGGCGGGGACGCTGCCGTGCCAGTGGCGTACGACGTCGGCGACCGGGCCGGTGAGCTCGTCGAGGCAGGCGGGGGCCGGACGGGCGTCGTCGAAGTGTCCGATGGGTGCGTGCATAGCGGCACGCTAACAACACCGGGCCGCCCTCGGACCGGGTGTCTCAGGTCACGGGCGGAACCGAGACGGCCATCATCATCTCCATCGGCACGTCGCCGGTGTTGCCGTACGTGTGCGGCAGGTTGGCCTCGAAGGACACGCTCGCCCCGGCGGGGACGCGGTGCGCCACGCCGTCGACGGTGAGCGTCAGCTCCCCGGCCGTGACGTGGAGCAGTTCCATCGTGCCGGCGGGGTGCGGGTCGGACGCGCTGCTCTCGCCGGGCATGAGCCGCCAGTCCCACATCTCCAGCGGTCCGGGCGCCTCGGTTCCCGCGAGCAGCCGGTTGTAGCTGCCGGCCTCGGTGTGCCACAGCCGTACGGCCTGTTCGGCGGGGACGATGCGGACCTTGGGGCCCTGCTCGTAGTCGAGGAGGGTGGTGATGCTGACGCCGAGCGCGTCGCCGATCTTGACGACGGTGCCGAGGCTGGGGTTGGTGCGGGCCTGCTCGATCTGGATGAGCATGCCGCGGCTGACGCCCGCCCGGGCGGCGAGCACGTCCAGCGTGAAGCCGCGCACCGCGCGCCAGTGCTTGACGCTGCGCGCCAGGGACTGGGTCAGCAGGTCGAGGTCCGACACATTCCGTCCAATATTCTGTATGAGATAGTGCAGCCGACTGCACTA
This sequence comes from Streptomyces sp. NPDC006235, assembly GCF_040613735.1. NCBI lineage: Bacteria > Bacillati > Actinomycetota > Actinomycetes > Kitasatosporales > Streptomycetaceae > Streptomyces > Streptomyces sp. NPDC006235. Next base: position 289,141 of record NZ_JBEXSR010000005.1, read on the forward strand.
CGGTGTGGTTGACCTGATCGTTCACCGAACTGTACTGCGAGGCATCCGTCCCATGACAGCGCTCTTCGCCCTGGCCACCAGCCTGCTGTGGGGACTGGCCGATTTCGGCGGCGGACTGCTGACCCGGCGCACGCCCGCGCTGACGGTGGTCGTGGTCTCGCAGTCGATCGCGGTGGTCGTGCTGGGCGCGGTCGTGGTGGTGACGGGCGGCTGGAGCGCGGCGGGGCCGCACCTGTGGTTCGCCGTGGCCGCCGGTCTGGTCGGCCCGGTGGCGATGCTCGCCTTCTACAAGGCGCTCGCGCTGGGCCCGATGGGTGTGGTCTCGCCGCTGGGCTCGCTCGGGGTGGCCGTGCCGGTCGGCGTGGGCCTGGTGCTGGGCGAGCGCCCCGGCGTTCTCCAGTTCGTCGGCATCCTGGTCGCCGTCGCCGGTGTCTGCCTGGCCGGCGGCCCGCAGTTCCGCGGCGCGCCCGTCCAACGGCAGGCCATCGCCCTGACCCTCCTCGCGGCCTTCGGCTTCGGCGCGGTGATGGCCCTGATCGCCGAGGCGTCGACCACGCTGACCGGGCTGTTCCTGGCGCTGTTCGTGCAGCGGGTGACGAACGTCGCCGCCGGCGGCCTGGCGCTGTACGTGTCGGTGCGGCGCGGGGCGCCCGCTCTTCCGGCGGACGGCTTCCCGTGGCGCTCCCTGCCGGCGCTGGCCTTCGTCGGCCTCGCGGACGTCGCGGCGAACGGCACCTACTCGATCGCCGCGCAGCACGGCCCGGTCACCGTCGCCGCCGTGCTCGCCTCGCTCTACCCGGTGGTGACCGCCGTGGCCGCGCGCGGTGTGCTGCGCGAACGGCTGCGGGCGGTGCAGGCCGCGGGTGCGGGGCTTGCGCTGGTGGGGACGGTTCTGCTGGCGACGGGCTGAGCCGGCCCGGGCGGATCAGGAACCCGGCTTCGGCTCGGCCAGTTCGGCCGTCGCCTCCCCGTCCAACTCGGCGAGCCGGGCGGCCGTCTCCTCGTCCAGGCCCGACAGGGCGCACAACTGCTCGGGGGTGACGCCCTCCGGTATCGGCACCGGCGGCGGCGTGCGCAGCGGCGGCTGCCAGCCGTCGGCCGGTGTCCAGCGCCGTACGACACGCGCCGGAGCGCCCGCCACCACGGAGTGATCGGGCACCTGGCCCCGGACGACCGCGCCCGCGGCCACCACCACATTCCGCCCGATCCGGGCACCCGGCAGGATCACCGCGCCCGTGCCGATCCAGCAACCGGGCCCGATCTCCACCGGCTCCATCCGCGGCCACTGCTTGCCGATGGGCTCGTGCGGATCGTCGTAGGAGTGGTTCGTGGACGTGACGTAGACGTACGGGCCGAAGTAGCAGTCGCTGCCGATGGTGACCGTCGTGTCCGCGATGACGTGGCTGCCACGGCCCAGGACGACGCCGTCGCCGATGCGCAGGATCGGGTCCGGGCCGAGGTCGAGGTCGGGCATCAGGCCCGCGGTGAGGGTGACCTGCTCGCCGATGATGCAGTGGGCGCCCATGTGGATCCAGGGTTCGCCGAAGACCGTGCCGAGCGGGAAGGCGAGTCTGGTACCTGTTCCCATCGCGCCGAACCGGTAGCGCCCGGGATGTTCGGCGGTCACGGAACCTGTGCGCTGCAGCCAGGCCCAGCCCGCGTGGACGGCGCGCTGCGCGATGCCCCGCCGCCAGGATGAGAACGTGTTCTTGCGCTTCGGCACAAAGTCACGGTACTCAGCGGTAGCTCACCCCGCGGCGTCGGAGGCCTGTGATCTTCGCCCCACCGGGTGTCGTACGGTTTGCGCGTTGTCTACGACGTTTTCTGGAGGCGGGCATGGGGCAGCGGGCGATGATCACGGGGATCGGCGGCAGGGAACCGCACGTCGATCCGGAGGCGTTCGTGGCGCCGACGGCTTCGGTGATCGGGGGCGTGACGCTGGGAGCGGGGGCGAGTGTCTGGTACGGGGCCGTCCTGCGCGGTGACGTCGAGACGATCTCCGTCGGCGCGAGCAGCAACGTCCAGGACAACTGCACCCTGCATGCCGACCCGGGGTTCCCTGTGACGGTGGGTGAGCGGGTGTCCATCGGCCACAACGCCGTGGTGCACGGGGCCACCGTCGAGGACGACTGCCTGATCGGGATGGGGGCGACGGTGCTGAACGGGGCGGTGATCGGGGCCGGGTCGCTCGTCGCCGCGCAGGCGCTGGTGCCGCAGGGCATGGTGGTGCCGCCCGGGTCGCTGGTGGCGGGTGTGCCTGCGAAGGTCCGGCGGGAGTTGTCGGAGGAGGAGCGGCAGGGGGTCACCCTCAACGGCACGATGTACGCCGAGTTGGCTAAGGCGCATCGTGAGGTGCATGTGTAGGTGGTGTTGCGCGTGCGGGTGCGTTGCGGCTGGTCGCGCCGTTCCCCGCGCGCCTAGGGGCGTTACGCCTCCGTCGCTTCCAACGTCTGGCCGGCCTTCTTCGCCCTGCGCTTCAGCACCAGCATCGACGTGAGGCCGACCAGGACCGCCGCCACCAGGCCCAGCCAGGAGAAGCGCTTCAGCCAGGACTCGGCGACGATGCCGACGTAGTAGATGACCGCGGTCGTGCCGCCGGCCCAGAGGATGCCGCCGAGGACGTTGGCGATGGCGAACTTCCAGTACGGCATGCGGAGCACACCCGCGAGGGGGCCCGCGAAGATGCGGAGGAGGGCGACGAAGCGGCCGAAGAAGACGGCCCACATGCCCCACTTCTCGAAGGAGCGCTCGGCGGTGGCGATGTGGCCCTCGCTGAAGTGCTTGGGGAACTTCTTGCCCAGCCAGGCCAGCAGGGGGCGGCCGCCCTTGCGGCCGATGGCGTAGCCGATCGAGTCGCCGATGATCGCGCCGGCTGTGGCGCTGGCGCCGAGGACGACGGGGTCGATGTGGCCGTGCTGGGAGGCGAGCAGCGCGGAGGAGACCAGGATGATCTCGCCCGGCAGCGGGATGCCCAGGCTCTCCAGGCCGATGACCAGCCCCACCAGTGCGTAGACGGCCACCGCGGGTACGGTTTCGAGCCACTCCTGGACGTGCAACGCCTGATCCTTTCCCTGTGCTTCCCTGCGAGCACGGGAAGCCTACCGGGTGACAAGACGTCCCCCGCGGCTCAGGCGTTCCAGTTCCACTCGGCGACCTCGGGCAGGTCGGTGCCGTGCTCACGGATCCAGGCGTGGTGGCGGGTGCGGGCGTCGGCCATGCGCTGGCGGACGGCCGTGGCGCGCACCGCGAGACCCGGGACGCGGTCGATGACGTCCATGACGAGGCGGTAGCGGTCGAGGTCGTTGCGGACGACCATGTCGAAGGGCGTGGTGGTGGTGCCGGCCTCCTTGTAGCCGCGCACGTGCAGGTGCTGGTGGCCGGCGCGGCGGTAGGCCAGGCGGTGGATCAGCCACGGGTAGCCGTGGTAGGCGAAGATCACGGGCTGGTCGGTGGTGAAGAGGCCGTCGTACTCGAAGTCGTTCATGCCGTGCGGGTGTTCCTCCCGGGGCAGCAGCCGGGCGAGGTCGACGACGTTCACCACGCGGACCGACAGCTCGGGCAGGTGCCGGCGCAGCAGGTGCGCGGCGGCCAGGGTCTCCTGGGTGGGGACGTCACCGGCGCAGGCCAGCACCACGTCGGGTTCGCGGGAGCCGTCCTCGGTGCCGGCCCACTCCCAGATGCCGGCGCCGCGGGCGCAGTGGACCCGGGCCTCGTCCATCGACAGCCAGTCGAAGCAGGGCTGCTTGCCGGCCACGACGACGTTGACGTAGTCGCGGCTGCGCAGGACGTGGTCCGCGACGGACAGCAGGGTGTTGGCGTCCGGCGGCAGGTAGACCCGCACGACCTCGGGGCTCTTGTTGAGCACGTGGTCGACGAAGCCGGGGTCCTGGTGGGAGAAGCCGTTGTGGTCCTGCCGCCACACGTGCGAGGTCAGCAGGTAGTTGAGGGAGGCGATGGGGGCGCGCCACGGCAGTCGCCGGGAGGTGCGCAGCCACTTGATGTGCTGGTTGACCATCGAGTCGACGATGTGCACGAACGCCTCGTAGCAGGAGAACAGCCCGTGCCGGCCGGTGAGCAGATAGCCCTCCAGCCAGCCCTGGCAGAGGTGTTCGGAGAGGACCTCCATCACCCGGCCGTGCCGGTCGAGATCCTCGTCGACGTCGAGGGTCCCGGCCTGCCAGGTCTTGCCGCTGGCGTCGAAGACAGCCTGGAGCCGGTTGGAGGCGGTCTCGTCCGGGCCGACCAGGCGGAAGTCACGGCGGTCGGCGGTGTCCCGCATGACCTGGGCCAGGAGGTCGCCGAGGACGCGCGTGGGCTCGTGCAGGGTCGTGCCCGGCTCGTCGACGGGGACGGCGAAGTCGTCCAGGGACGGGATCGGCAGGTCGCGGACGAGCAGCCCGCCGTTGGCGTACGGGGTGGCACCGAGCCGCCTGCCGCCCTCGGGGACGCAGGCCAGGACGTCCGCGACCGGCCGGCCCTCGGCGTCGAACAGCTCCTCGGGCCGGTAGGAGCGCAGCCAGGCCTCCAGTTGCCGCAGGTGGTCCGGGTTGTCGCGGACACCGGCCAGCGGCACCTGGTGGGAACGCCAGGTCCCCTCCACCGGCTCGCCGTCGACCTCGGCCGGGCCGGTCCAGCCCTTCGGGGTGCGCAGCACGATCACCGGCCAGTGCGGGCGCTCGGTCACGCCCTCCTCGCGGGCGGCGTGCTGGGCCTCGGCGATGCGGTCCAGCGCGGTGTCCATCGCCTGGGCCATCGCGCGGTGCACGGCCATCGGGTCGTCGCCGGTGACGTGGATCGGCTCGTGGCCGTAGCCGCGCAGGAGCGCGTCGAGCTCGTCCTGGGGCAGGCGGGACAGCACCGTCGGATTGGCGATCTTGTAGCCGTTGAGGTGCAGGATCGGCAGGACGGCGCCGTCGTGGACGGGGTCGAGGAACTTGTTGGCGTGCCAGGACCCGGCCAGCGGGCCGGTCTCCGCCTCGCCGTCGCCGATCACGCAGGCGACCAGCAGGCCGGGGTGGTCGAGGGCGGCGCCGTAGGCGTGGGCGAGGGAGTAGCCGAGTTCGCCGCCCTCGTGGATCGAGCCGGGCACCTCCGGGGCGACGTGGCTGGGCACGCCGCCGGGGAACGAGAACTGCCGCATCAGCAGCCCCATGCCCCGCGCGTCCCGCGTCACGTCCGGGTACGTCTCGCTGTAGCTGCCCTCCAGCCAGGAGTTGGCCAGCACCGACGGACCGCCGTGGCCCGGGCCCCAGATGCACAACGCGTCCAGCGCGCGGTTCCTGATCACCCGGTTGAGGTGCGTGTGGACGAGGTTGAGCCCGGGCGAGGTGCCCCAGTGGCCCAGCAGCCGCGGCTTGATGTGCTCGGGCCGCAGCGGCTCGGTCAGCAGCGGGTTGGCCAGCAGATAGATCTGACCGGCCGCCAGGTAGTTGGCGGCCCGCCAGTGGGCGTCCAGCGTGCGCAGTTCCTCGTCGGTCGGTTGCGTGTTGCTGTCCTGGCGCGGGGCCTCGGGCATGAGTGAACTCCCTGGGTTCTGCGACGGCCTCAGGAGGAGTACCAGTCTGTTCCGGTTCGATGCCAGGCGCCTCCCGGCCATGTGCCGCCGGCTGTGCGGTGCGCGCCGCGTCAGCCGCCCACCCGTGCGCTCCTCAGCTACCGACGCGTACGTTCGTCCTCAACCGCAGGTCCCGTGACGACGCCCCGATCCACAGGTCGCGCCGGCCGGTGCCGAGGACCCAGTCGTGGACCTTCGGGTCCCAGGAGGACAGGGTCCGCGGCTCGGCGCGCACGGTGACCCGGCGCTGCTCCCCCGCCCGCAGAGTGAGCCGCCGGAAACCGGCCAGCACGCGGACCGGCTGGTCGAGCGGGAGATCCGGGGAGGGACCCGCGTACACCTGCGGGACGTCCACGCCGTCGCGCGGGCCGGTGTTGCGGACCGTGAAGGCGAGGTCGAGGCCGTCGGGCGTCCAGCCCGCGTCCGGGTCCGCGTAGGCGAAGGACGTGTAGGACAGTCCGTGGCCGAAGGGGAACAGCGGCCGTACGCCCTCGGCGTCGTACCAGCGGTGACCGACGTGGATGCCCTCCGTGTACTCCTCGGTGCCGCCCACGCCCGGGTAGCGGCGGGGGTCCCCGGCGACGGGGTGGTGATCGTCGCGGTCGGGAAGCTCTGGGTGAGGCGGCCGCCGGGGTCGCGGTCACCGAACAGGACGGCGGCGGTGGCGGCGCCCTCCTGGCCCGGGCAGTACATCTGGAGCCCGCGCCGGTGCGCTCCAGCCACGGCATCGACGTCGCGGACGAGGTGTTGAGGACGACGGTGGTGCGGGGGTCGGCGGCCGTCACGGCCTCGATCAGCCGTTCCTGGTTGCCGGGCAGGGCGAGCGTCGTACGGTCCTGGCCCTCGATGGCGTCCTCGTAGGCGAAGAGGACGACGTCCCGGGCGGCGCGGGCGACGCGTACGGCCTCCGCGACGTCCTGGGCCCGGGTCGCGGTGGTGATACGGCGCAGGCGGAACACCTGGCCGGTGTCCCCGCCCCGGGCGGTGATCGTCAACCGGTGGGTTCCGCCGGCCGGCTTCAGGGTCGCGCGCCGCACTGCCCGGTCGACGTACCGCTCGGGCACGCGGCCCTCCCGCACCGCCGAGGTGAGTGCTGTGCCGAAGTGGGTGCCGTCGGGCATCTCCATGTCGAGGCCCGCCGTGAGGGCCTCGCGCGTGCTGTGCGCGGCGGACCAGTCGCTCATCACCCAGCCGGTGAAGCCCCACCGCCCACGTAGGACGCCGGTGAGCAGCGCCTCGTTCTCGCAGGCGAAGGTGCCGTTGACCTAGTTGTACGCGCCCATCACCGCGCCGGTGCCGGCGCCGACGGCCGCTTCGAAGCCGCGCAGTTCGGTCTCGTGCAGGGTCCGCTCATCGGCCCGGACGTCGACCGAGGTGCGGTCGCGCTCCTGGTTGTTCAGCGCGAAGTGCTTGACCGTCGCGATGAGTCCCTCGCCCTGGATGCCCTCGATCTCGGCGGCGACCAGATGGGCGGAGAGCAGCGGGTCCTCGCTGAAGGTCTCGAAGTTGCGGCCGGCGTACGGGGGTGCGGATCAGGTTGACCATCGGGGACAGCAGTACGTCCTGGCCGAGGGCGCGGCCTTCCCGTCCGATGACCTGCCCGTAGCGGCGGGCCAGGTCGGGGTCGAAGGCGGAGGCCAGCAGGACGGGGGCGGGCAGGGCGGTGGCGTGCCGGGTGACACGGACCCCGGCCGGGCCGTCGGCGAGCCGCAGCGGCGGGATGCCGAGCCGCGCCACGCCGGGGACGTAGCCGGCCTGGCCGAGCGGGCTCGGGTCGGTGGCGCCGTGCAGCAGGGAGACCTTCTCGTCGAGGGTGAGCCGCGCGAGCAGCCCTTCGACGCGGGCGCCGGCGCCCTGTCGTGTTCCGGCGTCCGGGCCGTGTCCGTCCCGCGCGTGGGCCCGGGACGGCACGGCGAGACCACCGGTGGCCGCCGCGGCGACGACGATCGCTCCACCGAGCAGACGCAGGGCGGACCGCCGGGGTATCGGGGGCTGGGGACGGAGCCGTTCATGCAACGCACTATGCGGCAGCACGGGCGGTCACCTCGCCGGACACCACCGACGGACCACCCGAACCACTCCCCGGGAGCCGGGTCCGACCCACCCGACCGGGTGACACGACGGACGACCCGGTGGGTGACGCCGGGGCCGTGCCCGGAGGCCCGCGCTAGGGGAGCGCGGTGGAGTGGAGGGCCTTCGTCACGGCCGTCGCCACGGCGGCTGTCGCGGAACCGAGGGTGGCGGTGTGGGGTGCCGGGTCCAGTACGTCGGTACCGGGCGGGCGGGAGGCCCGTCCCGGTGCGGCCGCGTCGCAGCAGTCCGTCTGGGCGAACCGTGTCTCGTACCGTTCCTGCTTGCTCCCTGGGGGCTCCGGCCGATGCCCGCGCGGGGCGTGGTCGTACGGTTCCTTCCCCCGGCGGCTCTCTTGCCGGCCTTGCCGCTCCCCCGGCTCCCCCGACTCCTCCGTCTTCACCGACTCCTCCGTCTTCCCCAGCTTCTTCGCCGCGTCACCGCCGGGAGTCTCCAGTGCCCAGCGTTGGGCCTCGGATCCGTCGCGCCCGGTGACGACGACGTTCCGGCCGGCGCCGTGGGCGAGGGCCAGTCCCTTGCCGCCGCGCGGCAGAAGTTCGCCGCGCACGGTCAGGTCGTAGCGCACGACTCCCGCGTGCACGAGGCAGCCGGCCAGGACGACCGAGCGCTGCGCGGGGTCGGAGCCGAGGCAGAGCCTGGGGTCGGCGGCGCTGCGCAGCGTGCCGTCGTCCTGGTACGACCACGTCAGCGGCCCGGCGGCGGAGCAGGAGGTCAGCACGGCGCGGGCGTCGGCCCGGGCCCGGCCGCCCGGGACGCCGAGGCACAGGCCGGCGTCGAGGTTGCGCAGCCGCCCGCGGCCCACTTCGACGGGGCGTCCGGCGGACGCGGCCGACGGGAGGCCGGCCGAGGAGGTTCCCGAGCCTTCCGGGTCGACGGAGTGGCCGCTGACCGCTCCCCAGGTGGCCTGGGGAGCGACGGTGCCGCCCTCCTCCGTCCAGCCTCTGGCGGCGAGCAGCGTCGCGAGCAGCACGAGGGACGTCACCCCGACCGCGGCGGCCAGCGCCTTCGTGTGTCTCCTCGACGGCCCGGGCCGGCCGCCCGCCGGGAGGGCGTGCGCCCGGTGACGGCCACCGGCCGGGCCGGCGGGCAGGGCGCCCCGGCCCCCGTCCCGGCCCGGCCGTGTCGCGAGGTAGCGGCGGGCGCCCCAGCCGAGCACGGTCTCGCCGAGCAGGTCCTCCAACCCGCCCTCGAAATGGCTGAGTTGTTCGGCGGCGTGCCGGCAGTAGCGGCAAGTCATCAGATGCCGTTGCACATCTGGCAGCAGGGACCCGCCACGGCGCATCGGAACGTCCAGCAAACGGTTGTAAAAACGGCATTCCTGCGTCGGCGCGAGTTCCCGGTGGGCCCGGACGCATCCGGCCCGGAATTGCTCACGCGCCTGTTCCAGCGCGGCCGACGCGGTGCGGACGTCCACTCCCAGCAGACCGGCCGGTACGGATATGGGCTCCGCCTCGGCCTCCGTATGCCAGAGCAGGCATTGGGAAGCCCCCGGAAGGGCCCGGAATGCGCGCTCGGCGAGCCGCCGCCTTTCAGCCGTCTCGGACCGCGCGGCACGCAACCCCCGGGCACCGACGGGTTTGCGGAGTTCCGGCAGTACGGCGGAAATGCCGTCGTCGGCGACCCAATCCCGGACCGTGTCCCGCACGGCCGCGAGCAGCCGCGGCCGGAGGGCGCCGCCGCCCGGCCGGGCGAGTTCCCTGCGGAACGCGGCGGCGGCCGCCATCGACGCGGAATCCTCGGACGAGGCCAGGCAGATCACGGCGTACTCGTACACCGCCCGCCAGTGCCGGGCGAGCAACAGCGCGGCGGCGCGCGGGCCTTCAGCGGGATCACCGACCCGGGCGAGCAGATTGCGATCGGAATCCGCGGGACCCGCTCCGGGGCGCGGCGGGTACGGCGGGCGTGGGGGGTAGGGGGATTGCACTGAACCATTTCCTTCCAGCCGCAGGACGGCATGCGAATTGCGCGTCCGTCGGAAAGCAGGTGCGTGATTGGTGCATACCTGTGCCGCGTCAGCTGTGGACGCGGCTGTGAGGCGGCTCACTTTCGCACATGCGACTGACAGGTAACAAGGAGTGCGGATGACGCAAGTTCAAAACGAGGGGAATTCAGATATGTTACCGGCGGTATCCGTACCGGCTTTCGAAAACACCGTGGCGACAGGCCGGAGTTCGCGACCGGACATGCGAGAGCCCCGGCACTCGGCCGGGACCCCGCTCGCACGACAGCCGGATCAGCCGTTGGGACGCAGCGTCCACACGACCGTCATCTCGCCGGTCACCGCGCCATCGGCCCGCTGGATGGCGATGGCGACCGGAAACTCGGGACGCTCACCGGCGTCCAGTTCCGCGACGACCTCGGCAGCCGGACGGCCCAGGGTCGCGGTCGCGGTGACCGCGCCCATGGCCAGCTTCTTGTAGGAGATCTCGGCGCTGACGGCGAGCGGCACGGCGCGCGAGAGCTGGTCCCCGAACGCGGCCAGCACGATGGCCCCGCTCGCGGACTCGCCGAGCGTGAACATCGCCCCGGCGTGCGGCCCGCCCACGTGGTTGTGGTACTCGATCTGGTCGGGCAGGGACACCACCGCCCGCTCCGGCGTCGTCTCGAGGAACTCGAGGTTCAGGGTCCGGGCCATGGGCACCGTGGCGGCGAGCATCTCGCCGATGGACATCTGGTCTGCGCTCATGGCCGCATGTTACTCACGAGTAGACACGGGTGACCAGGCCCGTGTGACGACCGCCCCATCGGTCCGGCCCGACCCTCGTTCCCGGGTTGCTACGTCTCCGTCCACGGGCAGTGACCGAACCGTGTCCGGAGCGCGGCTAGGGTGGCTGCCCATGTGGCCAGGACAGCAGCCGCCCGGGGGCGAGCAGAACCCGCAAGCGAACAACCCGTATCAGCAGCCGGGTTACCAGCAGCCGAATCCGTACCAGCAGCCGGGCTATCAGCAGCAGCCCAACCCCTATGGACAGCAACCGCAGTGGGGTGCCCCGGGCCCGGCCGGCGCGCCGCAGCCCCCGCAGGGCGGTGGCGGCGGCAACCGGACGAAGCTGGTCGCGATCATCGCGGCCGCGGCGGTCGTCGTGGCGGCCGGTGTCACCGGCTTCCTGGTGCTGGGCGGCGACAAGGACGACACCGCGGACGGCGGCAAGAGCGGAGACAAGAAGAACACGGCTCCGGCGAAACCGTCCGCGGAGCCGAGCGCACCCGCCACGGGCGACAACCCCCGCGGCGGCGAGGAGGAGAAGGCCACGGTCAAGGGCTGGAAGGTCGTCATCAACCCCAAGTGGGGCACGGCCTTCGACGTCCCGGCGGACTGGGAGATCGCCTCCCCGACGTCGTCCGTCGGCTTCGAGGACGAGAAGTCCGACGACGCCAAGCCGCTCATCGTCATGTCGGCACCGGCCTTCTACAAGTCCGAGTGGTGCACGAGCGACGACAACAAGGACGGCACGACCGAGAGCTCGTCCCTGGCCGGGGCCGGCACCAAGGGCGCGGACGGCGCCAAGAACACCGATGAGGTCGCGCTCAACCAGGTGGCCTGGTGGGTGTACGGCGGCTACACGCAGCCGGACAAGAAGAGCGTCAAGACCGAGAAGAAGGCCAAGCCCTACACCACCGCCGCCGGTGTGAAGGGCAGCGTCGCCTGGGCCTGGTCGGAGAACACGCCCGACAAGGGCAAGTGCGCGAGCGACGGCAAGGCGGTGACGTTCGGTTTCAAGAACTCGGCGGGCGACTTCGTCGCGTGGAATTTCTACGGGGCCAAGGGCGTCAAGGGCGAGGTGCCCAAGGAGACCATCCTGAAGATCCTCAGCACGGTCCGGCTGCACGGCGAGCCGACCGGAGGCTGACGCGGATGCCGAACGGGCCCGCCCCGGCAGGAGCGGGCCCGGATAGCCACGCCCCCGGGACACCGCGCAAAACGGTTTGGCAGGACGGGCTCCCGGTGGCGATAGTCGGCCGGTGACATCCCCCGCCACCCCGACCGTCTCCGCCAGGAGCCCCCGCCGCCCCGACTGGGCGGGACGCAACTACTCCCTGCTCACCGCCGCAGCGGTCGTCACCAACCTGGGCAGCCAGGGCGCCCTGGTCGCCGCGGCGTTCGCCGTCCTCGAAACGGGCGGCGACGGCGGTGACGTCGGCCTGGTCGCGGCGGCCCGGACGCTCCCCCTCGTGCTGTTCCTGCTGATCGGCGGGGCTGTCGCGGACCGGCTGCCCCGGCACCGCGTCATGGTGGCGGCCAACGCCCTGAACTGCCTCTCCCAGGCCGCTTTCGCCGCCCTCGTGCTGACCGGGGACCCCCGGCTGTGGCAGATGATGCTGCTCGCCGCCCTCGGCGGCACCGGCCAGGCCTTCTTCGGCCCGGCCGCCGAGGGCATGCTGATGTCCTCGGTCTCCGGGGAGCAGGCGGGCCGCGCGTTCGCCGTGTTCCGGATGGCGATGCAGGGCGCGGCCCTGGGCGGTGCCGCGGTCGGCGGTGCCATGGTCGCCGTGATCGGGCCCGGCTGGGTGCTGGCGGCCGACGCCGCGGCCTTCGCCGTCGCCGGGGCACTGCGGGCCTTCCTCGACGTCGGCCACATCCCGCCGCGCGCACGGGGCGGCGGTCTGCTCGCCGATCTGCGGGAGGGCTGGCGGGAGTTCTCCGGCCGGGCGTGGCTGTGGGCCGTCGTCCTCCAGTTCTCGATCGCCAACGCGGTCGTCTCCGCCGCCGACGCGGTGTACGGCCCGCTCGTCGCCCGCGACCACCTCGGCGGCGCGGGCCCCTGGGGTCTCGCCCTGGGCGCGTTCGGGGCGGGCACCGTCGCCGGGGCCGTGCTGATGACCCGCTGGAAACCCCGCCGCATGCTCCTCGTCGGCACGCTCTGCGTCTTTCCCCTGGCCCTGCCCTCGGCCGCGCTCGCCGTCCCCGTACCGATCGGCGTCCTCTACGTGGTGATGTTCGTCGCCGGCGCCACGATCGAGGTGTTCGGCGTGTCCTGGATGACGGCCCTGCACCAGGAGATCCCCGAGGACAAGCTCTCCCGCGTCTCGGCGTACGACTGGTTCGGCTCGGTCGCGCTGGTGCCGCTCGCCACGGCCGCGGCCGGCCCCGCCGAGGAGGCGTTCGGGCGTACGGCCGCGCTGTGGGGCTGCGCGGGCCTGGTCGTCCTGGTCACGGCGGCCGCGCTGTGCGTACCGGACGTACGCAACCTGCGGCGCAAGACCACGCCGGTGGCCCAGGGCGGCACCGGGCACACGTCAGCCGATGCCGAACGCCCCGTCGGGGGGCTCGGGTGACGGCACGGCGTCCTCGTCCCGCACCGCCTTGGCGTCCCCGATGAAGTCCCGCAGGGCGGCGCCGTGTTCGACGCGGGCCGGGAAGGCGTCGGCGGCCGTGAGCCGGGCCAGGGCGGCGATGTCGACCGGCTCGCGCCCGGCCACGAGCACCGCGTTCCCGAACCGCCGCCCCCGCAGCACCCCCGGCTCGGCGATGAGCACCAACTCCTCGAAGACGGTGGCCAGGGTGGCGAGTTGCGACCGCAGGAAGTCGAACGGCGCCGCATCGGGGAGATTGGCGAGGTAGGCCCCACTCCCCCGCAGGACCCGCGCGGCCTCCCGCACATAAGCGACAGACGTGAGATGTGCCGGAACCCGCGAGCCGCCGAACACGTCCGCGACGATCACATCGGCCGAGTCCGTGGCGGCGTTCTCCAGCCACTTCCTCGCATCCGACGCGTGCAACGCGACCCGGGCCCCCTCCGGCAACGGCAGATGCTCGGCGACCAGCTCCAGCAGCCCCCGGTCGACCTCGACGACGTCCTGCCGGGACCTGGGCCGGGTGGCGGCCACGTACCGGGGCAGCGTGAGCGCGCCCCCACCGAGATGCAGCACGTCCAGCACCTGCCCCGGCTCCGCGACCACGTCCAGCACATACCCGAGCCGCCGCGCGTACTCGAACTCCAGATGCGTCGGCGCGTCCAGATCGACATACGACTGCGGCGCCCCGTCGACGGTCAGCAGCCAGGCCCGTTCCCGGTCGATGTCGGGCATGAGCTTGGCTGTGCCGTGATCGATGGTGCGGGTCACGGGAATGGCGTCCTTCACCCCTCAATTGTGCCGGGGGACGACGCCGAGAAGGGGCGCGGGGCCGTGCCGACGTGCGGCTCCGCCGCGCGGGCGCGACCAGCCCCAACGGTCCCGCAGCCCCCCACCACCTCAACCCACCACGGTCACGGTGCCGGCCCCCACAGTCCGCCCACCCTCACGAATGGCGAACCCGAGCCCCGGCTCCAACGGCACCTCCCGCCCCAGCTCCACGGTCATGGCAACCGTGTCACCGGGTCGGGCCACCGCCACCTCACCGAGGTCGACCACCCCCACCACATCCGCGGTCCGGATGTAGAACTGCGGCCGGTACCCGGAGGAGACGGGCGTCGTCCGCCCACCCTCCCGGGCCGACAGGACATACACCTGCGCCGAGAAACGCCGCCGCGGCTTCACACTCCCCGGCGCGGCCACCACGTGCCCCCGCCGGACGGCATCCCGGGGAACCCCCCGCAGCAGCAGCGCCACGTTGTCCCCGGCCTGCGCCTCCTGCATCGGCTTGCCGAAGGTCTCCAGCCCCGTGACCACCGTCTCGACGGCGGCCCCGAGCACCTCGACCTTGTCCCCGACCCGCACCGTGCCCCGCTCCACCGCGCCGGTCACCACGGTCCCCCGCCCTGTGATGGTCAGCACGTTCTCCACGGACAGCAGGAACGGCGCGTCCAGATACCGCTCCGGCATCGGCACATACGTGTCCACCGCGTCGAGCAGCGCCTCGATCGAGGCCGTCCAGCGCGGGTCCCCCTCCAGCGCCTTCAGTCCCGAGACGCGTACGACGGGCACGGAGTCACCGCCGTAGCCGTGCGCCGTGAGCAGGTCGCGTACCTCCAGCTCGACCAGGTCGGTCAGTTCCTCGTCCCCCGCGTCGGCCTTGTTGAGGGCGACCACGATGTGGTCGACGCCCACCTGCCGGGCGAGCAGCACGTGTTCGGCGGTCTGCGGCATGATCCCGTCGAGCGCGGAGACGACGAGGATCGCCCCGTCGAGCTGCGCGGCGCCGGTGACCATGTTCTTGACGTAGTCGGCGTGGCCCGGCATGTCGACGTGCGCGTAGTGCCGGGTGTCGGTCTCGTACTCGACGTGCGCGATGTTGATGGTGATGCCGCGCGCCGCCTCCTCGGGCGCCCGGTCGATCCGGTCGAACGGCACGAACGTGCCGGTGCCGCGCTCGGCGAGGACCTTGGTGATGGCGGCCGTGAGGGTGGTCTTGCCGTGGTCGACATGACCCATCGTGCCGATGTTGAGGTGCGGTTTCGTACGGATGTAAGCCGTCTTGGACATGGCTGTACCTCGAAGCGTCTGATCAGCGAAGAAGAAAGCGGGACCCCGGGAACCTGACCGACCCTCCCCTTGCGGGGTCCGCCGGACGAGCCGGAGAGGGTCAGCTTCGGGCGCCGTCCACGACGGCCGTGACAACCACGACGGCAGCCTTCGGGGCATCCGTGACCACGGATGCTGCGAGGGTGAAGGCGTGCCGGAACATGCGTCAGATCATTGCCGACGCTTTACCGCACGTCGAATGGTTTTCGGCCCCCGCCCCGTGGGTCCCGGGCGGCGATGTGGGAGGCCGCCTGTGACGCTCGTGAGACGAACCATACGGCGATCACACACATTTGTCGGTTAGTGTCACCGGATGCTCGATGCCACCACCCGCTCTGGGGGCACCGCCACGGCCTCTCCCCGGGCCAGCACCGCGGAGCTCGCCGTCGTCGTCCCCTCGGCAACGACCGCCTCGCCCGTTCCGTCCACCGGTTTCACCGCTCGCTGCACCAGAGTTCTGCTCTCCCCGTGGTCGAGGCTGTCCCTGCTCGTCGCGCTGCTCGCCGCGGGCGCGTGCGGGGTGCTGCTGTTCGAGCCTCAGCGGCTGCTGACGCAGGGCTGGCCGCCGCAGCTCGGCGGCGCCATGGCGGCGCTGGTGTTCGCGGTGGCGTACGGCGTGTGCACGGTGGCGTTCGTACCGAGGCCGCTGCTGAACCTCGCGGCGGGAGCGCTGTTCGGTTCGCAGCTGGGCACCGGCGTGGCGCTGGCGGGCACGGTGCTCGGCGCCGGGATCGCCTTCTGCCTGGGGCGGGCGCTGGGCCAGGACGCCCTGCGGCCGCTGCTGCGGGGGCGCTGGCTGAAGGCCGCGGACGGTCAGCTCAGCCGGCACGGCTTCCGCTCGATGCTGGTGGTGCGGCTCTTCCCCGGTGTGCCGTTCTGGGCCTCGAACTACTGCGCCTCGGTCTCCCGCATGGGCCTGCTGCCGTTCCTGCTGGCGACGGGCCTCGGCTCGATCCCGAACACCGCCGCCTACGTCGTCGCCGGCGCCCGTGCCTCCACCCCGACGTCCCCCGCCTTCCTGATCGCCCTGGCCTGCATCGCCCTGCCCGCGCTGGCGGGCGTGGTGGTTGCCTGGCGCAAGCGGCACCGCCTGCGCCAGCTCTGACGAACCGTTACCCCCGGCGGGCTCACTCCTGTTACACCCGCCGGGCTCACACCCGTGACGCCCGCCCGGCTCACACCCGTTCCAGCACCATGGCGTTGGCGAGCCCGCCCGCCTCGCACATGGTCTGGAGCGCGTACCGGGCGCCCCGTTCGCGCATCGCGTGCACCAGCGTCGTCGTCAGGCGGGTGCCGCTCGCGCCGAGCGGATGGCCGAGCGCGATGGCGCCGCCGTGCACGTTGACCCGGGCGAGGTCGGCGCCGGTCTCCTGCTGCCAGGCCAAAACGACGGCCGCGAACGCCTCGTTGACTTCGAACAGGTCGATGTCGTCGAGGCGCAGCGACGCCCTGCGCAGCACCTTCTCGGTCGCCGGGACGACACCGGTGAGCATCAGCAGCGGGTCGGAGCCGGTGACGGCGAAGCTGTGCAGCCGGGCGAGCGGGCGCAGGCCGAGACGGGCCGCCGTCTCGCTGGAGGTGATGAGCACCGCGGAGGCACCGTCATTGATCGGGCTCGCGTTGCCCGCCGTGACGTTCCACTCGATCTGCGGGAAGCGCTCGGCGAAGCCGGGGTCGTGGTAAGCGGGCTTGAGACCGGCGAGGATCTCGGTGGTGCTGCCGGGCCGTACGCACTCGTCGCGCGTGACGCCCTCCAGGGGCGCGACCTCGGCGTCGAAGAGCCCGCCGTCCCAGGCCGCCGCGGCCTTGTGGTGCGACGAGACGGCGAACTCGTCCATCCGCTCGCGGCCGATCGACCACTTGGCGGCGATGAGTTCGGCGCTGATGCCCTGCGGGACAAGTCCCTCGGGGTAGCGCTCGGCGATCCCGGGGCCGAAGGGGTCCTTGCCCGCGGGCACGTTCGACCACATCGGCACCCGGCTCATCGACTCGACCCCGCAGGCCACGACGAGGTCGTACGCGCCCGCGAGGACACCCTGGGCCGCGAAGTGCACGGCCTGCTGGGAGGAGCCGCACTGGCGGTCCACGGTGGTCGCGGGCACCGACTCCGGGAAGCCCGCGGACAGGGCGGCGTAGCGGGTGGTGTTCATGGCCTGCTCGCCGACCTGGTCGACGGTGCCGCCGATGACGTCGTCGATCAGCGCCGGGTCGACGCCGGAGCGTTCGACGAGGGTGCGCAGGGTGTGGGCGAGGAGCTCCACCGGGTGGACGTGCGCCAGGGCGCCATTGGGCTTGCCCTTGCCGATCGGGGTGCGTACGGCTTCGACGATGACTGCGTCACGCATGGTGCGGCCTCCACGACTACCAGCGAGTAGGAAATTCAAACTCACCGTAGCCCGATGGGTTGGAAATTCCAACCCTCTCCTAGACTGAGCCCCATGGCCGCCAGCAAAGACCCGCGCCCCTGCTCCATTGCCGACACCCTGGCCCTGGTCGGCGAGAAGTACTCGCTGCTCGTACTGCGGGAGGTGTGCCTGGGCAACGGCCGTTTCGACCAGCTGGTGCGCAACATCGGCGCACCGCGCGACATCCTCGCCACGCGGCTGCGCCGGCTCGTCGACGCCGGGATCCTGGTCAAGCAGCTCTACAGCGAGCGCCCGCAGCGCTTCGAGTACCGGCCCACCCGGGCCGGGCTGGAACTGGAGCCCGTGCTGATGACGCTCATGGCCTGGGGCGACCGTCATCTGCGGACGGACGACGACCGTCCGATGGTCGTCGAGCACTCCTGCGGCCGGGCGCTCACCCCGGTCGTCACCTGTCGGGCCTGCGGCGACGAGGTGCGTCACGAGGATCTCAGGGCCCACCCCCAGGCGCCCGGCTGGACGGTGACCGGACCGACGGTGGCCTGATCCCGCCCCGGCCGCGGAGCACCGGCCAAACCCCTGTGTCGGAGCGGACATCCGGGGGCGCTACGCTTCCCCCTCGGCACATCTGATCCCCCGGTCATCACACCCGGCGGCCCGGTGCGCCCGTCGTCCGTTCCACGATCGGCACTTGGACTCCGCTACCTCATGTCTTGGTTCGAATCACTCATCCTCGGACTCGTCCAGGGGCTGACCGAGTTCCTCCCCGTCTCCTCCAGCGCGCACCTGCGGCTGACGGCGGCCTTCTCGGGCTGGGAGGACCCGGGCGCGGCCTTCACGGCGATCACCCAGATCGGCACCGAGGCCGCCGTGCTGATCTACTTCCGCAAGGACATCGGGCGGATCATCTCGGCGTGGACGCGCTCGCTCACGAACAAGGAGCTGCGCAGCGACCCCGACGCGCGCATGGGCTGGCTGGTCATCGTCGGCTCGATCCCGATCGGTGTGCTCGGCGTGACGCTGAAGGACCAGATCGAGGGACCGTTCCGGGACCTGCGGATCACCGCGACGATGCTGATCGGCATGGGCATCGTCCTGGGCGTCGCCGACCGGCTCGCGGCACGGGACGAGAGCGGCGGCAAGCACCGCGCACCCAAGCAGCGCAAGGCGCTGGAGGACCTGGGCGTGCGGGACGGCCTGATCTACGGCGTCTGCCAGGCCATGGCGCTCATCCCGGGCGTCTCCCGCTCCGGCGCCACCATCAGCGGCGGCCTGTTCATGGGGTACAAGCGCGAGGCCGCGGCCCGCTACTCCTTCCTGCTCGCGATCCCCGCGGTGCTCGCCTCCGGCCTGTTCGAGCTCAAGGACGCCACGGAGGGCGGCCATGTCTCGTGGGGCCCGACGATCTTCGCGACGGTCATCGCCTTCGGGGTCGGCTACGCGGTGATCGCGTGGTTCATGAAGTTCATCTCGACCAAGAGCTTCATGCCGTTCGTCTGGTACCGGATCGCGCTCGGCGTCCTCATCATCGTCCTGGTGTCGATGGGTGCGCTGAGCCCGCACGCGGCCGAGTCGGCGGGCTGACCCGGCGGCCTGTGACCCGCATCTCGTGACCAACCGCATAGCGCGGGGGTAGCCGTCCGGTAGCGGGCTGTCAGTGGCTGCCCCTACGCTTGTCGGCATGTCCCCCGATTTCGTGACCCCTGGTTCCGCGCGGTCCGCCGCCGAGGTCAACGAGGAGATCCGTGCGCTGTGGCGGCGCACGGGCGGCACCCTGTCGCCCGAGGAGCGCGCGGAGTACGAGCTGCTGGTCGTCGAGTGGGCGGCCGCGATCCGCGGCGCCGTCGTCAAGGCGGCCTGACCTTCCCCGCCTCCCACACTCCCTAGGCGCGCAGACGCGCGAGCACCTCGTCCTCGACGGCGTACGGCCGCTCCTCAGGCAACAGCCCGGCGGCCGAATCGAGTCGACCCGCCCGCACCAGCTCATGCCGCTTCCAGTCCGCCCGGTCGCCGTGCAGGGCGGGGACGTGATGGGACAGGCAGGCGTTGCGCAGCGCCCAGTGGAAGCCCTCACTGCTGATCTCGACCGCCAGGACGGTCTCCTGGCCCTCCTTGGTGCCCCAGCCGCAGCGGTACATCATCCACAGGAACGACGGCTTGATCCACGTCATGCGGTCGCGCTTCCACGACGATGGAAACCGCCCGTGGCGGGCGGCGGTGCGGCCGATCTCCGGGCGGTAGGCCTGGTAGACGGTGATCGTGGACTCGGTGTGGCGGGCGCGTATCCGGAATCTCGGTTCGTTCTGATCGTTCGGCTCGTTCTGATCGTTCACGAAGGACAGGCTGGGCCCCGGCGGCCCTCCCGGGCCACCGAATATCCCGCGCGTCCCTTGGCTCCGCCCCTCCCATGCCCAACACTGAGCCGATGACGCAGCGCGTGGAGCTCGCCACCGTGAGGGACCGGCTGGCCGTCGACGGACTGATCACCGACTACGCGGTGGCGGTCGACGACGGCGACTGGGAGGGGTACCGGGGGCTGTTCGTCCCCCAGGGACGGGCGGACTACCGCTCGGCCGGCGGCATCGAAGGCGAAGCCACGGCGGTCGCCGCGTGGCTCGCCGAGAGCATGCGGCTCTTCCCGATGCGACAGCACCTGATCGTCAACCGGCGGGTGCGCTTCGGCGTCTGGGAGCAGGACACCGGCGACACGGCCCAGGTCCAGGCCGACTACATCAACCCCATGGCCACCGAAGGTCCCGCGCCCGACTTCGTGTGCGGCGGCCGGTACGCCTTCGCGCTGCGGCGCACGACCGACGGCTGGCGGCTGACGGAGGTGGTCGTCCAGGAGAAGTGGCGGCGCCTTCCCGAGCGGCGGACGGCACCTGTGGTCAACTGACCCGGCGTCCTCTGTTCTAGATCGTCCGCAGGGCGCACACTGGAGGCACCCGCGGGTAGGAGGCGCCTATGAAGACGCTCGGCCACTGGCTCGCCTCCCCGTGGCGGCGCTCGGTCGCCGCCGTGATCGCGGGCGCCCTTCCCGTACTCGCCTATCCCGCCCCCTCCTTGTGGTGGTGCGCCTACGTCGCCCTGGTCCCCTGGATCCTGCTGATGCGCACCGCGCCGACCGGCAAACGCGCGGCGTACGACGGCTGGTGCGGCGGGTTCGGCTTCATGCTGGCCATGCACCACTGGCTGCTGCCCTTCCTGCACGTGTTCACGTTCGTCCTCGCCGCGCTGCTCGGAGCCCTGTGGGCCCTGTGGGGGTGGCTCGTGCACCGGCTGCTGGCCGGCGTGCCCTCGCGGCGGCGGATCGCGGCCGCGCTCGTCGTCCTGCCGTCCGGCTGGCTGGCCGTCGAGCTGGTCCGCTCCTGGCAGGGCCTCGGCGGCCCCTGGGGCATGCTCGGCTCCAGTCAGTGGCAGGTCGAGCCGGCGCTGCGGCTGGCCTCGGTCGGCGGGGTGTGGCTGCTCAGCTTCCTGCTCGTGGCCGTCAACGTCGCGGTCGCCGTCCTCGTCGCCGTCCGTCAGGCCCGCCTGCCCGCCGTGGCCGGGCTCGTCGCCACGGCCGCCGCCACCTCCGCCGCCTGGTCCCTCTCGCCCCGCCCCGACGTCGACGGCCAGGTCAGGATCGCCGTCGTCCAGCCCGGCGTCATCGACGGTCCGAGCCACCGGCTCGCCCGCGAGGAACAGCTCACCCGCCGGCTCGCCGGACAGGACGTCGACCTGATCGTGTGGGGCGAGAGCAGCGTCGGCTTCGACCTCGGGGACCGGCCCGACCTCGCCCGGCGGCTCGCGGACCTGTCCCGCGCGACCGACGCCGGCATCCTGGTCAACGTGGACGCCCGGCGCTCCGACAAGCCCGGCATCTACAAGAGCTCCGTCCTGGTCGGGCCCGACGGCCTCACCGGCGAGCGCTACGACAAGATGCGGCTCGTCCCCTTCGGCGAGTACGTCCCGGCCCGCTCCCTGCTCGGCTGGGCCACCTCCGTCGGCAAGGCGGCGGGCGAGGACCGCATGCGCGGCTCCCAGCCGGTCGTGATGAACGTGGGGGACAGCCTGCGCGTCGGCCCGATGGTGTGCTTCGAGACGGCCTTTCCCGACATGACCCGCCACCTCACGCGGGAGGGCGTCGACGTGCTGATCGGCCAGTCGTCGACGTCGACGTTCCAGCAGAGCTGGGCGCCCGAGCAGCACGCCTCGCTCGCCGCGCTGCGGGCCGCCGAGACCGGCCGCCCGATGGTGCACGCGACGCTGACGGGTGTCTCCGCCGTCTACGGCCCGAGCGGGCAGCGCGTGGGCTCGTGGCTGGGGACGGACGCGTCCGCCACGCAGGTCTACGACGTGCCCCTCGCCCATGGCACCACGCCCTATGTGCGCTTCGGTGACTGGACCGTGCACGCGGCCATGCTGATCCTGGCCGCGTGGGCCGCCGGCGAGGGCGTACGGACGCTGCGGCTCAGGCGGCCCGCTCCTGAACCGCCCGTACCACCCGCTCGCACAGTTCGTGAGTCTCCAGCGCGTCCCGGGCGCTGAGCACCTTGCCCGCCCGCACGGCGTCCAGGAACGCCAGCACCGCCTGCTCGATGCCGCGCTGCCGGGCCACCGGCACCCAGTCGCCGCGCCGCCGCACGGTCGGCTGCCCCTTGTGGTCGACGACCTCGGCGAGGTTGATCACCTGACGCTTGGTGTCCTGCCCGGACACCTCGAGGATCTCCTCGGCCGAACCGCTGAGCCGGTTCATCACGCCGAGCGCGGTGAAGCCGTCCCCGGCGAGCTGGAGCACGACGTGGTGCAGCAGGCCGTCCTGGACGCGGGCGCGCACGGTGAGGTCGTCGACCTCGCCGGGCACCAGGAACCGCAGGGTGTCGACGACGTGGATGAAGTCGTCCAGGATCATCGTGCGCGGCTCCTCCGGGAGCCCGATGCGGTTCTTCTGCATCAGGATCAGCTCGCGCGGATGGTCGGCGCACTGCGTGTAGCCGGGGGCGTGACGCCGGTTGAAGCCCACGGCGAGGCTCGTGTCCCGCTCCTCGGCGAGCGCCACCAGCCGCGCGGACGCGTCGAGTTCGTAGGCGAGCGGCTTGTCGACGTACGTCGGCACGCCCGCCTCCAGCAGCCGGGTCACGATCTCCGGGTGCACGATCGTGGGGGCGTGCACGAAGGCGGCGTCGAGGCCGGCCGCGAGGAGGGAGTCGAGGGTGGTGTGCCGCCGCTCGCGCGGGACGTGGAGGCCGTCGGCGACCCGGTCGAGCGTGGCGGGCGTGCGGGTCTGCAGGTGCAGCTCCAACCCGGGCTGGAAGGCGAGGACCGGAAGGTAGGCCTTCTGCGCGATGTCACCGAGTCCGATGCAGCCGACCTTCACGGGGTGTTCTCCTCTAGCGGTTGCCTGCCGGGGTCTGCTGGGAGCATACGGCGTCCCCCACTCTCGGCTTCGCTCGAGCGGGCGGTGCCCCCAGGCGGCCGCCAGTCGGCGATGCCGTCGAAGCTTCGCAGGAACAGGGCAGGCCCGGCCTTCGACAGCGCGGCCAGGGCCGTGTCGCGTACGACCGTCCCGAGGCGGCCGGTCATGAGGTTGAGGCGGGCGACCCGCACGGCCTGGCGTGCGACGGCGGTCGTACGGGGCAGCCGGGCGGCGGTGTAGTCGGGGAGGTCGCCGCAGTGGTGCGCGAGGACGATCGCGTCCTCGATGGCCTGGTTGCCGCCCTGGCCGAGGGTCGGGGGCATGGCGTGCGCCGCGTCGCCGACCAGGGCCACCCTGCCGTGGTGGTAGGCCTGCAGGGGCTCGGCGATGTGGTGGACGTCGTGCCGCAGGACGTCCTCGGGGCGGGCGGCGGCGAGCACGGCGGGGATCGGGTCGTGCCAGTCGCCGAAGCGGCGCAGCAGCTCGGCCTTCTCGTCGTCGGGCGCGCGTCCTCCGGCGGGTGTCACGGCGGCGGCGTAGGCGTAGACGCGGCCGTCCTTGAGCGGGTGCGTGCCCCAGATGCGGCCCCTGCCCCAGGTCTCGTGCGAGGCGAACTCGACGCCGGGCACGGGGATCACGACCCGCCAGGTGGTGAATCCGGAGTAGACGGGCCCCGGGTGGCCGGGGAAGAGCGCGCCGCGTACGGCCGACCGGACGCCGTCGGCGCCCACCACCAGGTCGGCCTCCAGCTCGCCGCCTGCGGTGGTGACGCGGGCGGGCCGGTCGGTGTCGCCGCTGGCGACGAGGGTCGCGGCGGCGTCCGTGCGGACCGCGTCCGGTGGGAGCAGTGCGGTCAGGCGCTCGACCAGGGTGGCGCGGTGCAGCAGCACGAGCGGGCCGCCGAAGCGCTCGGCGGCGGCGTCGGCGGAGGAGCGCGAGAGCCACCGGCCGGACGGTGTGCGCAGCCCGCCGTCCCCTGCCCAGGCGGCGAGGTCACGGATCTCGTCGCCGAGGCCGATGACGTCCAGCGCGCGCAGGGAGTTGGGAGCGAGAGAGATGGCGGCGCCGACCGGCTCCAGTGAACGGGCGCGTTCCAGCACGGTGACCTGCCAGTCGCGCCGGTGCAGTGCGGCCGCCGCGGTCAGGCCTCCGATGCCGCCGCCGATCACGACAGCCCGCCTCGCCTGTGTCATGGCTCCTCCTCCAACCGGCGGCCGGGTCTGCCCGGCCTGGTGACTACATCTGTAGTTCACCGTCGAGCTTACTACGGGTGTAGTGAGGCGGGTAGCGTGAGCTCCATGTCCGTACGCACCGCCGGCCCCTCCCGCTCCGACCTCGTCGCCGACACCGCCCTCGCCCTGCTCGCCGAGCGCGGGATGCGGGGCCTCACGCACCGGGCGGTCGACGAGGCGGCCGGGCTCCCCCAGGGCTCCACGTCGAACCTCGCGCGCACTCGGCAGGCCCTGCTGGAACTGGCGGTGCGGCGCCTGGCCGACCGCGAGGCGCGGGTACTGGCACTGCACGAGATGCCGGACCCCCGGGCCGGGGCCGGGGCCCTGGCGGACGCGCTGGCCCTGGCCACCCACCGCGCCCTGACCCGCAACCGCGAACTCACCCTCGCCCGCTACGAACTGGCCCTGGAGGCCACGCGCCGCCCGGAGCTGCGGGCGTACTTCGACGCGACGGGCGTCCGCTTCCGTGAGCAGCTGGCCGCCCTCGTCACCGGGATGGGCTCGACGGACCCGGCCCGGCACACGCTGTCCCTGATCTCGTGGGCGGACGGGCTGATGTTCAGTTGCGTGGCGGGGTCGTTCGGTGCCGAGGTGCCGAGCCTGGAGGAGGTGCGGGCCGGGCTGCGGGAGCTGCTGGACGGGATGCTGGGGGCCTGAAAAAGCCGTGGTGCGGCAGGGGGCGTTGGGAAAGGATGCGGGCATGACGACCGAACGCCGTATGCCTGCCACGACCGCCGACGAACGCACCATGCTGGAGGGCTGGCTGGAGTTCCACCGGCAGACCCTCGCGTGGAAGTGCGAGGGCCTGACCGACGAGCAGCTCAGGTCCCCCGCCGTGGAGCCCTCCGACCTGTCGCTGCTGGGGCTGGTGCGGCACATGACGGACGTGGAACGGAGCTGGTTCCGCCGGGTGCTGACGAACGAGGACGTGGCTCCCCTCTACTTCAGCGACGAGGACCTGGACGGCGAGTTCCACCTGACCGAGGCGGACACCTACGCGGAGGCCCACGCCGCCTGGCAGGCCGAGATCGAGACCGCCCGCCGCAACGCCGCCCGCTTCGGCCTGGACGACATCTCCGAGGGCAAGCACCGCCGCAGCGGCGAGCGGTTCAACCTGCGGTGGCTCTACACCCACATGATCGAGGAGTACGCGCGGCACAACGGCCATGCCGACCTGATCCGCGAGCGCATCGACGGCTCGACCGGCGACTGACACCGGCCAGGACCGGCCGACGACGTCACCCCGGACGGGCCGACCGCCTCCGTACGGGGAGCGAGATCACCCGTGCGGGGCATCCTCCGCCCGTCCGCTGCCCTGCCGCGGGCCGGACGCACCAGAGTGACGCGGGTGCATCGAACGACGACCACAGCGACGCTCCTGGTGACCGTGGCTGTCTCGGCCCTCACCGGCTGTACGACGGTCCCGCATGCCCCCGTTCCCGGGCCGCCGGCAGCCCCGTCCCGGCCGTCGGCGCCGCAGCCGGAGGGGCGGACGGAGACCCAGATCGTGCAGGCACCGGCCCGCGAGGCCCTGCAGCTCATCGAGGAGTCCCGCCGTCCGGAGCCGGCCGCGTCCCCGTCGCGTCCGACCACGCCCCCGGCCGCCGCGCCGCAGCAGCGGCGGCAGCCGCCCGGTCCCCGCGACGTCCGCCCGCGCCCCGCCCGCCCGGAACGCCCCGACCCGGCCCCGCGCGGCCCACGGCACCCGCACACCGGCCTGCCCGAGGTCCCGGAGTCGGTACGCCGGGACGTCCGGGAGAGCGTCCCGGACAACACGGACGTGTGCGCACTGGGCAGACGCTATGGAGGCTGGCGGGCGGACAGCCCGGAGGCGACCATCTGCCGCGACACGTACGGTCGTTAACCACGCCCGGGGCGGGCCCTTTGGGGCGGCCCGGGGCAGCCGCAACCCGCCGCCCCGGCCGTGCCTGCCGACCACGCGGTCCCCGCACCCGGCGCCCGCCACGCGGGCCCTGCTCCGTTCCCGCCCTACGGCCCGCCTCGGGGGCCAACCCGCCTCGCCGGGCTCCGGGCGCCACGGCCACCACCCGGAACAGCCCCGGACTCGCCACCGGCGCCGGGCCGTGCCCCGAGCGACCCCCGAACCGCAGATGACGCCACGGTCGTTGCCCGGGACGCTCCCGGTCCCTCCCCTGGCGCCACGGCGGGCACAGCGGACAAGGCACTGACCGCGCCGGGCGTCGAGGCCGAGGCCCACCTCTGCCGGTCGATCACGTCGGGAAAAGGCCACGGTCCCCTCCCGGCGCCACAACCACTGCCCGGAAAGGCCACGGCTCCCCCTCCCGGCGCCGCGGCCACTGCCCCGAAACGCCCACAGTCCCCCTCCCGGTGCCACAACCACTGCCCGGAAGGGCCACGGCCCCCTGCCGGCGCCACAGCCACTGCCCCGAAACGGCCGGCCCCCGGTCGGCGCCACAACCTTTGCCCCGAGAGACTCAGCACCCGCTCCCGGCGCCACGCCCGATGCCCGGAAGGCCCACTCCGGGCGCTACGGCCGCTGCCTCGGCGGGGACCACATCCCCCCGCCGTCCTCGCCCAGCCGGGACTCCAGTCGGCTGATGGCCGCTCGGACGCCCTCGCCGTAGGGGTCGTCGGTGAGGGCCCTGGCCGCTCCCCGGGCCCGGCGCAGGTGTGCGCGGGCGGCGTCGCGGTGGCCGAGTCTGTCGTAGTCGGCGGCCAGGTTGAGGTGTAGGGAGGGGTAAAAGGCGCGGACCGCGAGTGCCCCCTCCCCCGAGGGGGCCCCGGCGTAGGTGATCTCCTCCGCCGCCGTCAACGCGCGCAGGTCCCAGGCCAGTTCGTCGGCGGGATCGTCCTGCGTGTCGGCCAGGTAGTGGGCGAGGGTGCAGCGGTGCAGCGGGTCGCCTTGCTCCCCGATCTCCGCCCACAGGTCCAGGAACCGCTGCCGGGCCTCCTCCCGGTCCCCGGCGTGGTGCAGCATGACGACCTGTCCGATCCGCGTCGGCACGGCATCGGGCGCCGCCTGTCCCTGTCGCTCCACGACCACGCCCTCCGCACCGCTCGCCCGCTGTTCCTCCCGACGCTAACCGCAGGCCGGGAGGATCCGGCTGAGGCCGCTCCGTACGCCGCCGGGGCGTCAGCCGTCAGCCCAGGTTCGGAATCGTCCAGTCGATCGGCTCATGCCCCTGCGCCGCCACCGCCGCGTTGATCTGCGTGAACGGACGCGAGCCGAAGAACTTCTTCGCCGACAACGGGGACGGATGCGCGCCCTTGACCACCACATGGCGCGACTCGTCGATCAGCGGGAGTTTCTTCTGCGCGTAGTTCCCCCACAGCACGAACACCGCCGGGTCGGGCCGGCCGGCGACCGCGCGGATGACCGCGTCGGTGAACCTCTCCCAGCCCCGGCCCTTGTGCGAGTTGGCCTCGCCGCCGCGGACCGTGAGCACCGCGTTGAGCAGCAGGACGCCCTGCTCGGCCCACGGCATCAGGTAGCCGTTGTCCGGGATCGGCGTGCCCAGCTCCTCGTGCATCTCCTTGTAGATGTTCCGCAGGGACGGCGGGATCCGCACACCGGGCCGGACCGAGAAGCACAGCCCGTGCCCCTGCCCCTCGCCGTGGTATGGGTCCTGACCGAGGACCAGGACCTTGACCCGCTCGTAGGGCGTGGCGTCCAGCGCGGCGAAGACCTCCTCGCGCGGCGGATAGACGGGGCCCTTCGCCCGCTCCTCCTCGACGAACTCCGTCAGCTCCTTGAAGTAGGGCTGCTGCAGCTCGTCACCCAGAACCCCGCGCCAGGACTCGGGCAGCATGGCGATGTCGGTCACGTCAACGTCCTCACGATGTGCGGTCACTTCCAGGCCACAGAACCTACCGGCGACCACTGACAACGCACCGGGAAAGCCCGCTGCCCGACCCGCCCGTCAGGCGGTCTTGCCCCGCCTACCAGGCCGTCTTGCGGTACAGCTCCCACATCATCATGATCGTCGACGGGTCCATGGCCCGCTCCGCGCCCGAGACGTCCCGGCTGGCCGCCACGTACTGCCGGCCCTGCCACAGCGGCAGCAGCCGCGCGTCGTCCACGAGGATCCGCTGGGCCTCCTCGAACTCCTTCTCCACGTTCGCGCGGTCGCTCTCGCGGCGCGACCGGGGCAGCAGGTCGCCGGTGATCTCGGGCGCCGGGTAGGGCGTGCCGAGGGCGTTCTGCTCGCCGACGAACGGCGCGATGAAGTTCTCGGCGTCCGGGAAGTCGGGGAACCAGCCACGCCCGAACACCGGGTACTCGCCCTTCTGGTAGCCCTCGACGTACGTCTTCCAGGGGCGGCTCTTGAGGGTGATCTCGAACAGGCCGGAGTCCTCGAGCTGGCGCTCCAGTTCCTTGAACTCGGCGGCGGTCTCGGAGCCGTAGCGGTCGCTCGTGTACCAGAAGGTGAGCGGGACCCGCCGGTTGATGCCCGCGCCGGTGAGGATCTTGCGGGCCTTGGCGACGTCCGGGTCGCCGTAGTCGTCGAAGAAGCCCGTCGTGTGACCGGTGAGGCCCTTGGGGACCATGGAGTACAGCGGGTCCACGGTGTCCTTGTAGACCTTGTGGGCGATCGCCGCCCGGTCGACGACCTGCGCGATGGCCTGGCGCACGGCCTTGCGGTTGGCCCAGGAGTCCTTCGGGTTGAACACCAGGTAGTTGATGTCGGTACCGGTGCCCTCGACGAGCTGGATCTCCTTCTCGTTGGAGGTCTTGCTCTGGAGATCGACGACGTCGCCGGCGGCCAGACCGCGGTAGGTCACGTCGATCTGCTCGTCCCGCAGGGCCTTGACCATGGCGCCGGAGTCCTGGAAGTAGCGGATGGTCACCGCGTCGTTCCGGCGCTCCGCGTAGCCCTTGTAGGCGTCGTTGCGGACGAGGACGGCCTCCTTGCCCTCGTCGTAGGAGTCGAGGGCGTACGGCCCGGAGCCGACGACGTCGCTGCCCTTGCGCAGGGAGTCCTCCGGGTAGGCCTCCGGGGAGACGATCGACATGGCGGGGGTGGCCAGCACGAACGGGAAGGTCGCGTCGGGCTTGTTGAGGTGGAAGATCACCTCGCGCTCGTTCGGCGCCTGGACCCGCTCCAGGCTGCCGAGCAGACCGGCGGGGCCGCCGTTGACGTTGATCTTGCGGATCCGGTCGAACGAGTACTTCACGGCCCGGGCGTCGAGCGCGTCGCCGTTGGAGAACTTCAGGCCTTCGCGCAGCTCGCAGCGGTACACCTGGTTCGAGGAGTCGCTGAAGCCGCAGCTCTCGGCGGCGTCCGGCTGGGGCTCGCTCGCGCCGGTCGGATAGCTCAGGAGCGTCTGGTAGATGTTGCGGAACAGCTCCCAGGAGCTGTCCCACGAGGCGGCAGGGTCGAGCGTGCTGGGGGCACTGGTGGTGCCCACGACGATCGGCCCTTCGTCCTCCGGAGTGTCGGACGACAGCACGCCGCATCCGGCGACCAGGGACGATATGGACGCGATGGCCGCCACCCGCCGCAGGCATCGGTTCCGGTTGAACACGCGCACGCTCCTCGATCTGCCATACCAAGGGTCGGCAGACCATACCGCAGTGCCGCGCCCGCTGACCCGCCCCCGGGACATGACTCCTTGATCGATAAACCTTTGACTACGTTGTCATCGCCGTTTGCCGTGCCTTTACGCCCGTACGGGCGCCCCCTGCGCGAAAGGGACGCCCGTGCCGAGCCGCGTACGCGCCTGCGTGAGTCAGCCCGTGCCGGCGTTGAGGAAGATGCCGCCGTCCACGACGAGCGTCTGGCCGGTGACCCAGTCGGACTGCTCGGAGGTGAGGAACGCCGCCGCGCCGCCGATGTCGGAGGGCACGCCGAGCCGGCCGAGCGGGTAGGCGGCCGCGGCCTCCTCCTCCCGGCCCTCGTACAGGGCCGTGGCGAACTTGGTCTTCACGACGGCCGGGGCGATCGCGTTGACCCGGACCTTGGGCGCGAACTCGTGCGCGAGCTGCACGGTCAGGTTGATCATCGCCGCCTTGCTGACGCCGTACGCGCCGATGAACGGCGAGGGCGAGAGACCGGCGACGGAGGCGATGTTGACGATCGCGCCGCCGTTGTCCTTCTGCCAGGCGTGCCAGGTCCTCTGGGCGAAGCCCAGCGCCGAGACGACGTTGGTCTCGAAGACCTTGCGGGCGACATTCAGGTCCAGGTCGGCGATCGGGCCGAACACCGGGTTTGTGCCGGCGTTGTTGACCAGGTAGTCGACGCGGCCGAAGGCCTCCATCGTGCGCTCGACGGCGGCGGCCTGGTGGGCCTCGTCGTGCGCCTTGCCCACCGCGTAGACCACGCGGTCGGAGCCGAGCTTCTCGACGGCCTCCTTGAGGGCGTCCTCGGTGCGGCCGGTGATGCACACGCGGTCGCCGCGCGCGACGAAGGCCTCGGCGACGCCGTAACCGATGCCGCGGCTGGCGCCCGTGACGAGCGCGACCTTGCCGGAGAGTTCAGTCATGTCCGTGAGCTCCTGTGATCCCTAGTCGAGCGGTCCGCCGGCCACGTACAGGACCTGGCCGGAGACAAACCCGGCCGCCTCGCCCGTGAAGAAGGCGATGGCGTTGGCGATGTCCTCCGGCTCACCGACGCGCGCCACCGGGATCTGGGTGGCGGCGGCGGCCTTGAAGTCCTCGAAGCCCATGCCGACGCGGTCGGCGGTGGCCTTGGTCATCTCGGTGGCGATGAAGCCGGGGGCGACGGAGTTGGCGGTGACGCCGAACTTGCCGAGCTCCTTGGCGAGGGTCTTGGTGAAGCCCTGGAGGCCCGCCTTGGCCGCCGAGTAGTTGACCTGCCCGCGGTTGCCCAGCGCCGAGGACGACGACAGGTTGACGATCCGGCCGAAGCCCGCGTCCACCATGTGCTTCTGGCAGGCCTTGGACATCAGGAAGGCGCCGCGCAGGTGCACGTTCATGACGGTGTCCCAGTCGGAGACGCTCATCTTGAACAGCAGGTTGTCGCGCAGCACGCCCGCGTTGTTGACCAGGATCGTCGGCGCGCCGAGCTCCTCGGCGATCCGCGCGACGGCCGCCTCGACCTGCGCCTCGTCCGAGACGTCGCAGCCGACCGCGATGGCCTTGCCGCCGGCGGCGGTGATCTTCTCGACGGTGTCCTTGCAGGCCGCCTCGTCGAGGTCGAGCACGGCGACCGCGCGGCCCTCGGCGGCCAGTCGTACGGCGGTGGCGGCGCCGATCCCGCGCGCGGCACCGGTGACGACGGCGACCCGCTGCTCAGTGGTGGACATGGCTGCTTCTCCTCAGGTGAGCGACCGCTTAGTACCTTCCGTGGGTGTGACGCTAGAAGCCCTGGCACCCGGTGTCAACGGGCACGCTCGCGGTGTGATCCATTACCGGGACCCACCCTGCCCGGCGGCGCCCCGCGGAACACCCGATCGGCCTACGGCCGCGCGCCGCGGTGTCGCTGCGCGCCTAGCGTCGGAGCGCGAGTCACTCGGGGTCCGAGAGGGAGGTACTCCATGCTCCGTCGTACCGGTGCCATAGGCACGCTGTTCGCGATCGCCGCGATCGCGCCGTTGGCCGGCCCCGCTCACGCCCGGCAGGACCTGGACTGCCGCGACTTCTCCTTCCAGGAGGACGCGCAGGCCGTCTTCGACGCGGATCCGAGTGATCCCAACAGGCTCGACGAGGACCAGGGCCCGGACGACGGCATCGCGTGTGAGGCCTTGGCCCGCCGTGGCGTCATCTCCCCGACGACCTCCCCCAGTGTCTCCGTCAGCCCCTCCGCTCCCGTCACCGCCACTCCCACCGGTGCCCCGACGCGAGGCGTGCGAGGCGGGCTCGGGGGTGCGGTGGCTTCGGGGCCGAGCGACTGGGACGTCGCCGTCGGCCTGGCCTTCGCGGCGTCTGCCGCCGTCGCCGCCGGCTACGCGGTGAAGCGCCGCCGGCGCTGACGGCCGCGGCGCGTAGGTCATCTCACCAGCAGGTCCAGCAAACGGTCGGTCTCCGCCGCCGGGTCCGTGGTCAGGCCGGTGTGGACGGGGCCGGGCTGGACGATCGTGGAGCGCGGGGCGACGAGCCAGCGGAAGCGGCGGCCCGGGTCGTCGGAGGCCGCCTGCCCGGCCGCTGTCCCGCCCGCGCACACTCCCTCCACGGCCCTCAGGGCGGCTCGGACCCCGGCCACGTCGGCGCGGGGGTCGAGGGCCAGCAGGCGGGCCTCGTCGAGATGGGTGCGGGCGCCGACGTACGACTCGGCACGGCAGTAGACGAGCACCCCGGCGTTGATGCACTCGCCGCGCTCGACGCGCGGGACGACGCGCAGGACGGCGTACTCGTAGATCTGGCGGTCGCGCGGCCCGCCCTTGATGATGTGGCGGTCGCTCACTTGATCCCCTGGATGCGGTCGTGGATGACGGCGGCCCGTGCGAGCAACGGCCGTGCGTAGGCCCGTCTCAGGTCGTCCGGCGTGTCGAAGCCGGGCTCGCCCGTCAGCCAGGCGTCCGGGATCTGCGCGGTGACGTCGGCGAGCAGCTCCTCGGTGACCCGGGGCGCCAACTCGGCCGCCGCGGCGGCGACATCGGGCGCGAAGGGCGCGAGGGTGTGGTCGGAGGCGTCGTACGGGCGGGCCGCGGAGGCCTGCGCGCCGGGCCAGTTGTGGTGCCAGATCATGGTCGCCCCGTGGTCGACGAGCCACAGCTCGCCCCGCCACATCAGCAGGTTGGGGTTGCGCCATGACCGGTCGACGTTGTTGACCAGCGCGTCGAACCAGACGATCCGCCCGGCCTCCCCGGGACCGACCGGGAAGGCGAGCGGGTCGAAGCCGAGCGCGCCGGAGAGGAAGTCCATGCCGAGGTTGGTGCCGCCGCTGGACCGGAGCAGACTCTGCACCTCCTGGTCGGGTTCGCCGAGCCCCAGCTCCGCGTCGAGCTCGACCGTGACCAGGCGCGGCACGCGCAGCCCCAGCCGGCGGGCGAGTTCCCCGCAGACCACCTCGGCGACGAGCGTCTTGCGTCCCTGTCCCGCGCCGGTGAACTTCAGGACGTACGTCCCGAAGTCGTCGGCCTCGACGAGTCCCGGCAGCGAACCGCCCTCACGCAGGGGCGTGATGAAACGGGTCGCGATCACTTCCTTGAGCATCGCCCCAGGTTACTGACGCACACGGGCCTGCGGGCGCCGGCCTCGCTGGGGCGGCTCGGAACCCGACAGCGAACTGACAGCCCCGCTTTACCCACACCGCTCCGCGCACAGGTCAGGATTTCGGCACCGTCTGAACAGCCGGTCCCCAGGGACCGTACCTCTCGGCAGATCACGAATCCCCGGAAGGAACGTCAGCATGACCAGCGAATCAGTTCAGCCGAAGTCGGGACCGAGCCGCCGTACGATCGTGGCGGCGGCGGGCGCGGCAGGGCTCACCGTGGCGCTGACGGCGTGCGGATCGGAGGACAAGGCGTCCGATTCGTCCACCGAACAGGGCGCCGGCGGCGGCGCGACGAACGAGGGAGCCGGTGGTGCGGCGCTCGCCAAGACCTCCGAGATCCCCGAGGGCAGCGGCAAGATCTTCAAGGACGAGAAGGTCGTGGTCTCGCAGCCGACGGCGGGCGACTACAAGGCTTTCTCGACCGTCTGCACCCACCGCGACTGTCCGATGGTGGACCTCAAGGACGACATCATCTCCTGCACCTGCCACGGCAGTCGGTTCTCCGTGCTCGACGGGAGCGTGAAGAAGGGGCCTGCGGTCGAACCGCTGGCGGCCAAGCAGATCAGCGTGAACGGCGACTCCATCACCCTCGCTTGAGCCTCCGCGGGCGCTCCAGACACGTCAGCACCTCGTCCGTGGTCGCGACCGTGGCAACCCATGCGAGGGTGTGGCGGATCACCGCGCGGGTGTAGTCGGACGGCACTCCGGCGATGGCGTCCGCCGGGACGACGGCGGTGTAGCCGCGGTTCACGGCGTCGAACACGGCATTGGGAACGGCCACGTTGGCCGAGACCCCGGTGACGATCAGCGTGCGGCAGCCGAGGTTGCGCAGCAGCGGGTCGGCATCGGTGCCCTGGAGGGGCGACAGCCCGTGCAGGCGCCGTACGACGAGGTCCTCCTCGGCGACCTCGATCGGGGCCGCGACCCGCACCGCCGGCGTGCCGGACACCTGCTGGACGGGCAGACGTTGGACGGCCCGGAACAACGGGGCGTTGCGGCTGGCCCCGCGGCCGTCGGGGCGGCGCTCGGCGATGGCGTGGACGACCTGGACACCGCCCGCGTGGGCGGCGGCCACCAGCCGGGCGACGTTGGCGAGCGCCCCGCCCTCGCGTGCCTGCTCGGCGAGTTCGGGCAGCGCGCTGTCCGCTCCGACGACGCCCTCCTGGCACTCGACGGTGAGCAGCGCGGTGGTCCGCGGATCGAGGAGTTCGCTGAGCTCTGCGTACGCGGGCACGGTCCCTCCCGGGCGCCGGCGACTGGGCGCGCGAGCGTAGCCACCATTGCGCACGGAGGGAAGAGAACCCATTCTTTTCTGACGTGATGTCAGAGGATCTCCTCTGACACGACGTGAGAGAAGAAGGAAAGAGGGGGGAGCATGACCGTCACTCAGCAGCGCCGGGGCCGGAAGATCATGATGACGCCTGGCGAGCTGGACGATTTCCTCACCACGCAGCGCACCTGCCGGGTCGCCACGGTGTCGGCCGACGGCGCCCCGCATGTGAGCACGCTGTGGTTCGCCTGGGACGGCACCTCGATGTGGCTGTACTCGGTCGTGCGCAGCAAACGCTGGACCGACCTGCGGCGCGATCCGCGAGTGGCGATCGTGGTCGACACCGGCGAGGAGTACGACGAGCTGCGCGGCGTCGAGCTGTCGGGCACCGTCGAGTTCGTGGGCGAGATCCCGCGCACCGGCGAGCTGCGCGCCGAACTCGACGTCCCGGAGACGCTGTTCGCCAGGAAGAACTTCCGCCTGGAGGAGATGCCGCACGACGGCCGGCACGCCTGGATACGTCTGACGCCGCAGAAGATCGTCTCCTGGGACTTTCGCAAGCTTTCGGCGCAGTAGCGCTGCGGCCCGGGCTCAGCCGAGGCTCTCCCCCGCCGCCTGGAGGGCCTTGACCGCGGCCCGGATCGACGGACGGCGGTCGGCGTCCGCGCGCCAGACCACGTACACATGCCGCCGGACCCGCTGTCTGACGGGGACGGTCACGACCCCGTCGGGCACGGGACGGCGGCCGAGCAGCGGGGCGACGCACACGCCGAGGCCGGCGGCGACCAGCGCGAGCTGGGTGTGGGTCTCGGCGGCGCGGTGGCCGACGAGCGGCTCGATGCCCTTCGAGCGGAGCGTGAACATCAGCCACTCGTGGCAGAACTCCCCCTCGCCCCAGGTGATCCACTCGTCGTCGGCGAACTCGGCGAGATCCACCTCGTCCCGCCCGGCGAGCCGGTGGTTCGCGGGCAGGGCGACATCGGCGGGGTCGTCCATGATCGACGCCTTGACCAGGCCGTCGGGCAGCGCCATCGGCTTGTTGTACCAGTCGAGCACCACGGCGAGGTCGAGGTCGCCGCGCACGACCCCGGCGAGGGCGGCCTCCGGTTCCAGTTCGCAGGAGCGCAACCGGAGCGCGGGATGCCGCTCGCGCAGCGCGGGCAACGCGAGGGGGAACAGGCCGCGGGCGGCCGTCGGGAACGCCGAGAGTCTCAGCTCGCCGACGACCTGTCCGCGCTGCGCTTCCAGGTCGGACTGGGCGAGTTCGACCTGGGAGAGGATGCGCGCGGCGTGTTCGGCGAGCAGCCGGCCCGCGTCGGTGAGCCGCACGCCCCGGCCGTTCTTGGCGAGGAGCCGCTGGCCGACCTCCCGCTCCAGCTTGGACATCTGCTGGGAGACGGCGGAGGTCGTGATGTGCAGTCCCTCGGCCGCGCCGCTGACCGAGCCGTGCCGGGCGAGGGCGTCGAGGGTGCGGAGGCGCTCCAGGTTCAACATGTAAGCAATGCTACGCAATGCCGGGCGCGAAATCTCGATTGTGCTACGAGGTTCCGGCCCGGCATCGTGTGTTCCATGAGCACCGTCACCACCCCCAGCCGGGT
Source organism: Streptomyces sp. NPDC006235 (assembly GCF_040613735.1). Lineage (NCBI taxonomy): Bacteria > Bacillati > Actinomycetota > Actinomycetes > Kitasatosporales > Streptomycetaceae > Streptomyces > Streptomyces sp. NPDC006235. The sequence goes on from NZ_JBEXSR010000005.1 coordinate 325,209, forward strand.
CGCCACCCCTTCGGGCGACCGCCCCCGTCGCCGCCTCGACTGGCGTCTGCGCTTCGCCGCCCTGTCCCTGATCTGGGGCTTCAGCTTCCTCCTCATCAAGGTGGGCACCGAGGGGTATGCGCCGTTCCAGGTGACGCTCGGCCGGCTGGTGTTCGGTACGGCGGTGCTGGCCGCCGCGATGGCGGTGCGCCGGGAGCGACTGCCGCGCGGGGCGCGCACGTGGGGGCATCTGACGGTCGCCGCGTTCCTGCTCAACGCCCTGCCGTTCTCGCTGTTCGCCTACGCCGAGCTGACCATCCCGTCCACGCTCGCGGGCATCTGCAACGCGACCTCGCCGCTGTGGGGCATGGCGCTGTCCCTGGTCGCCCTCTCGGAGGACCGCCCGACCCGGGTGCGGGTCGCCGGGCTCGGGCTCGGCTTCCTGGGAGTACTCACGGTGCTGGGCGCGTGGCAGGGCTTCCACGGCCTGGACGCCACCGGCACGGCGCTGGCCCTGCTGGCCTCCCTCAGCTACCCGATCGGCTGGATCTACGTCCGCCGCACCCTGGCCGGCACCGGCCACTCGCACCTGTCGATGACGGGCGCGCAGTTGCTGCTCGCGACGGTCCAACTGGCCGTCGTCACCCCGCTGTTCACCACCCTGCCCAGCAGCCTGTCCGTCGGCCCGCTGCTGGCGATCGCCGCCCTGGGCGCACTGGGCACGGGCCTCGCCGTCCTCCTCCAGTACGGCCTGGTCGCCGAGGTCGGACCGACGACCGCCCAGATGGTCACGTACTTCATCCCGGTCATCGCCACGGCCGCGGGCGTCGCCCTCCTCGGTGAGTCGCTCGCCTGGTCGACACCGGTCGGAGCGGTGATCGTCCTGATCGGCGCGGCCCTGACACAGGTACGGCCGAAGCCTCGGGTGTGAGGGACTCCCCCGCCCGACCGGGATGCCTCAGACGTAACTCCGTGCCGGAGCCGGGCCCAGGGCCGAGGCGATCGCGTCGGCCAACGGCTCGATCTCGTTCTCGGTGAGCGTCGAGACGGTGACCCGGATGCCGGGCGGTGCGCTCAGCCGGAAGCGGGCGCCGGGGGAGACGGCCCAGCCGGCGTGCAGCAGCCGGGAGACGGCGCCCGTCTCGTCCGGCACGGGCACCCACACGTTCATACCGCTGCGCCCGTGCGCCACGACACCGCGCCGGCCGAGCGCGCCGATCAGCGCGTCCCGCCGCCCCCCGTACGCCGCCGCCACCCCGCGCGTGTCCACCGCCCCGTCGGCCCACAGCCGCGCCAGCGCCCGCTGCATCAGCCGGCTCGCCCAGCCCGGCCCGAGCCGCTGCCGGCCGCGGACCCGGTCGACGGTGACGGCGTCCCCGGTGAGCAGGGCGAGGCGCAGATCGGGTCCGTAGGCCTTGGCGGCCGAGCGGACGAACGCCCAGTGGCGGGTGGCACCGGCCAGGGGATGCAGCGGCACGTCGACGATGCCGTGGCCGTGGTCGTCCTCGATGAGGAGGGTCTCCGGGTGCTCCCGGAGCACGGACCGCAGGGCACGCGCGCGCGAGGCGCTCACCGCGGCTCCGGTCGGGTTCTGCGCCCGGTCCGTGACGATCAGCGCCCGCGCACCGGCCTGAAGCGCCCGCCGTACGTCGTCGGCTCGGGGACCTTCGTCGTCGACCCCGACGGGGACGGTCCTGAGCCCGAGCGCCGGCACGAGGTCGAGGGTGCGGCCCCAGCCGGGGTCTTCCACGGCGACGGCGTCTCCGGGCTTGAGGTGGGCCGCGAGCACCCGTTCGACCCCGTCGAGTGCCCCGGAGAGCACGGCGAGCGGCCCGTCCGGCACCCCGTCGGCGTCGAGACCGGCGCGGGCGAGCCGGGCCAGCTCCGGCTCCAGCGGATCGGCACCGTACAGCACGGGCGCGCGGTCGCCCTCGGCGGCCGCCGCCGCGAACGCCCCGGCGAGCGGCGGCAGCAGGGACGGATCCGGATTGCCGCTCGCCACGTCGCGCACGCCCTCGGGGACGTCCACCCTGATGTGGTCCCGCCCGGTCGTGGCCGGCGCGGGCCGCACCCGGCTGCCGCGCCGGCCCGCGGTCTCGATGACCCCGCGCTCGCGCAGGGTGCGGTACGCGGCCGCGACCGTGTTCGGGTTCACCCCCAGCTGCTCCGCCAACTCCCGCATGGGTGGCAGCAGTTGACCCGGTGACAGCTCACCGCTCCCCACCGCCCGCTCGATGCTCGCGGAAATGTCCGCTGCGCGACGCCCACTGATCCGATACTCTCCTAGCACAAAGCCAATTATGCACTAGTGCAATGGAGAGCGCCATGCAGGGGACCGAACAGACGCCGTCGCGGCCCGCCGCCTACACCCCGACCGACCGCACCGTCCCCACACGCTCGCCGGACCGGGCCTCGTACGACAAGGACCTGGTGCACTCGATACTCGACGAGGCCTACGTCTGCCATCTGGGCTTCGTCCGCGACGGCGCGCCGGTCGTGCTGCCCACGCTGTACGCCCGGGTCGGTGAGCGGCTCTATGTGCACGGCTCGACGGGCTCGCGCCCGCTGCGGGAGGCCGGCCGGGCCGACCCGGGCCTCCGGGTCTGCCTGACCGTCACGCACGTCGACGGACTGGTCCTGGCCCGCTCGGCCTTCCACCACTCGATCAACTACCGCTCCGTGGTGGTGCACGGCGTCGCCCATGACGTGACGGACCCGGAGGAGAAGCGGCAGGCCCTCGACGCCCTGGTCGACCACGTCGTACCGGGCCGCTCCGCCGACTCGCGGCCGGCCAACAAGAAGGAGCTGGCCGCCACGGCGGTGATCCGCCTGGATCTGGACCAGGTCTCGGCCAAGCTCCGCACCGGCGGCGCGAACGACGAACCCGAGGACCTCGCCCTGCCCCACTGGGCCGGCGTCGTCCCGCTGCGCAAGGGCTACGACGCCCCGGTCGCCAACCCCGACCTGGCCCCCGGCACGGAACTGCCCGACTACCTGACGGCACGGTGATGCCGGGCCGGTGCCCGAGAGTCCGGTGATGTCGGGCCGGTGCCCGAGTGCCCGGTGATGTCACACCGGCATCACCGGCTCCCTGGACCTGGCACCCCGCGCCTCCCCCACCGCGAGCCCCACGACCGAGCCCAGCATCAGCACGGTGCCGGACAGCGTCGCCACCGTGAGGTGCTCGCCGAGCAGGACGACGGCGAGCACCGCCGCGCTCACCGGCTCCAGCAGCATGATCACGGAGACGGTGGCCGACCGTACGACGGCCGCGCCCGCGAAGTAGAGGCCGTAGGCGAGGGCCGTGGGGACGGCGGCGACGTACGCCAGCAGGACCAGGACCCTGCCGGGTTCCTCGGTGTGCGGCAGCAGCCCCTCGGCCAGGGCGAACGGCAACAGGCACAGGCTCGTGACGGCGAACGCCCCGACGGTCGTCCGGGAGGCGTCGGCCTCGCCGTCGCGGCCCCACCGGCGGGTGAGCAGCGTCATCAGGCTGTACCCGGCCGCCGACACCAGCGCGAGCAGCACGCCCCACGGGCGCACGGTCGCGTCCCCGCCGCCGAGGACGAGGACCGCGAGTCCGGCGAGGGCACCCGCGACGGCGGCGGTTCCGCCCCGGCCGAGGCGCTCGGCGAGCATCAGCCGGGCGCCGAGCGCGATCAGCACGGGCCCGGCGCCGAGGGTGACGACCGTGGCGACGGCGAGGCCGGTCGCGGAGACGGCCGCGAAGTAGGCCGTCTGGAACACCGCGAGCCCGATTCCCGTGACCCCGGTCCGCAGCGCCCGGCGGCCGAGCGGACCGCGTGCGTCGGCCCGGGCGCGCGGCCGGACCAGGCGGACGGCGAGCAGCGGCACGAGGCCGGCGGCGCAGCGCCAGAAGGAGAGGGCGACGGGCCCCATGTCGCTGGCCCGGTAGACCAGTGAGGCGGCGGCGCCCGCGGTGCCCCAGGCGGCACCGGCGACGATCAGATAGAGCAGGCCTCGCCCGACGGGCAGGCCGGAGGAAGTGTTCGACACGTGTTCTCTCCGCAGACGCGCACGGCACGCCGCGCTCGATCGGCGGCGGCTGGTGCGCGGAAGTTCGGGAAGGGCCCCGGATCACGTCGGATCAGCGGATCACGTCGGATCAGCGGGGACCGCGGACTTCGTCTGCGGGCAGCACCGTTCGGCCCGGCGGTGACATGCCGGGCGCGGTTTCCGGAGGGCCCGCCTCAGGCGGCCGGAGGCGGAAGAACGAGTGCGTTCGAAGGCATGATCGGCACCCTATGCGGTCGTTCCGGGCCGGGACAACTTCCTTTCCGGGCCGCCGCTCGCCACCGGCTGTCCGGATCCCTTGGCGGGCGTCGAGGACTGCGCGATGAACGCGCCCACCAGCACGATCACGCCACCGGCGAGCTGCGGCGCCGACAGGTGCTCGCCGAGGAGGATCCAGGCCAGGACCGTGGCGATGACCGCTTCGAGACAGGCCACGACACCGGCGACCTGCGGGGAGAGCCGGCGCACGGCGAGCACGCCGGTCACGTAGGCGACGACCGTGGCGACGAGGACGATCCAAGCCAGCAGGGCGACCGCGGGGACGGGCGAGCCGTCCATGCGCGCGGTACCGGTGAGCACGGACCAGTCCAGGCTCCAGGGCCGGGCGATGACGGTCAGTACGGCCGCGCCGACGAGCAGGCCGTAGGCGATGACGCCGAGCGGGTCGGGCGCCTCGTCCCCGGCGTCGCTGCCCTGGTCGGAGAGGACGAAGTAGCCGACCTGGCAGCAGGCCGCGCCCAGGGCGAGCAGCAGCCCCAGGGCATCGAAGCGGAGCCCCGACCACACCTCGACGACACACGCGAGCCCGCCGACCGCGAGGACGACACCGACCGCCGCGGCGCGCGTCACGGGCCGCCGCTGCACGAACCGCACCCAGCCCAGCACGAGGGCGGGCGCCAGGTACTCGATGAGCAGCGCCACTCCGACGGGGATACGGGAGAGCGAGGCGAAGTAGAAGGCCTGGACGCCGGCGACGGCCAGCAGACCGAAACCGGCGAGCAGTCCGGGGCGACGGCGCAGCAACGCCCGGTGGCGCACGGCGAGCGGCAGCATCACCAGGGCCGCCCCGGTCACGCGCAGCCACACCACGTGCAGGGGATCCAGGCCCGCCTCGATCAGCGGCTTGGCGGCGACACCGGATCCGCCGAAGGCGACCGCGGACAGGAGCGCGAGACCGAGCCCGACGCCCTTGCCGTGCCTGCCGGGGTTGCTGTGGCTGCTGTCAGACGTACGCACCGGCACATGATGGCAGGCCCTGACAGGACCGTCACCCCCTATGGCACCTGTCTCACTGCCTGGACGGGACGAGCGGCTCAGCGGAGGCCCGGTCAGTAAGCTGCTTCGCCACCCTGGACGCGCCCCTCGGACGCGCACTCCTGGGGCCGGTCGGTCCGGCCGTCGATTCGGGCGTCGATTCCGGCGTCGATCCGGCCGTCGATCCGGGCGAGCACCGCGTGCGGGTCGATCCCGGCCCGTCGGAGCACTTCGACCGCGCGCGCCTGCGGGTCGACGACGATCGCGGCGAGCAGATCGACGCCGCGGGCCGGACCGCCGTGCCGCGCGGCGCGTTCGCAGGCGTACTCCATCGAGGCCGCGGCCAGCGGCGAGAAGCCCGCGGTCTCCGTCACGACGGGGACGGCGCCGGAGTCCTCGACGCCGTTCTGCCAGCGCAGGCCGTAGCCGATGCTGCGCTGGACGAGGTAACCGAGCAGCCGCGCGATCTGCGGCCCCTCGCCGAAGACGGCACGCGCCTGCGGGTCGGACTCCAGCAGCGAGTGGAGCAGATGGGCCGTGTCGATCTGGCGGTCCGCATCCCTGACCGCTCTGCGCCGGGCACCGGTGACCACCGATGCCAGCTCGTCACTGAGCCTGGCATCGCGCTCGGCGCGGTGGATGCCGTGCTCATGGGCCGACTGGCGGGGGATACGGGGTTGCACATCCTCCACCCCATCAGTCCCGGACGACCGGGTCATCCCCGGAGGGGAGCATTCTCGCGTCCCACGGGAAGTGGACATCGCCGGCCGGAATCTCCTCCTTGCGGAGGACATCAGGCTGTTTCGCACTGCGATCGCAGCATGCCTGACGGTTCGTCAGTATTGAACATTGCGACCGTCGCGGCTACGTTCCGCGACATCCAGCCCGACGTGAAGAGGTGGTCGCATGGCCGAAGTCAGCGCGGAGGCACGCATCGGGGCGCCGGCCGAGAAGGTGTGGGCGAGGCTCACGGACTGGTCCTCGCACGGCGAGTGGAACACGACCCACACGAGCTTCCCGCAGGGCGGCCCCGACGCCCTCGACGTGGGCGCGACGTTCCGGGAGAACATGCGGCTGATGAACTTCCCGGCCGAGGTGGAGTGGACCGTCGAGGCACTGGACCCGGCCCGGGTGCTCGCCATCCGGGGCAAGGGCCCGATGGGCGTGACCGTGGCGACGCGCTACACCCTCACGCCCGACGGCGACGCGACGACGGTCCGCATCGACGGCGAGTTCACGGGCGCGACGGTGTCGCTGATGGCGGGCAAGCTCAAGGACTCGGCCACGGCGGCCCTGAACGAGTCGCTGCGCAGGCTGGACGGGCTGATGACCTGACACACCCCGGGCGGGCGGTCCGGCGCAAGCAGAAGCGCCCCGTGGATCACTCCATGGGGCGCCTGCGCCCAGCGCCTGATCGTCAGTCCTCGTCGGCGAGGATCAGATACAGCTTCTTGCGGGCTTCGTTGATGACGCCGAGCGCCTTCTCCCGCTGCTCCTTGCTGCCGGTCTTCCAGACCTGCCCGAAGGCCTCCATGAGACCGAAGCCGGCCTGGCGGATCTCCCCGAGAGCCTCCCAGTCGACCCCGCGGGAGGCCTCCTCCCAGGGCGCCTCGGGTCCTACTTCGGCCGCGGTGCGACCCGCCTCGGTGAGCGAGAACAGCTTCTTGCCGCCCTCTGACTCACTCGTGATCAGGCCCTCGTCCTCCAGCAGCTGAAGGGTGGGATACACCGAGCCGGGGCTGGGCTTCCACGCCCCGCCGCTGCGCTCGGCGATCTCCTGGATCATCTCGTAGCCGTGCATCGGCCGGTCCTTGAGCAGGGCCAGGATCGAGGCCCGCACGTCACCGCGCCGCGCCCGTCCCCTCGGCCCGCCGCGCCCTCGTCCGCCCCAGGGCCCGGGGCCGAAGCCCGGACCACCGGGCCCGCCCCAGCCGGGACCGCCCGGCCCAAAGGGCCCGAAGGCGGCACGCAGCGCCTCGAAACCGCCCCGGCCGCCGTGACGGGGTCCGCCGTGGCCATGTCCGTGCTCGAATCCGTGGGTATGCATCGCCAACACTCTCCATTCCATCGTTGATCTGTCGCGATGCCTCAACGATATATCGGTAGTGTTCGCATGGCAAGGCCGCTTCGGTGGGTCGCGGAAAACCTGTGGAGCCCTCGGAGGACGTGTCCGTACCGTCCGTGGGGTGACGTATCTGAGCCCCCTGGGGTATCTCCTGGGCATCGAGGGTGCCGCTTTGCTGCGCGGTTTCAGGGAGGGGAGCGCCGACCAGGCGTTCGTCGGGGCCCGGATCGCCGAGATCCGCACCCTGTTGGACACGCCCGCCCTCACCCATGCCGAGGAGGTCACGGCGAGTGCGGGCACGATCAGCACCGCCGACGTCTACCAGGCCTGGGCGCCGCACTACGACGCCCCGGGCAACCAGATGATCGACATCGAGCAGCCCGTGGTCCGACGCATCCTGGACGGCCTGCCCGTCGGCACGGCCCTGGACGCGGCCTGCGGCACCGGCCGTCACACCGCCTACCTGCGGGAACTCGGCCACCATGTGATCGGCGTCGACGCCTCACCGGACATGCTCGCCCAGGCCCGCAAGCGCCTGCCGGATGTCGACTTCCACGAGGCCGACCTGCACCGGCTGCCGCTCCCCGACAACGCGGTCGACACCGTCGTGTGCGCGCTCGCCCTCACCCACGTCCCCGATCTCGCCCCCGTACTGGCGGAGTTCGCGCGTGTCCTGCGCCCCGACGCGAACCTCGTGATCTCGGACGCGCACCTGCTGGTGTCCTATCTCCGGCCGACCCTGGCCCGCCGTCCCGGCCCGGACGGCCGCCCGTCCCTCCTCACCGAGCACCACCGCCCGCTCAGCGCCTACCTCGCCGCGGCCCTCCCCCTGGGCTTCCAGGTCCGGCACTGCGAGGAACCCCGCCGCCCGCGCCACTCCCTCGACCCCACCACCGCCCCGGACCCGCTCCCGGCCCATGTGTCCTGGGACTTGCTGCACTGGTGCCCGGAAGCGTCGACCGCGGCCCTGGACGACTCCCCGATCGCGGTCGTCTGGCACTTCCAGCTCGACGGCCCCCGGGAGGGCTGAGCAACCGCATCAGGGCCGGGCGCCGAGCCATTCCCGGAAGGGCCCGCGAGCTCGGCGTGCGGGCCGGGCAGAAACCCGCCGACCGCCGCCGTCCCGGCACCGTGGGCATGCCGGAGCCGTTGACCCCCGACAGGCGACTGCTCCGCATCGGCCTCGGGGAGCGCCCGGCGAGAGGAGAGGCTCGCGAGTGAATCGGTCCAGGGCTCGCCGATTGGCCTTGGTCCGCTGCTGCGGCGAGCCTCTAGCGTCGGGGCATGCGGATTCGAATCGTCGACGCCTTCACCGATCGCCCCTTCTCCGGCAACCCGGCCGGGGTCGTTCTCCTGAACGACGCGGACGCCTTCCCGGACGACACCTGGCTCCAGAACGTCGCCCTGGAGGTCAACCATGCCGAGACGGCCTTCGCCCGTCCCCTCCCCGCGGGCGGCGAGGCCGACTGGGCGCTGCGCTGGTTCACCCCGGCCACCGAGGTCGCGATGTGCGGCCACGCGACCCTGGCGACCGCCCACGTCCTGCACACCACCGGCACCCACGAGGGCCCGGTACGGTTCGTCACCCGCAGCGGCGTCCTCGTCGCCACGCCCGCCGAGGACGGTTCCATCACGCTCGACTTCCCGACCGCTCCGCTCACCCGGATCGACCCGCCGGACGGCCTCGCCGAGTCCCTGGGCACCGAGCCGCTCACGGTCTTCGACACCGGCCGGAACATCGGTGACCTGCTGGTCGAGGTCGCCGACGAGAAGACGGTGCGCGGCCTCGCCCCCGACCTCAAGGCCATCGCCGCCCAGTCCGAGCGCGGCGTCATCGCCACGGCGCGCGCGGACGATCCCGACCAGGGCTACGACTTCCTCTCGCGCTGCTTCTTCCCGAACGTCGGCATCGACGAGGACCCGGTGACCGGCAGCGCCCACACCGCGCTCGCCCCGTTCTGGTCCGAGCGCCTCGGCAGATCGCGCCTCACCGGCCTCCAGGCCTCGCCCCGCTCCGGCCGCGTCCGCACGGAGCTGCGCGGCGATCGCACCCTGCTGTCCGGCAGGGCGGTCACCGTCATCGAGGGCGAGTTGCTGGCCTGAGGCAAGGCCCCCGGTCTCTTACGCCGTCGGCAGCCAGCCGACCTTGCCCGCCAGCAGGGCGTAGCCCACGAAGGCACCGATGTCGAGCAGCGAGTGGGCCACCACCAGCGGGCCCACCCGGCCCCAGCGCCGGTACAGGTAGACGAACACCACGCCCATGACCATGTTGCCGATGAAGCCGCCGATGCCCTGGTAGAGGTGGTACGAGCCGCGCAGGACCGAGCTGCCCACCAGCGCGGCCACCGGTGTCCAGCCCAGCTGGCCGAGGCGGCGCAGCAGGTAGCCGACGACGATCACTTCCTCCAGCACCGCGTTCTGGATCGCCGAGAGGATCAGCACCGGGTACTTCCACCACACGTCCGGCAGCGCCTCGGGCACCACCGTGAGGTTGAAGCCGAGGCCGCGGGCGGCCAGGTAGAAGGCTATCCCTGTGCTGCCGATGACCGCCGCGATCGCCGCCCCGCGGCCGAGGTCGGGCCAGGGGCGGGTGCGGTCGAATCCGATGGTGCGCAGGCCCGCGCCCTCACGCAGCAGGAAGTGCGCGACGAGCACGACGGGCACGAGCGCGGTGGTGATCCCGACGAGCTGCCAGGCCAGGTCGAGCCAGGGACGGCCGGGCGCGGCCGAGGCGTTCATCGTGGCCGCCTGGTCCTTCAGCCCGCCGGGCTTGGTGACGGAGCCGATGAAGCTGATCAGGGCGGAGACTCCGCTCGCCCCCAGCGAGAGCGCCAGCACGAGGAGCGTCTCGTTGCGGAGCATCCGCCGCGAGAGCCGCTGCTGGGGAATGGAATCGTCGGCCCCCGGGCTCGTCTCCGCCTGCACACCTGCCTCCACTTCACCGACCTGTCGGATCAGTATGAGGGCAGCGGGAGATCGGCCCGGCGGCGCATCAGCCCAACAGCACCGGCTCCGGCGACCCCACCGGCCAGGTGTGCACCGGGTCGCCCTTGTGCATCAGCTCGCGATAGCGCCGGGTCGTGGCGGCCAGCGCGGCGTCCCTCGGGTGTCCCGCGTCCAGTGCCTTGTGGAAGGTCGCGGCCTGCCAGCTCGCCCCGTTCATCCGGCGCCGGCACCGCTCCTCGATCACACCCAGGTACAGATCGCGGTCGGCCGGCTCCACACCCCACGCGTCCAGCCCGGCCTCGGCGAGCGGCAGCAGTTCGTCGCGGACCAGGCTCACCGCGTCGACCTGCCCGGTGCCGCCGTAGCGGCCGCGCCGGGGCCAGGTGAAACGGGCGTCGATGCCGTCCTTGCACGCGGCGTCGAAGTTGGCGGCGGCGGCCTCGAACGGCAGCCGGGTCCACACCGGCCGGGCCTCCTCGGCGAGGGCCCGGATGAGGCCGTAGTAGAACGCGGCGTTGGCGACGACGTCGATGACGGTGGGCCCGGCGGGCAGGACGCGGTTCTCCACGCGCAGGTGGGGGACGCCGTCGGCGACGCCGTAGACCGGGCGGTTCCAGCGGTAGATGGTGCCGTTGTGCAGGACGAGCTCGGCGAGGGACGGCGCGCCGCCCTGGTCGAGCACCTCCAGCGGGTCCTCGTCGTCGCAGATCGGCAGCAGCGCCGGGTAGTAGCGCAGGTTCTCCTCGAACAGGTCGTACGCCGAGGTGATCCAGCGCTCCCCGAACCAGGTGCGCGGCCGGACGCCCTGAGCCTGGAGTTCGGGCGGGCGGGTGTCGGTGGACTGCTGGAACAGCGGGGGCCGCGACTCACGCCACAGCTCACGGCCGAAGAGGAACGGCGAGTTGGCGCCGACAGCGATCTGCGCGGCGGCGACCGCCTGAGCCGCGTTCCACACGTCGGCGAAGCGGGCCGGGGTGACCTGGAGGTGCAGTTGCACGGAGGTGCAGGCGGCCTCCGGCGCGATGGACTTGGAGGTGCAGCGCAGGTGCTCGACGCCCGCGATGTCGAGGGTGAACTCCTCGCCGCGGGCGGCCACGATCTGGTCGTTGAGGAGGGTGTAGCGGTCGACGTCGGAGAGGTTCGACGACACCAGGTCGTCCCGGTCGAGGGTCGGCAGAATACCGATCATCACGATTCCGGCGTCGACTTCCCCGGCTTTCCGGTCGGCATATGCCAGTGACGTACGGAGTTCCTCCGCGAGACGATCGAATACCCGGCCACCCAGACGGTGTGGGGGAATGTTGACTTCCAGGTTGAACATGGCGAGTTCTGTTTGGAAATCGCGGCTCGCGATGCGTTCCAGGACTTGCGCGTTCAACATTTTCGGCATGCCGTCGGTGCCCGCGAGATTCAACTCGATCTCCAGCCCCATCAGGTTCTTGGGGCGATCGAACCGCTTCTCCGCCAGGAGTCGCTCCAAGCCCGTCAGGCACCGACGGAGCTTGTCGCGGTAGCGCTGGCGATCGGACAGGTCGAACCCGCCTGCCACGACCTTCTCCCCCATCGAAGCGTCCCTCCTCGGATGATGCGGGCCGAAGATCCGGCCGCCGGGGTCCCGGTCAGGTGGAGGATGCCCAGCGAAAGCGATCGATAACGTCCCGGACGGGCCCGTCGGCCGCTACGCTGGTCATGGATGACCGGTGGCACATTCACTCGGCATGACGCAGCGGCCCGGGTTTCGGGGTTGCGCGAACTCGTGAAAAACGCCGACGAGAATAGGCCGACCGCCGCGGGAGCATTCGCCGAGGTCATCGCCGCGCAGCCCCACGTGAAATCGGGATAATTCTCACGTATCGCCGACCGAATGTACCCTTGTTCTACTCACCGGAAACGGCTAGACGAAACATAGTCTCAACCCGTGTCGTATAAACTCCGCGAACAAGGCAGAAGGTTGGCGCCCACGGTCGATGGGTCATGCCGTCGAGGCGATGTTCGGCGGACCCACCCCCCTCTCGTTCTTGAGACCCCGGCCCCTGCCTGTCTGAACCCCGTGAGCTGACAGCGCCGTCCGCCCCCGCCCTCGTGCCACCGTGCCTTTGAACTGAGAGGCGACCCACCATGCCGCTGCATGTCCCCCCGGCTCCCGCGCCCGCACTCCGTTCCGTCCTGACTGCGCTCTCCTCTCCCACCGTGGTCCGCGAGGCCCGAACTCCCTCCCTGCTCCGCGCACAGGGACCCGCCACTCCCGAGCTCCCCCTGCCCGTCCACGTCCTCGACCGCGTCACGGCCGAGGGGGTGTCGGCCACCCGGCTGGCCGGGTGGCGCTTCCTGATCCGCTGCGGCGACCGTGCGGTGGCCGCGGCGGAGACCATGCTCACTCCCGACGGCTGGGCCTTCTCGCGCTTCTTCGAGGGCCCGTACATCGCCTCCACCGAGCGCGCCCTGCGCCAGGCCGAGACGATGGCGCAGCCGTACCAGCCCCGCCTGCTGTCCGTGCCCGGCCTGTACATGCTGACGCTCTGGCTGCACGAGGACTGCACCGCCGACGGTGCCGCCGGCCACCCCGCCGCCACCGACCTGCTGGTCCCGCTGGCCCCCGCGCCCCCCGGCATCGCGGCGCACCGCCCGCACCGCGTCGCCGAACTGCTCCCGGTCCTGACCCACCGGGTGACTCCCACGCGGCTGCTCGGCTCACCCGCCTGAAGCACCGCGCTCCGAAGCTCTCCGCGCCCCGTCGTCGAATTCCGGCGACGGGGTCGCGCTTTTTCGTTCCGCCCCCCTATTCGCTCGTACGAGCGCTCAATAGCTCGTACGAGCCGGAATGGATCACCTGTCCGACCGGACTAGCCCTATTCGGCCACCACGAACCATCCGAAGTGACAGTCCAGTTGGGATGAACCGTCCGCGCGGGTGATGCGTCATGAACCTGTGAGAAGCGGTGCCGCGAAATCCCTGCGGATCGACGCCCGTGGGGCAACACTGGGTTCCGACGACTTATCACAACGGGGGGCGGCCATGAACGATACTTCTAGCCGCGGAACAGACACGACAGCCGACTCAGCGATCCCATCCACCACGACACAGCGAGAGAACCCACCCATGTGCCAGCACCAGACTCCGTGCCCGTCAGCCGACTCCGCCGACCGGGAATCCGCCCGTCTCGTGGCGCACCACCCGGAGCAGGGTTGGAGCCTGCTGTGCAACGGCGTGCTGCTCTTCGAGGACACCGGCGAGCTCCTGCCGGACGGCCGGGTCATCGCCCCGCACCGTCCGCTGGCCTCCAGCCAGGTCATGACGGCCGCCTGAGGCCGCCGGGCGGCGTGACCTCCCGCCCGCAGACATGAGGGGCCGGCCGCAGGAGACCCTGCGAACCGGCCCCGACGCGTGTCCGGGTGCCGTCACTCCCCGTCACGGCCATGAACGGGACGGTACGCCTTCCCACGGATGCCCGTTCTCCGGAAGACTCCTGGAAGTTTCGGGGTCGCCCGTCGACGGAGGTGGGGCAAGTGGCAGCACATGAGGCCGGGGCCGGGGGAAGGGTCACGATCACGGAGATCGCCCGAGAGGCCGGCGTGTCCGTACCGACCGTGTCCCGCGTCGTCAACGGCCGGTCCGACGTGGCGCCGCAGACCCGGGCCCGCGTCGAGGACCTGCTGCTCCGGCACGGCTACCGCAAGCGCCCCGCGGCCCCGGGCACCCGGGCCGGCCTGCTCGACCTGGTCTTCAACAACCTCGACAGCCCCTGGGCCGTGGAGATCATCCGCGGGGTCGAGGAAGTCGCGCACGCGGCCGGGGTCGGCACGGTGGTGTCGGCCATCCACGGGCGTTCGGGCGATGCCCGCGAGTGGATGCGCAACCTCCGGGCCCGGGCCTCGGACGGCGTCATCCTCGTCACCTCGGCCCTGGAACCGACGCTCCACGAGGAACTGCGCATCCTCGGCGTCCCGCTGGTCGTCGTCGACCCGGCGGGCTCGCCCGCCCTGGAGGCTCCCACCATCGGTGCCGCCAACTGGTCGGGCGGCAGGGCGGCCACCGCGCACCTGCTCTCCCTGGGCCACCGCCGGATCGGCCTGATCGCGGGGCCACCGCGGCTGCTGTGTTCCCGGGCCCGGCTGGACGGCTACCGCGCGGCCCTGGAAGGCGCGGGCATCGCGATGGACGAGACCCTCGTCGTCCCCGGCGACTTCCGCCCCGAGTCGGGCTTCACCGCCTGCGAGGCCCTGCTCGCCCTGCCCGAGCCGCCGACCGCCGTGTTCGCGGCCAGCGACCAGATGGCACTCGGCGCGATCGAGGCCCTGCGCCGACGCGGGCTGCGGGTGCCGCAGGACATGAGCGTGGTCGGTTTCGACGACCTTCCGGAAGTCCGCTGGTCGGCTCCGCCCCTGACCACGGTTCGCCAGCCCCTGGCCGACATGGGCAAACTGGCCGTCCGCACGGTGCTCCGCCTGACCCGCGACGAACACCCGGCCTCACCGCGAGTCGAACTGGGAACGGACCTGGTGGTGCGGTCGAGCACGGCACCTCCGGCAGCGCGGGCCTGACGGCCGGCCGCACCTGACGAACCCGCCCGACCGGGCGGAGGCCGACGAGATACGGCGGGCCACACCGAAGAAGCGGGACAGAGCCGGCAGGGGCGACAGGCACGGGGAAGAAGCGGTGCCGGGCCGGACAGGGCGCGCCGGCCCAGCCGAAGAAGCCCGGCCGGGCCGACGAGGCACGGCGGGGCGTGGCTGAACCGCCCCTCGCGCCTCGGGTGCGGCCGCGGCCAGCTCTGCCGACCCGACGCCCCCCCCCACGGCGCCGGCCCCCTCTACGCGGCGCGTTGCCTCAACCACTGCCCGGCACGAGCGCAGCCGCGGCCCACCAGCCGTAACCCGAGGCGACCGCGGCTTCCCGGCCAGGCCTCACCCGAGCCGACCGCGCCTCCACGCCAGGCCTCACCCGAGGCGGCCACGCCCTGCCGCACACCGTCTCCCGCCACACACCGCCTGCCCCCACACGCCGCCCGCCACCCCCACAGCCGCCGAAGCACACGCTGTGGCCCCGCCCTCAAGCAAGTCGGCTCCCCGGCACAGTCAGGAAATGGCGCCCCGCCCCCACAACGGGGCGCCACCCACCCCCTACCTCCCCCCGAGCGCCTCACGCAGTGCGAAGTACGCCGGCTTCGGGGCCAGTTGCTCGTCCCACGGCAGGGCCGCGCCCTCGCCCGGGAAGAACGCCGGGATCCACGAGTACTTGTCCGTGTAGTCCCAGAGGGTGACACCGACGCAGCGGCGCACCGCCAGGCAGGCCTCGGTCACGTCCCGGTACCACTCGGCCTGCTGGGTCAGCTTCTCCTCGGTCGCGGGCAGCTGCATCCGTATGTCGACCTCGGTCAGCGCGGTGTCGAGGCCGAGCCGGGAGAAGCGACGGAGGTTGTCCTCCAGGGTGGTGGGATAGCCGTACTGGAGAGCGAGGTGGGCCTGGAGGCCGATGCCGTGCAGCGGGACGCCCTTGGCCTTCAGTTCCTTGGCCAGCTTGTAGTACGCGTCGCTCTTCGCGCCGATTCCCTCGATGTTGTAGTCGTTGAGGTACAGCCTGACCCGCGGATCGGCCTGGTGCGCCCAGCGCAGCGCGTCGGCGATGTAACCGGGCCCGAGCGTCTTGTAGAAGACCGACTCGCGGTACGTACCGTCCTCGTTGAACGCCTCGTTGACGACGTCCCAGGCGAAGACCTTGCCCCGGTAGTGCCGTACCTCGGTCTGGATGTGCTTCTTCAGCACGGCCCGCAGCTCCCGGGCCGTCCACTCCCGTTCCGTGAGCCACTCGGGCAGCTGGCTGTGCCAGACGAGGGTGTGCCCGCGCACCTTCTGCCGGTTGGCGCGGGCGAGGTTCACGATCTCGTCGCCCTGGGAGAAGTCGAACACGCCCTGCTGGGGCTCGGTCGCGTACCACTTCATGCCGTTGCCGGGGGTGATCTGGTCGAACTCGCTGCCGAGCAGGGCCGTGTAGGGCGCGTCGCCGAGCTCGGGATTGTCCGTCGCGCTGCCGAAGTAGCGGCCGTGCCGCTGGGCGAGGTCGGCGAGGGTCGGTTCCTCGCCGTGCCGCTCGTCCGCCTGTGCAGTCGGCCCGGTGGCTATGCCTGCGAGCATCAGCGCGGCGGCGAGGGCCCCGGCGAGTCTGAGCCGTGGAGCGGTCTTGCGCATGGTGCGACTCCTCACGATCGGTGGGTGGGTGAGCCGTACGTCCGCGGCGCGCGTCAGCCCTTCGTCGCGCCCGCGGTGAGGCCGCCGACGAGCTGACGCTCGGCGACCGAGTAGAAGGCGAGGGCGGGGACCATGGCCAGCACGAGATAGGCGAAGACCTTGGCGTACTCCGCGGAGTACTGCCCCTGGAACTGCTGCACGCCGATCGGCAGGGTCCACCACTGGGAGTCCGTGAACACCAGCAGCGGCAGGAAGAAGTTGTTCCAGCTGGTGACGACGGCCAGCACGGACACGGTGCCGAGCGCAGGCCGTGCCATGGGCAGCAGCACCCGCCAGAAGAAGCCGAACGAGCTGCATCCGTCGAGCGTCGCCGCCTCCTCCAGCTCGCCCGGGATCTGCCGGAAGAAGCCGCGCAGGATGATGATGGTCATCGGCAGCCCGAAGGCCGCCTGCGGGAGGATCACGCCGAGCGGGTTGTCCAGCAGGTCCAGGGAGCGCAGCAGCAGGAACAGCGGCAGGGCCGCCACCGCGAAGGGGAACATCAGCCCCATCGTGAACAGTGTGAACAGCACCTCCCGGCCGCGGAAGGCGAACCGCGCGAAGGAGAAGGCCGACAGCGCGGAGACCGCGACGACCAGGACGGTCGTGCCCACCGCGATCAGCGTGCTGTTGCCGATCAGCCGCCAGAAGTCCCCCGAGCCGAGGATCTGGGTGTAGTTGGAGGTCACCCACGACTCGGGCAGACCGACCGGGTTGCGGGAGAGCTCGTCGGTGGTCTTGAAGCCGGAGAGCATGGCGTAGAGCAGCGGGACGGCCATGACCGCGCCGACGAGGACCAGGATGAGGTGCAGAGGGAGGGTTCTGCCCCTGCGGGATGTCCGACTGTGCGTCACTTTCCGTCTCCCCGCATGGTGGTCGTGGCCCCTTCCAGGTCGCGCCGGAGCACGAACCGCTGGTAGGCGAGGGCGAAGACGAGACTGATGCCGAACATGACCACGCTGATCGCGCTGGCGTAGCCGACCTGGTAGCGCTTGAACCCGTACTGGAACATGGTCACGGCCATGGTCTCGGAGTGGTGGTCGGGTCCTCCCGCGGTGGTCACCCAGACCAGGTCGAAGAGCTGGATGGCTCCGATGACCGACAGGAAGACACTGATGCGCAGGGTGGGCGCGAGCAGCGGCAGCGTCACGTTGCGGAAGCGCTGCCAGGGGCCGGCCCCGTCGATGAGCGCCGCCTCGGTCAGCTCCCTGGGGACGGCCTGCAGCCCGGCCAGGTACAGCATCATGTGGAAGCCGAAGTACTTCCAGGTCATGACCAGGAACAGGGTCGCCATGACGGTGGACGGATCGGCGAACCACTCCCCGCCCAGACCGTCGAGGCCGACCTTGCCGAGGACCTGGTCGGCGAAGCCGTCGTCCGGGGCGAAGATCATGCCGAAGAGGATTCCGGTGATGGCCTCGGACAGGACGTACGGGGCGAAGAACAGCATCCGGTACACCGCCCGGCCGCGCATCCGCTGGTTGAGCAGGACGGCCATGGCGAGCGCGAACGGCAGCTGGACGACGAGCGACAGCACCAGCAGGACCAGGCAGCGCCACAGGTCGCCCAGGAAGACGTCGTCCTGGAAGAGCCGGGTGAAGTTCTCGCCGCCGATGAAGTCGGTGGGCATGCCGAAGCCGCCCCAGCGGAAGAACGCGGCGTACAGCGCGAACAGTATCGGCAGCAGGACGAGCCCCAAGAACAGCACCAGGGCGGGAAGTTGGAAGCCGGTCGCGGTCAGCCAGTTCAGTGCCCGCCGCCGGGCCCGGCTCCGGGCCCGGTCCGTGGCCGGGGGCGGCGGGCCGACGTCGCGGCCGGTCCGTTTGTCCGGCAGGAACGTGGAGGTCATCGCCGGTTACTGCTCTTCCTTCGTGGTCTTCGTGATCGACTGGGCGACCTGCCCGGGCGACTTCGACCCGGAGATGAGCGCGGCGACGCTGTCGTTGACCTCCTGGCCGACGGCGGGCGCGTACGCCTGGTCGAGGTAGAGCTGGAAGCCGGTGGCCTTCTTCAACTGCTCCTGTACGGCCTTGATGTTGGGGTCGACGATGGCTTTCTCGGCCGCCGGGACCACGGGCAGGGTGCCGGTCTTCTTGACCAGTTCCAGGTCGGTGGCCTCGGACGCGAAGAACTTCAGGAAGTCGACGGCCTCCTGCGGGGCGCCCCGGCGCAGGGCGTGTCCGCCGCCTCCGCCGAACACCTCGGTGAGGGCGCCCTTGCCGCCCTCGACCGCGGGGAACGGGAAGAACCCGAGGTCCTTGCCGAGGCCCTTGCCCGCGTCGGCCTGCACCACCGGCGCCCACTGACCCATGAGTTCCATGGCTGCCTTGCCGTTGCCGACGGCGGCGGCCTGCCCGGTGGGGCTGTTGTAGGCGGCGCCGAGGAAGCCCTTCTGGAACGGCTGGAGGCCGACGAGTTCCTTGAGGTGCTCTCCCGCCTCGACGAAGGGGGCGCCGGTGAAGTCCTTGTCGGCGTAGGCCTTCTCCAGCGCTTCGGCGCCGGCGGTGCGCATCGCCAGGTAGGCCCAGTAGTACATGCCGGGCCACTTCTCCTTGCCGGCCAGCGCCAGGGGCGTGACACCGGCGGACTTCAGCTTGCGTACGGCGTCGAGGAAACCGCTCCAGGTGGTCGGGGGCGCGCTGATGCCGGCCTTCGCGAAGAGCGACTTGTTGTACCAGAAGCCGATCATGCCGATGTCGAACGGGATGCCGTAGACCTTGTCGTCGATCAGGTACGGCTCCTTGGCGACCGGGAGCAGGGCGTCGCCCCAGGGCTTGGTCCGGTCCGTGAGGTCCTCGACGAGTCCGGCGTCGACCTGCTGCTTGAGCACGCCGCCGCCCCAGGTGTGGAAGATGTCGGGAAGCTTCCCCGAGGAGGTGAGGGCCGTCATCTTCGACTTGAAGGCCTCGTTCTCCATCTGGACGATCTTTATCTTGACCTTGGGGTTCTGCGCCTCGAACTTCCGGGCGAGACCGGCCCAGACGGTCTTGGCCGGCTCGGTGGTGGAGATGTTCCACCACTCGATCGTGGTCGTCCCCGACGACCCTCCGCCCGAGTCCCCGCCGCATGCGCTCAGTGTCGTCATTCCGAGACCGGCTGCGGCGGAGGCCGCCAGGAAGCCGCGGCGGGACAGTGCCGGGTCGCCCATCATGCGCTCCTTGGGTACGGGACGGCGCTCCCGCGTCCGTCCACTGGATCGAAAGTTTCGGAAGAGATCCAGAAAGCTTCGTTGATGCCGCACCCTAGAGACAGGCGCCAAACACTGGCAACCCCTTGTGCACGGTCAATCTCTCGCCGACGCGCGGGCCTTGACCGGCAACACCCTCCCCAACACCGCCAGCCCCTTCGACGAGAGTCGGCGAAGGGTACGAATGTTTCGGCTGGCTTGGCGAACGTTACGAAGGTGCACTGTAGGTGTCGCCGCTTCCGGCGACAAGAAGGCCGGTGCCCCCGACCCACGCGGCCGCGATCACGGAGGGTGTTCAAGCCTCGGCGGGCGCTCGCCCCTCGCCCGCAGGCGAGGCTGCGGCGACCCGACCGGCGGCCCCATGGGCACTCAGCACGCGTTTTGACGCCCCACGCCTCCCCGCGACCGCCCCCGCCGCCAGTCTTAACGGAAGCTTGACGCGCTCAGTGACCTCATCCACAGGCCACCGCATCACGCTCCGCTTACGCTGATCGGGCCGTCCAGTGACGGCCGGAATCACGCTGAACCGCACATCGGGAGCACGTCGATGGCTACCACTGAGCACTCGCCCCTCAGCCGTACGGACCCCGCTCCCTCCGGTCGCCTGCGCGCCTGGATGCTGGAGGGCCTGTCCGACATGGGCAAGGGCGGCGGCCACACCGGACCCCATGCCGCACCGGAGCCCCCGCACCAGGGCCAGCGCTGGTGGCGGGTGATGTGCCTGACCGGCGTCGACTACTTCTCCACGCTCGGTTACCAGCCAGGCATCGCGGCGCTCGCCGCCGGACTGCTGTCGCCGGTCGCGACGATCGTGCTGGTGATCGTCACCCTGGCGGGCGCCCTGCCGGTCTACCGCCGGGTGGCCGAGGAGAGCCCGCACGGCGAGGGCTCGATCGCGATGCTGGAGCGGCTGCTCTCCTTCTGGCAGGGCAAGCTGTTCGTGCTGACCCTGCTGGGCTTCGCCGCCACCGACTTCCTGATCACCATCACCCTGTCGGCCGCCGACGCCTCCACCCACCTCGTGGAGAACCCGCATCTGACCGGCGCCCTGCACGACCAGCAGATGCTGATCACGCTCGTCCTCGTGGCGCTGCTCGGCGCGGTGTTCCTCAAGGGCTTCCTGGAGGCGATCGGCGTGGCGGTCGCCCTGGTGGGCGCCTACCTCGCGCTCAACCTGGTCGTGGTGGCCGTCGGCCTCTACCACGTGGTCACCGCCGGCCATGTGGTCACCGACTGGGCCGGCGCCCTCACCACCCAGCACGGCAACGTGTTCGTCATGATCGGTGTGGCCCTGCTCGTCTTCCCGAAGCTGGCGCTCGGCCTCTCCGGGTTCGAGACCGGTGTGGCCGTGATGCCGCATGTCAAGGGCGACCCGGACGACACGGAGGCACGGCCGGCCGGCCGCATCCGCGACACGAAGAAGCTGCTCACCACGGCCGCCCTCGTCATGAGCGGCTTCCTGATCACCACCAGCTTCATCACCACCCTCCTCATCCCCGAGAAGGAGTTCCAGCCGGGCGGCCAGGCCAACGGCCGCGCGCTGGCCTATCTGGCACACGACTACCTGGGCAACACCTTCGGCACCGTCTACGACGCCTCGACGATCGCCATCCTGTGGTTCGCCGGCGCCTCCGCGATGGCAGGCCTGCTCAATCTGATGCCGCGCTACCTCCCCCGCTACGGGATGGCCCCGCACTGGGCCCGTGCCGTCCGCCCCATGGTCATCGTCTTCACGCTGATCGCCTTCCTCGTCACCTGGATCTTCGACGCGGACGTCAACGCGCAGGGCGGCGCCTACGCCACCGGTGTGCTGGTCCTGATCAGCTCCGCCGCGATCGCGGTGACCATCGCCGCCCGCAAGGCTCGGCAGCGGAACTGGACCATCGCCTTCGCGGTCATCTCCGCGGTGTTCCTCTATACGACCGTCGCCAACGTCATCGAGCGCCCGGACGGCGTGAAGATCGGCGCCTGCTTCATCGCCGGCATCATCCTGGTCTCCCTGCTCTCCCGGCTGGCCCGGTCGTTCGAGCTCCGCGTGACCAGCGTGACGCTGGACGACATGGCGGAACGCTTCGTCCGGGACATGGCCAGCCGCCGGATGCGGTTCATCGCCAACGAGCCGGACCGGCGCGACATCGCGGAGTACCGCGACAAGATCGAGCAGATCCGGCACGACAATGACGTACCCGGACAGGAGGACTTCGTCTTCGTCGAGGTGACGGTCACCGACCCGTCCGAGTTCGAGGCGGGCCTGACCGTACGCGGCGAGGTGCTCCACGGCCGCTACCGCGTTCTGACCCTGGAGTCCTCCTCCGTCCCCAACGCTCTGGCCGCTCTCCTTCTGCACGTACGCGACATGACCGGCCGCACCCCGCACATCTACTTCGAGTGGACCGAAGGGGGCCCCTTCGCCAACCTCCTGCGCTTCTTCCTGTTCGGCCAGGGCGAGGTCGCCCCGGTGACCCGCGAGGTCCTGCGCGAGGCCGAACCCGAGCGCAAACGACGGCCCAAGGTGCACGTGGGGTGAGTCAGCCCTTGGGTCTGCGCCGGCCGAAGCCCCTGCGGGGCGGACGCACCACGATCTGCCCGTAGTCGATCTCGCCGGTGATCCGCACGCGCAGCACGACCAGGGCGTCGGCCGCCCCCCGCGCCTTGATCTGGGAGTAGTTCGTCACCAGCCCGCCGGTGTCCACCACGACCCCCGGCCGGGTCAGCAGCTTCAGGGCGCCGGCCCGCATGTCCAGGTCGATGTCCAGCGTGTCCTGCGTGATCACCGCGTCGGTGAAGTCGAGCGTCACCTCGCCCCACGCCGACCGGATCTCCAGCCGCCGCGGCACCACCCAGTCGTCACCGCGCCGGGTCGAGGACCCCTCCTGCTCGATCCGGACGACCTCCTGCGCCTCGACACCCCTCCCGCCCGTCTCTTCGGGCAGATCCGCGGTCAGTACGGCGAGCTCGCCCACCGTACGGGCGGACAGCGCGGCCTCCAGCCGCTCGTCGAGCTCCTCCCAGGTCAGCCGGCCGTCGCCGGCGGCGACGCGCAGCACGTCCACGACCCGGTCCCGGTCCGCATGCGAGGCCCTCACCTCGGGTGGTACACCGGTACGCGAGAGCTCCCCCGCCATCACATCACCCCGATCTCCCCGGGCACGGCACGAGGCCGAGCCACTCGACGACTAACGCTATATCGCGTTATACCCAACGGCCAACCCCGCATCCGCCGTTCCCGCCGTGCGCCCCTATCGTGACCGGCATGCAGTCCTACACGATCGGCCAGGCAGCACGACTGCTCGGCGTGAGCCCGGACACCGCCCGGCGCTGGGCGGACGCGGGCCGCATCACCACCCACCGCGACGAGGCCGGGCGGCGGCTCGTCGACGGACGGGACCTGGCCGCGTTCTCCGTTGAACTCGCCAGGTCCGGCGCCGCCGAGGAGGACGCCCCGTACACCTCGGCCCGCAACGCCTTCCCCGGCATCGTCACCGCGATCAAGCTCGGTGACGTGGCCGCCCAGGTGGAGATCCAGGCGGGCCCGCACCGCCTCGTCTCCCTGCTCACCCGCGAGGCCGTCGAGGAACTGGGCCTGGAGGTCGGCATGGAGGCGACGGCCCGCGTGAAGTCGACGAACGTCCACATCGACCGGGTGTGAGGCCGTCTGAGTCCGTCCGAGTCCGTCCGAGTCCGTCTGAGTCCGTCTGAGTCCGTAGGAACGCACATACACACCCAGCGGCCCACTCCCCTTGGCTCATGCGAAGCCACAGCAGACTTTCCCCTCGCAGATGCGTCAGTATGATCGGCGTATCGAGGAGCTCGCGGGCTCTTCCGCCGCACACCGAGGGAGTGGCCCCCAGATGACCCGTTCCGCGCACCGGACACGCCGGATCCTCCAGATCGCCGGTGCGTCCGCAGCCGCGCTGCTGACTCTGAGCGCCTGCTCCTCCGCCACGGACTCGGACAAGGGCTCCCCCTCCTCCGCGAAACCCTCCGGCACGGTCAACGTCTTCGCCGCCGCCTCCTTGGAGGAGAGCTTCAAAGCCCTGGGCAAGACGTTCGAGAAGCAGCACCCGGGCACGAAGGTCACCTTCAACTTCGGCGGCAGCGACACCCTCGCCGCCGGCATCACCGGCGGCGCCCCGGCCGATGTCTTCGCCGCCGCCAGCACCAAGACCATGGCGACGGTGACCGACAAGCACGACGCGGCGGGCACACCGGTCACCTTCGTCCGCAACCAGTTGGAGATCGCCACGCCTCCCGGCAACCCCGACCGGATCTCCTCCCTGAAGGACCTCACCGAGCCCGGCCTCAAGGTCGTCCTGTGCGACAAGACCGTGCCGTGCGGTGCCGCCGCCCAGAAGGCACTGGACACCGGCGGTCTGAAACTGACCCCCGTCTCGTACGAACAGGACGTCAAGAGCGCCCTGACGAAGGTCGAGCTGAAGGAGGCCGACGCGGCCGTCGTCTACCGGACCGACGTGCGGGCGGCGGGTGACAAGGTGGACGGCGTGGACTTCCCCGAGTCGGCCCGGGCCGTCAACGACTATCCGATCGCCCTGCTCAAGAACGCCCCCAACCCCACGGCCGCGAAGGCGTTCGTCGCCCTGGTGCGGTCCCCCGAGGGCCAGAAGGTGCTGTCCGAGGCCGGGTTCCTCAAGCCGTGACCGACACGCTGGAAAGCCGACCCCGCCGCGACCGCCACCGCGGCCGGACCCGGTCGGTGCCGGTGCCCCTGCTGGTGCCCGCCCTGATCGGCCTGGCGTTCCTGCTCCTGCCCCTGATCGCCCTGCTCGTACGGGCGCCCTGGCGCAGCCTCCCCGAGCAGCTGACGAGCGCCGAGGTGTGGGAGGCACTCCGGCTGTCGCTCGTCTGTGCCACGGCGGCGACCGGCCTGAGCCTGGTCGTCGGCGTGCCCCTGGCCTGGCTGCTGGCCCGTACCCGGTTCCCCGGCCGGGGTTTCGTACGGGCCCTGGTGACGCTGCCGTTGGTGCTGCCGCCGGTGGTGGGCGGTGTGGCCCTGCTGCTCGCCTTCGGGCGCAACGGCGTCATCGGGCAGTGGCTCGACTCCTGGTTCGGGATCACCCTGCCCTTCACCACGACGGGTGTCGTCCTCGCCGAGACGTTCGTGGCGATGCCGTTCCTCGTCATCAGCGTGGAGGGCACCCTGCGGGCCGCCGACCCGCGCTACGAGGAGGCGGCCGCCACCCTGGGCGCCTCCCGCTTCACCGCGTTCCGCCGGGTCACCCTGCCGCTGATCGCGCCGGGCATCGCGGCCGGTGCCGTACTGGCCTGGGCCCGGGCCCTGGGCGAGTTCGGCGCGACGATCACCTTCGCGGGCAACTTCCCGGGCCGCACGCAGACCATGCCGCTGGCGGTCTACCTGGCCCTGCAGAACGACCCGGCGGCGGCGATCGCCCTCAGCCTGGTCCTGCTGGCGGTGTCCATCGCGGTCCTGGCGGCCCTGCGCGAGCGCTGGATGACGGCGTCGTGATGTCCGGAACCGACTGCCGGAAGAGGGTCTCCGGGCATCGCCCGAGTCCGGATGACCGCTCCCTGACACCCTGGACGCGCTCCTCATGACCAAGGCGACCGACCACGACGGCACAGCACCCGCCCACCTCCCGGAAGGCCTCGACGCCCACCTCGTCGTCGACCGCGGCCCCTTCCGCCTGGACGTCGCACTCACCGCCGCCCCCGGGGACGTCGTCGCCCTGCTCGGCCCGAACGGCGCCGGCAAGACCACGGCCCTGCGCGCCCTCGCAGGGCTCACACCCCTCACGTCGGGTCATCTACGGCTGGACGGCACCCCGCTGGACGGCATGCCGCCCGAGTCCCGCCCGGTCGGCGTCGTCTTCCAGGACTACCTGCTCTTCCCGCATCTGACCGCCCTGGACAACGTCGCCTTCGGCCCGCGCTGCCGGGGTGCGAGCAAGGCCGAGGCCCGTGCCCAGGCCGCCGAGTGGCTGGACCGGATGGGCCTGGCCGACCACGCCGGTGCCAAGCCCCGCCGTCTGTCGGGAGGCCAGGCCCAGCGCGTGGCCGTGGCCCGGGCCCTGGCCACCCGGCCCCGGCTGCTGCTGCTGGACGAGCCCCTCGCCGCGCTCGACGCCCGCACCCGTCTGGAGGTGCGCGCCCAGCTGCGGCGCCACCTCGCCGAGTTCGAGGCCGTGGCCGTCCTCGTCACGCACGACCCGCTGGACGCCATGGTGCTGGCCGACCGTCTGGTCGTCGTGGAGGACGGCCAGGTCGTCCAGGAGGGCACGCCCTCCCACATCGCCCGCCACCCCCGCACGGACTACATCGCCCGGCTCGTCGGCCTCAACCTCTACCGGGGTCGGGCCGAGGGCCACACCGTCCGGCTCGGCAAGGGCCCGGCCATCACGACCACGGAAGAGCTCTCCGGCCCGGCTTTCGTGGCCTTCCCGCCCGGTGCCGTGACCCTGTACCGCGAACGCCCGACCGGCTCCAGCGCCCGCAACCTGTGGCGCTGCGAGGTCGCCGGGCTGGAGACGCACGGCGACCAGATCCGCGCGGACCTCACCGGCGAACTCCCCCTGACCGCCGACCTCACCACGGTCGCCGCCGCCGAACTCGACCTGCATCCCGGCGCCCCGGTCTGGGCGACGGTCAAAGCGACGCAAACGCATGCATACCCGGCATAGGAGACTCACCGGGATACCGTGCCCCTCATGAGCCTGAGCATCCGCAACCAGCTTCCCGGCACCGTCACCGCCGTCACGCCGGGCGAGGCCATGGCGACGGTCAAGGTCCGCCTCACCGGCGGCCAGTCGCTCACCGCGGCGATCACCCGGGAGGCGGCCGACGACCTCGGCCTCGCGCCGGGCGCCGCCGTGCGGGCCCTGGTGAAATCGACGGAGGTATCCCTGGCCACCGCCCCCGTCGAGGGCCTGTCCATCCGCAACCGGCTCCCCGGCACGGTCACGGACATCGCGACCGGCGACGCCATGGCGTCCGTGCGGGTCACCGTCGAGGGCGGTGAACTGACCGCCGCGATCACCAGGGACGCCGCGGACGACCTCACCCTGTCGGCGGGAACCCCCGTCATCGCCCTGATCAAGTCGACCGAGGTGTCCCTCGCCGCCGAATGACGGGAGGGGCCCCGCACCGCGGAGAGCCCCTCCCCTGCGACCGATCCGGCCGGTCAGTCCTCGTACGCGTCGAGCGGCGGGCAGGAGCACACCAGGTTCCGGTCGCCGAAGGCCTGGTCGATGCGGCGCACCGGCGGCCAGTACTTGTCGGCGACCGAGACCCCGGCCGGGAAGACGGCCTCCTCACGGCTGTAGGCGTGCTCCCACGCCCCGGCGAGCGTCCCGGCCGTGTGCGGGGCGCCCCGCAGCGGGTTGTCGTCCGCGGGCCACTCGCCGGAGCCGACCTTCTCGATCTCCGCGCGGATGGCGATCATCGCCTCGCAGAACCGGTCCAGCTCGGCCAGGTCCTCCGACTCGGTCGGCTCGATCATCAGCGTTCCGGCCACCGGGAACGACATCGTCGGCGCGTGGAAGCCGTAGTCGATCAGCCGCTTGGCGACGTCGTCGACGCTCACCCCGGTCGCCTTGGTCAGCGGCCGCAGGTCAATGATGCACTCGTGCGCGACGAGCCCGCCGGGGCCGGTGTAGAGCACCGGGTAGTGCGGCTCGAGGCGCTTGGCGATGTAGTTGGCGCTGAGCACGGCCACCTGCGTGGCCCGCTTCAGCCCCTCGCCGCCCATGAGCCGGACGTACGCCCAGGAGATCGGCAGGATCCCGGCGGAACCCCACGGCGCCGCGGAGATGGGGCCGACCCCCGTCTCCGGGCCCGCCTCGGGCTGGAGCGGGTGGTTCGGCAGGTACGGCGCGAGGTGCTCACGCACCGCCACCGGACCGACGCCCGGGCCGCCGCCGCCGTGCGGGATGCAGAAGGTCTTGTGCAGGTTCAGGTGCGAGACGTCACCGCCGAAGTGCCCCGGCTTGGCGAGCCCCACGAGCGCGTTGAGGTTGGCCCCGTCGACGTAGACCTGCCCGCCCGCCTCGTGCACCTGCGCGCAGATCTCGGAGACGTGCTCCTCGAACACACCGTGCGTGGACGGGTACGTGATCATCAGCACCGACAGCTCGTCGCGGTACTGCTCGATCTTGGCCCGCAGGTCCTCGACGTCGATCTCGCCGTCGTCGGCGGTCTTCACGACGACGACCTTCATGCCCGCCATCACCGCGCTCGCGGCGTTGGTCCCGTGCGCGGACGACGGGATCAGGCACACGGTGCGCTGCTCGTCCCCGTTGGCCCGGTGGTACCCGCGTACGGCGAGCAGACCGGCCAGCTCGCCCTGCGACCCGGCGTTGGGCTGGAGGGACACCTTGTCGTACCCGGTGACCTCGGCGAGACGGTCCTCCAGCTCACGGATGAGCGTGAGGTAACCCCCGGCCTGCTCGGCGGGCGCGAAGGGGTGCAGCTGCCCGAATTCGGGCCAGGTGACCGGCTCCATCTCCGTGGTCGCGTTGAGCTTCATGGTGCAGGAGCCCAGCGGGATCATGCCCCGGTCGAGCGCGTAGTCGCGGTCGGCCAGCCGGCGCAGGTAGCGCAGCATGGCCGTCTCGGAGCGGTGCTGGTGGAAGACGGGGTGTGTCAGGTACTCGTCGGACCGCAGCAGAGCGTCCGGAAGCCCGTCTTCCGTGGTCGCGTCCAGCGCCTCGATGACCCCCTCGACACCGAAGGCGGCCCACACGGCACGCAGCTGGGCCCGGGTCGTGGTCTCGTCGCAGGCGATCGAGACGTGGTCGGCGTCGACGAGACGGAGGTTGACCCCGTTGCCCCGCGCGGCGGCCACGACACCGGCGGCCCGGCCCTCGACACGCACGGTCAGCGTGTCGAAGTAGGACCCGTGCACGACCTCGACCCCGCCGTTCGCGAGCCCGGCGGCGAGCACCGTGGCGTACCGGTGGGTGCGCCGCGCGATGCCCTTCAGGCCTTCCGGCCCGTGGTAGACGGCGTACATGCCGGCCATGACGGCGAGCAGCACCTGGGCGGTGCAGATGTTGCTGGTGGCCTTCTCACGGCGGATGTGCTGCTCACGCGTCTGGAGTGCCAGCCGGTAGGCCTTGTTCCCGTCGGCATCCACGGACACGCCGACGAGCCGCCCGGGCAGGCTGCGCGCCATCTTGTCCTTGACCGCCATGTAACCGGCGTGCGGACCGCCGAAGCCCATCGGCACTCCGAAGCGCTGTGTCGTCCCGACGGCGATGTCCGCGCCGAGCTCACCGGGCGACTTCAGCAGCGTCAGCGCGAGCAGATCGGCGGCGACGGTGACGAGCGCCCCGAGTTCGTGCGCCTGGTCGATGACCGGCTTGATGTCGCGTACGGCTCCGGAGGCGCCCGGGTACTGGATCAGAATGCCGTTGATCTCGCGCTCGGCGATCTCGGCGGGGATGCCCTCGCCGAGATCGGCGACGACGACCTCGACGCCGGTCGGCTCGGCCCGGGTCTGGATCACGGCGATGGTCTGCGGCAGCGCGTCCGCGTCGACCAGGAACAGGCCCTTCTTGTTCTTGCCCAGACGCCGCGACAGTGCCATGGCCTCGGCCGCCGCGGTGCCCTCGTCGAGCAGGGAGGCACCGGAGGTCGGCAGTCCGGTGAGGTCGGCGACCATGGTCTGGAAGTTGAGCAGCGCCTCGAGCCGCCCCTGCGAGATCTCCGGCTGGTACGGCGTGTAGGCCGTGTACCAGGCCGGGTTCTCCATGACGTTGCGCATGATGACCGGCGGCGTGAACGTGCCGTAGTACCCGAGTCCGATCATGGAACCGAGGACCTGGTTGCGGTCGGCGAGGGAGCGCAGCTCGGCGATCACCTCGGCCTCGCTGCGGGCGCCCGGCAGGTCCAGCGCCTCGGCGCTCTTGATCACGGCCGGGACCGCGGCGGCCGTGAGCTCGTCCAGCGAGCCGTAGCCGACCTGCGCAAGCATCTTGGCGCAGGCCTCGTGGTCGGGGCCGATGTGGCGCTGCTCGAAGGGGACTGCCTCTTCGAGCTCGGAGAGCGGAATGCGGTGGGCGGTCATTACGGAGGCCTCCTGGTCGTCACGACCTTCGAGGGGCACCACGGCACGGGTACCCGAACGGCCTCCCCCTCTGTCATCTCAACCTGAGAGCTTCACCGGATCGCCCGAAGGCCTCCGGTTTTCACCGTCGGTGAGAGCGGAAGCCGTCGACACCCGCCCTGCTTTCCAGAGTGACCTCGTCCGTGCGGTACGTGTGCCTGAGAGATTCCGGGGAGGATTTGCTCCTTCGGCGCCTCCGATGGTGTCTGGAGGACTCTCCCGCACGGGGTCAACAGCCGCTGCCAGCGTACCAGCGCGGTCCACGCACGAACCTTCGAGTGGCCACCTCTCCGATTGTGCCGTTTTGTAGTGCTTACGGATGAGTTGCGACCATGTGGAGGGCCCGTGCGAACCGATATCGATCCGCGCAACCTGATCGGCCGCAAGGCGTTCGACCGCAACGGAACCAGGATCGGCACGATCGACGAGGTCTACCTCGACGACGCCACCGGCGAGCCGGAGTGGGCGGCCATACGGACCGGCCTGTTCAGCAGGGACGCTTTCGTCCCCCTCGAACCCAGTGAACTGATCGACGGCGCCCTCCACGTGCCCTTCGACCGCGCCCTGATCAAGGACGCACCCGACTTCGGCGTGGGCCGACACCTCTCCCCCGAACAGGAACTCCAGCTCTACCACCACTACGGTCTCGACGTCGCCGCGCCTCCCCCGCTGCCCGACCACGACTTCGGCAAGCTGGCGGGCACGGACGAGACGGCCTGAAGCCCGGCGAGCCTCCTAGGGGGCGGCGGACCGTACCCCCACAGCCCCGGCCCCGCCCTCCGGCCCACCGCGGCTCTCCTCCGGAGTCGATAAAACCAGCGGCAACGGATCCGCCGGCTCCAGGTCCGGGTCGTCGACCCGGAAGGTCCGCACCCGCCCGGGCTGCGAGCCGGGCGTCTCGAACCGCACGGTGACCCGTCCCAGACCGCTGCCCTGCACCCATCCGTGCCCGAACAGGGCGTGCCGTACGTCGTGCCCGGCGGGCCACCGCCGCTCGGCGAGCGCCGGCTGCTCCTCGGCCGGCGCCACGGCGTCCTCCTCGAGGGGCCCCTCCGCCTGCGGCCGCTCCCCCGCCGCCTGCGCGAAGAGATCCTCCTGTGTGTAGTCGGCGAGGCCGCTGACGCCCACCCCGAGCAGCCGCACACCCCCCGTCGTGTCGACCGAATCGAGCAGCCGGGCCGCCGCCTCGCGGATCACCGCGGGATCGTCCGTCGGCCCGCGCAGTGTCTCGGACCGGGTGAGCGTCGAGAAGTCGTACCGCCGCACCTTCAGCACGATCGTCCGCCCGGACAGCCCGGCCCCGCGCAGCCGCCGCACGCACCGGTCCGCCAGTCGCTGCACCTCGAGACCGACCCGCACCCGGTCGTGGATGTCCACGTCGTACGTGTCCTCGACCGACACCGACTTCGTTTCCCGCTCCGCCACGACGGGCCGGTCGTCCCGCGCCAGCGCCATGGCGTACAGGCCGTGCCCGTGCGACTTTCCCAGCAGCCGGACCATCTCGTCCTCGCCCGCCTCGACGATCTCCTCGATCGTGGTGATCCCGGCCCGCCGCAGATGATCGCCCGTCGCCGGCCCGACCCCCGGCAGCGTCCGCACCGACATCGGCCCGAGCATCGCCCGCTCGGTCCCCGGCTCGATCACCACCAGCCCGTCCGGCTTGGCCTGCTCCGAGGCGATCTTCGCGAGCATCTTGGAGGCGGCGAGCCCCACCGATCCCGTGAGTCCGGTGACGGCCCGTATGTCCGCGCGCAGCTGCCCCCCGACCAGCCGCGCCGACTGCTCGTCCCAGGCCGCTCCCCCGGCTTCCAGGTCCACGAACGCCTCGTCCAGGCTCAGCGGCTCCACCAGCGGCGACAGGGCCCGCAGCAGCTCCATCACCCGCTCGCTGATCGCCTTGTAGAACCCGAAGCGCGGCACGAGATACGCGGCGTTGGGCGCCAGTCGCCTGGCCTGCCCCATCGGCATCGCCGAATGCACACCGAAGACCCTCGCCTCGTACGACGCCGTGGCCACGACGCCCCGGGGCCCGAGCCCACCCACGACGACGGCCTTCCCGCGCAGGCTCGGCTTGGACGCCTGCTCCACCGAGGCGAAGAAGGCATCCATGTCGAGATGCAGGATCGTGGGCGCGGTTCTCACATCTCCGATGCTGCCCTACGCCACTGACAACGCCCCGGACAACCGCCCCGACACCCGGGAGAAAGCGCTTGCAGCCCGGCACGGAAACGTCCCGCCTGCAACGGCCGGGGGGCATCGCACCGCCGGACGGTTCAGACGGCCCGGTTCCGCCGCCGCGCCAACTCGTCCGCCGGGTTGGGCCCGACCAGGGTCTCGCCGGTGTCGATCCGCTCTCCGTGCAGCTGGGACAGCGCGCTCTCCACGTCCCGCCACACCACGCCCACGGCGATCCCGAAGACGCCCTGGCCTCCTTGGAGCAGCGCGTGGACCTCGTCCGGCGAGGTGCACTCGTAGACCGTCGCCCCGTCACTCATCAGCGTCATCCGCTCCAGATCGCGGAAACCGCGTTCTCTGAGGTGCTGGACGGCTGTGCGGATGTTCTGGAGCGACACCCCGGTGTCGAGGAACCGCTTGACGATCTTCAGGACGACGACGTCTCGGAAGCTGTACAGCCGCTGCGTCCCCGACCCGTAGGCGGGGCGCACACTCGGCTCGACGAGGCCGGTGCGGGCCCAGTAGTCCAGCTGCCGGTAGGTGATACCGGCGGCCGCGCAGGCCGTGGGGCCCCGATAGCCGATCTGCTCGGACGCCATGGACGTCGTCCCTCCGCTGCTCGGCACAGCCGTCGGTCGCTGCGGAACGTGATCAGCCACCCCGCCGGGCTGGGGACACCCCCCGCTCGGGCGGAGCCGTGAGCCCGGGGGAGGGTACGGACCGCTCGCCCCGAGACTGCGCTCGGGGCCGCCCCCAGCCGTACCGTCGCCGCTGCTTCTCACGCCGACCTCCGTCCTTGACCTGCCTTCTCGACGGTAGGCAGTCACCCGGGGTGCGTCAACGATCGCCACACTCGCCACGCCGAGTGATAATCACCCTAAGAGTGGTTTCCCGTGCCCCACCGCGGGGAAAGGCTAGCCGAATGCCCCGATGCGGGCCGCGTGACGCTCTCACTCGCCTCCGGCACATGCGGGCATTTCACCCGCCGCACACAGGGCGGGCGACCCTGCCGCGGACCACATCGTCCGCCGGGCCGCCCACGCGCCTCACTGGCCTCTGGCACTCCCCGCCATCCGGCTCTCACCGGAATCCGGAGCTCACTGGCTGCTGCTGCCGAAGTCCTCCGGGGAGATCTGGTCGAGGAACTCGCGGAACTTCTCCACCTCGTCCTCCTGCTCGTCCGGGATCGCGATACCGGCGTCGTCGAGCACCGTGTCACTGCCGTAGATCGGCGTCCCGGTGCGCAAGGCCAGCGCTATGGCGTCGGACGGGCGGGCGCTCACCTCGACGCCGCTGGCGAAGACCAGCTCCGCGTAGAAGACGCCCTCACGCAGGTCCGTGATGCGCACTTCCGTGAGCTCCTGACCGACGGCCTCCAGCACGTCCTTGAAGAGATCGTGGGTCAGCGGCCGCGCAGGAGCCATGCCCTGCTGGGCGAAGGCAATCGCCGTCGCCTCACCCGGTCCGATCCAGATGGGGAGGTAACGATCGCCTCCCACTTCACGCAGCAGCACGATCGGTTGGTTGGAGGGCATTTCCACCCGGACACCTACGACATCGAGCTCGTTCACACAGCAACCCTAGGCCGTGCTCGGGATGTTTGGGTAGTCGGGCCGGGAACGGGCGCCTGTTCCGGTCGCCCACGGCCGGCCGTGTCAGGGCAGCCGTACGCCCAGCGCCGTCTGCACCAACGCGGCATGCAGCCTCACGGTGAGCCCCGCCAGCTCCTTGGCACGGGCCTCCGCGTGCGCCCTGGTCTGCGGGTTGCGGTGCCGCTTCAGCGGGGCCACCACCTGGTCCACGAGACCAGCCTCGCGGTCGGCGGCGGCTTTCATCACCCGCAGGTGCCGCGGCTCGATCCCGAACCGCCCCAGCTCGGCGATCAGCGAGGCCACCGTGACCGCCTCCGCGTCATACACCCCGTCCTCCAGGGGGGTGACGAGCCCGTACGACTCCCACTCCCCGAGCTCCTCCTCACCGACGCCGGCAGCGGCGAGGAGCTCCTCACGCCCGATCCTGGCCGCCGTGGGCGCCTCGGGGGACTCGGGGACGCTCTCGCCGTCACGCTGACGGCCCAGCGTCGGCAGCTGGACGGCCTCACCTCGCTCCATGGCGTCCAGATGCTCGCGGATCACCTTCAGGGGCAGATAGTGGTCCCGCTGCATCCTCAGGACATGGCCGAGGCGCTCGACGTCATGGGCGCTGAACTTGCGGTACCCCGACGGGGTCCGCTGCGGCTCGATGAGCCCCTCCGCCTCCAGGAAACGGATCTTGGAGATGGTGACCTCGGGGAACTCGTCGCGCAGCACGTTCAGCACCGTGCCGATGCTCATCAGCCTGTCCGTGGCGGCGGCGCCGTGCCCGGCACCGCCGCTCGGTGTTTGAAGCATGGACCTTCCCTGACGGACGGACCTTCGCGGGCTCCCCCGGACGGAATCCGGTCAGTAGCCCCGCTGGCTGGCGTAGAAGACCAGCCGGTACTTGCCGATCTGCACCTCGTCGCCGTTGTTCAGGGCGACCTGGTCGATCCGCTCGCGGTTCACGTACGTGCCGTTCAGGCTGCCCACGTCGGCCACCGTGAACGAGCCGTCCTGACCTCGGCGGAACTCCACATGGCGCCGGGAGACCGTCACGTCGTCCAGGAAGATGTCGCTCTGCGGATGGCGCCCCGCCGTGGTCAGATCGCCGTCCAGCAGGAAGCGGCTGCCCGAGTTCGGCCCGCGGCGCACGACCAGGAGCGCGGAGCCCAGCGGCAGCGCGTCGACGGCCGCCTGCGCCTCGGGGGACAGCGTCGGCATCGGCGTCTGGCCGGTGGTCTCGCTGTCGTAGGCCTCAAGACCGGAGATGGAGATCGTGGAGGTCGTCTCGGACGGACGCTCCGCCGCCGCCCCCGCCTTCAGCGGCGCGCCGCAGTTGGAGCAGAAGCGGCTGTTCTCCGCGTTGCGGTTACCGCACCTCGTACACACCAGGGCCGACATCGGATCCTCCTGCCGCGGCTGCCCACCGGGGACATTGGACGCATACGGGTCGGAAAACCCTCCACCCGCACTTGAGGTTGACGGTTGCCCGAAACCTATGCCGCCGGGCTGCGCAGGGTCAACCGACGGCGCGCCCTGACCTCCGGAAACGTCGCCGCCCGGGCCACCGACCTGGTCCCGGAACAGCGGCCGCTGGCCCTCCGCGTCAGGCTGTGCGCGATGGCGAGCGGTCGCGTTGTCGCTGCCTTCTCGCGCGCTCTTGCCGAACAACTTCGCAAACAACTTCACGGGCGATTCCCCTTGACCGAAACAGACCCGCCCGTGGGGCAGGACGAACCCTGACTGAACACTCTGGCCGACCCGGACATCCTGACAACGTCCGTCTGCACCAGACAGTTTCCACCACGCACCACCCATTCGGTGCGCCGACCCCCCGCAACCTCATGCCCTCGCCCGACCTCGCCCATGCACCCCCGGTTCACTGGGAGGACGACCGAGCGTAGTCAGGCCGCTTCACCTGCCGCAAGGCGTCCACGACGATCTTGGTCGACCGCTCGATGGTGACCGTGGCGTGT
Source organism: Streptomyces sp. NPDC006235 (assembly GCF_040613735.1). Taxonomy (NCBI): domain Bacteria; kingdom Bacillati; phylum Actinomycetota; class Actinomycetes; order Kitasatosporales; family Streptomycetaceae; genus Streptomyces; species Streptomyces sp. NPDC006235. Next base: position 360,708 of record NZ_JBEXSR010000005.1, read on the forward strand.
TCCTTCTCGAGAGTCTGCACCACCCCTCCGGGGATGTTGAGCGCCGGCTCGAGATCCTGCGGCTTGCCGATGACCTTGAAACGATAGGGCGCGTTGATCTTGTTCCCGTCGACGCCCACGCCCTTGCCGGAGTCCGCCAGGTACGTGCCCGCGACGACCCGCACGCCGTTGACCTGGATCGCCTCGGCACCCGCCGCGCGCAGCTCCTGCACCGCGTCGAGCAGCATGTCCGCCTCGACCGTGCCCTTGGTGTCCTCGATGGTCATGGTGATACCTGGCCCCTGCGCGGCCACGGTGCCGGCCAGGATGCCGAGTTGCCTCTCCTTCTCGACCGTCTGCTTCCGGGCCTCCTCGGCCTGGTCCGAGCTGTTCTCCAGCTCGTCGCGCTGTTTCTCGAGACCCTGCTTCTCGTCCTCAAGACGCTGCGTACGGTCGTCCAGTTCATCGAGGATGCGGACGAGATCTTCCTGACGCGCACCGCGCAGCGCGCTGTCACTGTCGCTGTGCGATGCCACCTGCACGGCCAGCCCGAACCCGAGGCCGAACAGCAGCAGCGCGACGATGAGTTGGGCCCGTGAGACCCGCGGCGGCCATAGCCCCTTCACCAACCGCTGCCGACCGGTCAGCCGCGGCTCGGACTCGGGAGCGGGACCGGGCCCGGGAGCCGTCTGCGGTTCGGGCTCCGGTCCCGGTTCTGATTCCCGTGCTGGTGCGAGTGCTGGTTCTGGCTTTGGTTCAGGAGCGTCCTGGGCGGCAGGCGCCGGCGCGGACACCTCCTGAGGCAGTTCCCTGCGCAGCCGGTTCCGGGACTCGCCGTTCCCGTCGCGCTGGTCCGCGCGCGTGCCGCCGTTCTCCTCGGGGCGCTTGTCGTCGTGCTCGCTCATCGGCCTCACGCCCGGAACACGTGCCGGCGGATCGCCGCGGCGTTGGAGAAGATCCGGATACCGAGGACGACCACCACACCGGTGGACAGCTGGGCACCCACGCCCAGCTTGTCCCCCAGGAACACGATCAACGCGGCCACCACCACGTTCGACAGGAACGAGACCACGAAGACCTTGTCGTCGAAGATGCCGTCGAGCATGGCCCGCAGGCCACCGAAGACGGCGTCGAGCGCCGCCACGACAGCGATCGGCAGATAAGGCTCGACCACCGCCGGAACCTCAGGCCGGACCAACAGGCCGGCCACGACTCCCACGACGAGGCCCAGTACGGCGATCACGATGTGCCCTTCTCGCTCTTCTCAATGCTCGGCTGTGCTGTACGTACGATCACACTCGGCGCGGCAGGCAGCCGCAGGTCGTCCTCCACGGAGATGCCTGTCCTGATGCCGTAACTCTCCTGGAGCGCGTTCAGATACAGGCCGTCCGCGCTGTCCTGGAACCGAGTGCTCAGCCGCTGCCCGTCCCCCACCGCGAGCACCGTGTACGGCGGCACCAGCGGCTTGTTGTCGACCAGTATCGCGTCCCCCGCGGCCCTGATCGCGGACAGAGCCGTCAGCCGCTGCCCGTTGATGGAGACGGCCTCGGCGCCCGACTCCCACAGCCCGTTGACCACGCGCTGCATGTCCCGGTCGCGCACCCGGCCCGTGTCGGAGAACCCGGTGGTCTCACGCGGGTCGCCGTCACCGCCCGAGCCGGCTTCCTTGGCGTCGTTCACCACGAGCTTCACGCCGGGGCCGTGCACCGCTGTGGCGCCCGACAGGATGCCCACGATGTCGGACTCGGCGCTTCCACCGCTGTGCTTCAGCGCCTCCCGCTGGCGCGCGCTCACGTCCTCGCGCAGCCGGTCGACGGAGTCCTCCAGCTTGTCCGCCGCCTCGGTCTCCCGGTCGATCCGGTCGACCAGTTCCTCCCGCTCCTTGGCAACGACCGGAGCGGCGACGCGCGCCTGGGCCGCTCCCAAGGTCACGACGAGGGCCGCCAGCACCAGGCCGGCCGCGAGTCCCAGCTTCGCCCTGAGTGTCCTCGGCAGGCCACCGTCGCCCGCGGCCTTCTTGCGCGCGGCGGCCTCGGCGTATCCGTCGTCGAGGCTGTGGTCCATGACGTTGGTGATCAACGACATGGACGCGTCCGGGCGCCGGGGCCGCGTCGGTGTGCTCCGAATGGGGGGTTGCTGCGGCATGCCGCACATCGTCGCACGTCGCAGCCACTACCTCCGAAACGGCCCCACGGCGTGCCGGACAGGCCCCGTTGGGGACACTTGTCCGGCACGCACGCGTGCTGCCCGTTTACCGGCCGGCGCTGTCCACGACCGCCGACCACTCGTCCAGCAGGGCCTGCGCCGAGGCGTCGTCCGGCCCCTCGGCCCACAGGTGGGTGACGGCCTCCGCCGGGTCGGGCAGCACCATCACCCAACGACCGTCGGTCTCCACGACCCGCACGCCGTCCGTAGTGTCCACGAACCGGTCTCCGGCCGCCTCGACGACCCTCCGCATCACGAGTCCCTTGACGGCCCACGGAGTCGCCAGATCCCGCTTCAGGACGTGCGCCCGCGGGATCCGCGCGTCGATCTGGCTGAGCGTGAGCTGCGTCCGCGCCACGAGCCCGATGAGCCGTACGAAGGCCGCGGTGGCGTCGTACACGCTGCTGAACTCGGGGACGATGAACCCGCCCTTGCCGTCGCCACCGAAGATCGTCCCTTCCTCACCACCCACGCGCGTGAGGTCGTCGGGAGACGTGGTCGTCCACTCGACCTGGGTCCCGTGGTACGCCGCCACCTGCTCGGCGATCCGGGTCGTGGTCACCGGCAGCGCGACCCGGCCGCTGCGCCGCTCGGCCGCGATGAGGTCGAGCATCACGAGCAGCGCCCGGTCGTCCTCGATGATGCGACCCTTCTCGTCGACGAGGGACAGCCGCTCACCGACCGGATCGAACCGCACCCCGAACGCGGCCCCCGAGGACGCCACGATCTCTCCGAGACGCACCATCCCCGACCGCCGCATGTCGGCCGTCTCCGTCGGCCTGGACTCGTCGAGACCGGGATTGATCGTCAGCGAGTCGACACCGAGCTTGCCCAGCAGACTCGGCAGGACGAGTCCCGCACTGCCGTTGGACGCGTCCACGACGACCTTCAGGCCGGAGTCCGCGATCCCGGTGGTGTCGACGTTCCGCAACAGCGACCCCGTGTACGAGTCGAAGACACTCGCCGGGAAGTGCAGGTCACCGATCTCCCCGGGGAACGCACGCCGGTACTCCTGCCGCGCGAACACCCGGTCCAGCTTCCGCTGACTGCCCTGCGACAGGTCGGCGCCCTGCCCGTCGAAGAACATGATGTCGACGGAATCCTGCACCCCGGGCGTCGTACGGATCATGATCCCGCCCGCACTGCCGCGCGCCGTCTGCTGCCTGGCCACGGGCAGCGGCACGTTCTCCAGGTCACGTACGTCGATGGCGCTGGCCTGCAGCGCGGAGATCACCGCTCGTTTCAGCGCGCGGGCACCACGCGAGTGGTCGCGGGCCGTAGTGACGGTCGAGCCCTTTTTCAGGGTGGTCGCATAGGCGCCGGCAAGCCGCACCGCCAGCTCCGGCGTGATCTCCACGTTCAGGATTCCCGACACACCCCGGGCGCCGAAGAGGTGCGCCTGTCCCCTGGATTCCCAGATGACGGAGGTGTTGACGAAGGCACCGGCTTCGATGGTCTTGAACGGATAGACCCGCACATTGCCCTGAACGATCGATTCTTCACCGATCAGGCACTCATCACCGATGACGGCGCCGTCCTCGATCCGCGCCGCGCGCATGATGTCGGTGTTCTTCCCGACCACGCAGCCACGCAGATTGCTGTGGGGCCCCACGTAGACGTTGTCGTGAACGACGGCCTTGTGGAGGAAAGCGCCGCTCTTGACAACCACGTTGGAGCCCACGACGGTGTGCTCACGGATTTCGGCGCCGGCTTCGACCTTGGCGTAGTCGCCGATGTACAGCGGCCCCCGGAGCACGGCGTCGGGATGGACCTCGGCCCCTTCGGCGACCCACACCCCGGCCGAGATCTCGAACCCGTCGATGTCGACGTCGACCTTGCCCTCCAGGACGTCGGCCTGGGCCTTCACATAGCTCTCGTGCGTGCCGACGTCCTCCCAGTAGCCCTCGGCGACGTAGCCGTAGATGGGCTTGCCTTCCTTCATCAGCTGCGGGAAGACATCGCCGGACCAGTCGACGGGCACGTCGGGCTCGACGTAGTCGAAGACCTCGGGCTCCATCACGTAGATGCCGGTGTTCACGGTGTCGGAGAAGACCTGGCCCCAGGTGGGCTTCTCGAGGAAGCGCTCCACCTTGCCTTCCTCGTCGACAATGGTGATGCCGAATTCCAGCGGATTGGGCACACGCGTCAGACAGACCGTGACCAGCGCACCCTTCTCCTTGTGGAAATTGATGAGCTCGGTGAGGTCGAAATCCGTCAGCGCATCGCCCGAGATGACGAGGAAGGCATCGTCCTTCAACGCCTCTTCGGCGTTCTTGACGCTTCCGGCGGTACCGAGTGGCTTCTCCTCATTGGCATAGGTGAGCTCCATACCGAGCTCTTCGCCGTCGCCGAAGTAGTTCTTGACAAGCGAGGCCAGGAACTGGACAGTTACGACTGTTTCGTTGAGCCCATGCCTTTTGAGCAGCCGCAGCACGTGCTCCATGATCGGGCGGTTGGCCACGGGCAGGAGCGGCTTGGGCATGCTTGAGGTCATGGGGCGAAGACGTGTGCCTTCGCCTCCGGCCATCACGACGGCCTTCATGTCGGAAGCGTCCTCCTTGAAGAGACGACGGTCTAGCCGACTTCCCCCGCGAGGATTGTCCCGCACTTTTCCACCACGGGCCATCGCACCGCTTCTGTGGGAGCAATCCGCGAGTTCAATCGGGCATGGCGTCCGCACGGACCAGGCGGCGGACTTGTACTACGTAGAGGACTCCTGCCCACCAGTACAGCGTTGTACCCCATCCGGCGAACGCCCATCCGAAAATAGCAGCCAGTGACGAGATCCAACCACTTCCGTCACTGAGCAGGAGCAGGGGGAAGGCATACATCAAGTTGAAGGTGGCGGCCTTGCCCAGGAAGTTCACCTGGGGCGGCGGATAGCCGTGCCGGCGGAGGATGCCCACCATCACGAGCAGAACCAGCTCCCGCGCCAGAAGTACAGCGGTCAACCAGAGGGGCAGAATCTCGCGCCAGGTGAGGCCGACCAATGTCGAAAGAATGTAGAGCCGGTCGGCCGCGGGGTCGAGGAGCCGGCCGAGGCTGCTGATCTGGTTCCAGCGCCGCGCGAGCTTGCCGTCCAGGTAGTCACTGATGCCGCTCAGAGCCAGCACCAGAAGTGCCCAGCCGTCACTCTTGGGCCCACCGAACTCAGGCCGCAGAATCAGCCACAGGAAGAGGGGCACGCCGACGAGGCGCGCCATGCTGAGGATGTTCGGGATGGTGAGCACACGGTCCGTCTGGACGCGAGTCTCCTGAACCTCCACCCGGGGGCCTCCTGTGGGAAACGTGCCAATGATGCTCCCTGACCTTACCTCAACGCAAAAAAGCTCTGGCTCTCGGGCTGAGTGCCCAAGAGCCAGAGCTCTAAAGGGAGTTCGGCGGCGTCCTACTCTCCCACAGGGTCCCCCCTGCAGTACCATCGGCGCTGTAAGGCTTAGCTTCCGGGTTCGGAATGTAACCGGGCGTTT